>DCZG01000080.1 GCA_002331575.1 Atopobium sp. UBA2090 | reverse complement strand
CTGGCCGTCAGCATGAACAGCGCGATTTTCACCTTGCGCACCGGCACCCCGGAATTGAGAGGATTCATGGCACAAGGCATGCACGTCGCCCTCGCAGGAAACCCGAACTGCGGAAAGACAACGCTGTTCAACGAGCTCACGGGTTCGAACGGTTACGTCGGCAACTGGCCGGGAGTCACGGTCGAGAAGAAGGAGGCAGCCTGGCTCAAGGATGGCTCGGTCACCTTCACCGATCTCCCTGGCATCTATTCGCTCTCGCCCTACTCGCCCGAGGAGGTCGTCTCGCGAGACTACCTCGTTCACGACCGGCCCGAGGCGGTCATCGACCTCGTCGACGTCACCAACCTCGAGCGTAACCTCTACCTTACGACGCAGGTGCTCGAGTGCGGGCTGCCTGTGGTCATCGGTCTCAACATGTGCGACCTTCTCGCCAAGAGCGGCGATGCGATCGATGCCGCCAAGTTGTCCGAGGAGCTCGGGGTCCCCTGCGTCGAGGTCTCGGCACTCAAGGCGAGAAACCTTGACGCGCTCGTCTCCCGTGCGGTCAAAGCCGGTAGGGCGGGCGTTCCCGCCTCGCCGCGCCATGCCTTCGCCGATGACGTCGAGCATGCGCTCGATCACATCGCGACCGCCATCAAGGGTCAGTGTCTCCCAGAGCTCACCCGCTGGTACTCGATCAAGGTCTTCGAGCGAGACGCAGAGGCCATCAAGCCGCTCGGTCTCACGGGGGGAGAGATTGCCGCGCTCGAGCCTGTCATCAAAAGGGTCGAGAAGAGCCGCTCCGATGACTCCGAGTCCATCATCACCTCTGAACGCTACGACTGGATTGCGCGAGTCATCGAGGAGTGCGTGGTCAAGGCGCCTACCAAGCTCACGACGACCGAGAGGATCGACCGCGTCGTCACGAGTCGTGCGCTGGGACTACCGATCTTCGTCGCAGTGATGGTCCTCGTCTACTTCCTGGCCGTCTCGACCGTGGGCACGGCGGCGACCGACTGGGCGAACGACGGTCTCTTCGGTGACGGCTGGCACCTCTTTGGGAACGGTGACGCCGAGTTCGGTCAGGCAGACGATGACTGGCAGGCAAATGACTACCCCGACCAGATCAGCGCCTACATCGCCGCAGCCGCCGACGCTGGCGTCGACACGACGGGCGTCCAAGAGGCCATTGACGCCGAAGATCCAACGGATGAGGACGCTGCCACCATCGCCACGTTCGAGAAGGCTGCCGCGGCAGCGAACGTCGCCGCCTACAAGGTTCCGATTCGTGATGCCAACGGAAACTACCTCGATACTGAGGGAGAGCTCGTCGACACCGACGGCATCGGCGACGACGCGACCCCCGTCCTGATGGATGGTGAGGAGCTTGCGACCATCGACTCGGTCGACGCTGATGCCTTCGCCACGGCTGTCGAGACGCCCGAGCCCGATCCCGCCGACTACGGCGTCTGGGTGCCCGGCATCCCCACGATCGTCTCGGGATGGCTTGCCGATGCAGGTGCCTCGGCACTCGTCACGAGCCTCGTCATCGATGGCATCGTCGCGGGTGTCGGCTCCATTCTCGGCTTCGTTCCCCAGATGATCGTCCTGTTCCTCATGCTGTGCTTTCTCGAGGACTGCGGCTACATGAGCCGGGTGGCCTTCGTCATGGACCGCGTGTTCCGAAAGTTCGGTCTCTCCGGCAAGAGCTTCATCCCCATGCTCATCAGCTCGGGATGCGGCGTGCCCGGAATCATGGCCACGAAGACCATCGAGAACGAGTCGGACCGCCGCATGACGATCATGACCACGACGATGGTGCCCTGCGGAGCCAAGCTCCCCATCATCGCGCTGCTCATGGGTGCCCTCATCGGAGGTTCGACCGAGTGGTGGATCGCCCCGCTCTTCTACTTCATGGGTGTCATCGCGGTCATTCTCTCGGGAGTCATGCTCAAGAAGACGAGGCCCTTCGCCGGCGACCCCGCACCCTTCGTGATGGAGCTTCCTGCCTACCATCTGCCTGCAGTCAAAAGCTGGCTCATGCACGTGTGGGAGCGCGTCAAGGCGTTCGTCATGAAGGCCGGAACGATCATCTTTGCCGCGTCGGTCGTCATCTGGTTCCTTTCCAACTTCGGCCTCGCGGGCTGGGACGGCGGTACGGGGGCCTTCGGTTACCTGCCCGGCATGGATGACGTGCCGAGCGACTATATGGACTTCTCGCTGCTCGCGGGCATCGGCAGCGCGCTCGCCTGGATGTTCTATCCCCTCGGCTTCGGCACCTGGCAGGCGGTCGCCTCCACCATCTCCGGCCTCATCGCAAAGGAGAACCTCGTCTCGACGTACGCGGTCCTCTTCGGGCTTGGGAGCTCCGCGAACGAGGCGTCGACGTCGATGTGGAACGGCTTCGCCAACATGTTCGTGGTGGACGGCATCATGCACACGGGTGCGATGTTCGCCTTCGTGGCGTTCAACCTGCTCTGCGCCCCGTGCTTCGCGGCCATGGGTGCCATGAAGCGACAGATGGATGACGCACGATGGTGGTGGTTCGCCATCGGGTATGAGTGCGGTCTCGGCTGGGTCGTGGGCCTCATCATCAACCAGCTCTACGAGCTCCTCGTCTTCGGAAGCTTCGGGTTCTGGACAGTGGTGGCGTTCGCGCTCGTCGCAGGCCTTCTGTTCCAGATTTTCCGTCCGGCACCGAAGCTCGAGCACGCCGACGAGAAGATTCTCTCGTCCCTCGCGGACGAAGCGGCATAGACCGTCTTTCCCCTACGCCGCGGCGCGACCGGAACCTCTCCCCGGTCGCGCCGTCGGCATTTTTGATGGGAGGTGTTGGAGATGGGGGTCGCTGATGTGGTCATCATCGTGCTTATCGTTGTCGCGGTCGTTGCCTGTGCGTGGCGTCGTGCGCGAGGCGTTTCGAAAAGCGGAACCGACGGCTGTGCCAACTGCTGCCGTGGTGGTTCGAAGCGCCGATAGACCGATGCGGGATGGCAGCAACGACGTGCGACTCTTTCTCGGACAGTTGCGAAGGGCGTTTGCGGCTGCCGA
This sequence comes from Atopobium sp. UBA2090, assembly GCA_002331575.1. Classification (GTDB taxonomy): domain Bacteria; phylum Actinomycetota; class Coriobacteriia; order Coriobacteriales; family Atopobiaceae; genus Olsenella_D. The sequence goes on along the minus strand of DCZG01000080.1, from coordinate 5,606 downwards.
GACATGCGGCAATTGCTGCCCCCTGAGTCGCAGCCAAGAAGAAGCGTTTCGAGTTGAAGGAGATTGCGGCGTTGTTGCCATGGCAACGGCGCCGTCGTGCTTTCCGTAGCCCCTTTCAGGCAGATCTTGTNNCACCACAAGATCTGCCTGAAAAGGGCTCAGGGGTACCTTGGTCGAAGTCGCTCCCGAGCCTCTTCCTTCTCGCCAGGTGACTACGCGCCCGTTTTGCGATACCGCACGTCACTTCGGGCGACGTCCGTTTTCGTATCTTGTACTCAACAAAGAGCCAATACTGGCTATGGGGAACGAGAGAGGATTCAGGAGGCACGTCAATGTCACAGAGAAAGCAAGATGGGATGCTCTTCAAGGTTTCGATTCTGTCCATCGCCGTCATGCAGGCGACGGCACAGGCGGTGGGCGGCATATTGAACACGATGGCCGCTTCGATGCCCGACGTGAGCGCTCAGGCCATCCAGTCACTGAGCACCATGCCGAACGCCGGCTGCCTCGCGGGCCTGCTCCTGAGCCCGCTCGCCTGCAAGGTGCTCGGCGAGAAGCGCACGACGGTCATCGGCATCGTGCTCTCCATCATCGCCGGCTGCGCACCCATGGTCCTCTCCGACTTCACGCCGATCCTCGTCTCCCGCATCGTCCTGGGCTTCGCCTTCGGGCTCTATACGCCCCTCATCGTCGTGCTGCTCTCGCGCTTCTACAAGGGAGACCAGCTCGCTGGCATGATCGGCATCGAGAATGCCGTCGGCAGCGTCGGCAGCGCCATCTGCTCCCTGGTCTCGGGCCTTCTCGTCGTGCTCGGTTGGCAGGCCGGCTTCTCCATCTACCTGCTCTCCGTCGTCCCTCTGGTGCTGTTCACCCTGTTCGTGAACCTCGATGACGAGAAGGGCTCCTCTGAGGATCAGGCTCAGGACGCCGAGGTCGCACCGAAGGCAAAGGCGCACGTTCCCGGCGCCGTGTGGGGCATCGGCTTCGGTCTCTTCGCGTTCTTCGTCTTCCAGCTTCCCATGGCCTATGCGCTCGGCACTCGCGTCTTCGAGTCGGGCGTTGCGGGGACAAGCCAGGAGAGCGCCTCGACCATCGCTTCGACCATCTACAGCTTCTTCACCATCATCGGCATCCCCATCTCGATCTTCTTCGGTGCCATCAGGAAGCGTCTCGGAACCTTCACCGTCCCCGTGGCGCTCGCGTCCAACGCCCTCGGCTTCGGCCTGCTCTCCTTTGGCACGAGCGTCCCCGTCCTCTTTGCGGGTGGCATCTGCTCCGGCGTCGCCTTCGCGATCGTGGTTCCCTACGCCTACACGCTCGTCGCCGAGGTGAGCCCTGCTGAGTCGATGAGCACCTCGACCACCATCGCCATGGTCTGCCTGAACGTCGGCGTCTTCTGCTCGCCGTTCATCCTCCCCACAGTCTCTGGCGCAATTGGTGACGGCAGCGCCCATCTCGTCATGCTGATCTCGACCTGCGCCTTCGCGGTGTTCGCCATCTGTGCCGCATTCGTCGCCACGAGGTTCGCGGCAAAGGCGAAGCTGGCAGCATAGGTAGCCATTGCATTCAGTCGATGCGACCTCGCCTTCGGGCGGGGTCGTCTTCGCGTCAAGCCAGCGGCGATCTAATCATGCGATACCATCGTCTTGCCCGTGCGTTCGAGGTACGGAGGTCGAGATGCAGGAAACGGTTCACGAGGTCGTCGTCCCCTCGGAGCGAGAGCAGGTCTACTTCGTCTTCCACGACACCGTGGCATCTGACAACATTCCTCCTCACTGGCACCGGTCCATCGAGATCGACTGCATGCTGAGCTGGCCGCCGAGCGACGTCTTCTCCGGCGGGCGCCAGTATCGAATGCAGACGGGACGGCTGTGGATGGCCAACCCGGAGGACACCCATTACGTCCACACCCTCGCCAACGACCCCCCGCGCCGTGCGGTGAGCATCCTCTACCCGCTTCATTACGTCCGCGGACTCTACCCGGACATCGATCGCGGGCGCTTCGAGATCAACGACATCGATGCCCTCACGGATGAGCAGCGCTCCATCATCTGGGACGACCTCTTCCCCCTCTTTGCCCGTGCGGCCGACCTCATGGAGCAGGCCTCCGACCCCCTGCGCTACATCGAGCTCGCGACCATCCAGCTTGAGGTGCTCCATACGCTCATCAGGCACTTCTTCGTCCCCAACCGTCTCGGCACGCTTGATGCCGAGCTCGAGAACGTCGAGCGCGTCCACGCGATCGTCGACTACGTCGAGGCTCATTACACAGAGGACGTCCGGCTCGAGGACCTCTGCGAGGTTTGTCATCTCTCCCGTGGTTACATGGCCCGCTTCGTGAAGGCTCACCTCGGCCACACCGTGGGAGGCTATGTCGGTCTCGTGCGCGCCGAACATGCCCGGAGCGATCTCGTCTCTGGGCGCGGCAACCAGTCGGAGGTTGCCGCCCTCAACGGCTACAGCGGCCTTCGCACCATGAACCGGCAGTTCGAGGAGTACTTCGGGAAGACTGCCAAGGAACTGCTCGCCGACATGTCGAATAACGAACGACCCTATGCTCACAAGGGGTGACTGCACGCCCAAAAGCGGGGACGGCACGTCCTGAACGAGAGGGTCCCCCTCCGTATCATCGTTGTCAGAGATTGGGATCGGGTGGTGCGCCACCGACGACGAAGCGGAGGGTGTCATGAGGGACTATCACGGTATCGGAAGGCTCATCCAGGAGGCAGTCGACGGCAGGAGCCTGGGAGGAGCGTCGGTCTGCGTCATCAAGGACGGGGAGGTCAAGCTCCTCGAAGGATTCGGCTCGGACAAGGCGGACTCGATCTACAAGATCTACTCGATGACGAAGCTCTTCACGTCCACGGTCACGTTCCAGCTGGTCGAGGAAGGCGTCGTTCAGCTTGACGACCCCGTTGCAAAGTATTTCCCCGAGTTCGAGAAGCATCTGGTCTACACCCCTGCGGGTAGCGTAGAGGTCGAGCGCACCCCACTCACCGTCCAGCACCTCCTCAACATGACCTCCGGCATCCCGTATCCCTTCGACGGCACCGCCTCCCAGAAGCGGATGGCCCAGCTCGAGGCCGACGAGATCGCGCATGCCAAAGCCGGCATTCTGTATACGACGCGGAGCGCTTGTGCCGCCATGGCCTCTGTCCCCGGTGACTTCGAGCCCGGGAAGGGCTGGGAATACGGTGCCGGAGCCGACCTTCTCGGCGGCGTTCTCGAGGTCGCCACGGGAAAGACGCTCGACGTTCTGTATCGCGAGCGCATCTTCGCGCCTCTCGGCATGAATGACACCGACTTCTGTGTGCCAGTCGAGAAGGTCGGGAGGGCAGCTGGGCAGTATCATCGCGATCCCATCTACCAGTACGTGAGCCAGGTCGAGACCCCGATTCGTGACGCCCGCAACGAGGACGTCATCACTTTCATGGCTCCCTGCGCCAAGATCGACACCGTACCTCCCGCGTTTCTCGCCGGTGGCGGTGGCGGTTACTCGACCGCCGAGGACTACTCCAAGCTTCTGCAGATGCTCGTCGGGAGAGGTACCCTTGGCGATGTTCGCCTGCTCAAGCCCGAGACGGTCGACTTCATGTCCACACCACAGCTGAACGATCAGCAGCTTGCTGCCAAGGCGGCGGACGGCGTGGGCATGTGCGTGCCCGGCTACAGCTACTCCAACCTGCTGCGCATCCTCGTTGATCCTTCTCAGGCGCGCGTCCTCGGCGTGGGTGGCAACATGGGCGAGTTCGGTTGGGACGGTGCGGGCGGAAACTTCTGCCTCGTCGACCCGAGCCAGAACCTCACGGCCGTGTTCATGATGCAGGCGTTCGAGTGCGGTGAGCCTATCCTGCGCCGCAAGCTCTACCAGGCCATCGTCGAGAAGGACTAGCAACGAGGAGTCGGAGCCCGGAAGCGGCGCGCCCTGGGCTCCGATACCTTCGCTCGAAAGGGGATTCAAGAAATGGACGACATCAGCTACAAGCACTTCCAGAGCAACGATACCCTTGCTGGACTGTTCCAGGTCAAGCGTGACGTCATCTACTCGACGGCGATGGGTCGCAACTTGACGCTCGACCTCATCTCCCCCTGGGCGGCCGAGTATGCGGACGAGAAGCCCGCTCTTCCCCTCGTCGTCTTCGTCCAGGGCAGCGGCTGGCTCACGCCGGAACCGAACTTCGAGCTGCCACAGCTTTGCGAGTTCGCGCGGAGGGGCTACGTGGTCGCATCCGTTCGGCATCGTGACTGCATTGCCGACGGCACCCCCGCACCGGCGTTCCTCGTGGACGTGAAGTGCGCGATTCGATTCCTTCGTGAGCATGCGGCTGAATACGGCATTGACCTTGGGCGCGTAGGCATTTGGGGGACGTCCTCTGGCGCTCACACGGCACAGCTCGTGGGCGTCACGGCAGGTATTTCGGAGTTCGAGAGTCCTGAGCACGCCGACTTCTCCGATGCGGTCGAGGCGGTCGTGAGTTGCTTCGGTCCCTCGAATCTCGTCCGCTGGCTCGAGTGCATGGGCGAGACGCCCGACTTCGCGCCGTTGCATGACCACTTCGTCGTCGGCACCGACGAGGAGCGTGTCGCGATGGCGGAGAAGCTCAGCGCCATTCGCTACGTCGACGCTGAGAGGGCCAGCGACATCCCGTCGTTTCTCCTGGGGGTGGGTACCGACGACCCTTACGTCGAGACGACGCAGGTCACGAACATGGTCGAGGCACTCGAGGGCATAGGCGTCGAGGCTGAGGGCTTCCTCGTCGATGGGGCGCATCACGAGTCGAACTTCTGGAGCAAGGTGGTCCTCGACGAGATTTGGGCATTTCTCGACAGGCGGCTTCGGAACTAGCGTACCAGCGATAACCGATCGAAGGGATTGACAACATGAGGGTTGCAATCGTCTACACGGCAAAGAGCGACGAGCTCGAGAAGGGTCTGGCAAAGGACGCCGCCAGGCTCATGGGCAATGACGTCGAGATCGTCTCCTACCAGGACCTCTCCGCGCTCAAGGAGTCAGCGGTCGACGGGTACGTCTCGTCTGCTCCGGCGGCACGCTATGCCGGGCTCATTCTCCAGGCCATCGCCGACGGTGCCGACAAGGTCCTCTCCACCTGCTGCTTCATGGGTGACATCGTACGAGCGCTCCAGCCGTTCGCGGACTATGCGGGTGTCCCCGTCGCCTCGATTGACGAGGGTATGTGCCGGCATGCCGCGCTTGAGTGCGAGGGCGTCGCCCTGCTCTTTACCTCGCCCATCGCCGGCGCGTCGGTAGCGCGCACGCTTGACAGGGAGGGGCGTCTCCTGAGGCGCGGCGTCAAGGTGGTTCCCGTTCAGGCAACCGAGGTCGCGGGACTCGCGGGAGACGCACTTGCGGCACGCTTCGCCGAATGCGAGGACGAGGCGCTCACCGATGCCGATGGTCTCGTCCTCGCTCAGCCGTCCATGGCTGGTGCTGCCGAACGCCTGCGAGAGCTCACGGGCAAGCGGGTCTACTGCGCCACCGACGAGCCCTTCGCGGCGCTGGTCGGCTAATGGTGGTCTTCTCCTGCCGAGGACGACGACGACCTTCGGCAGGAGAGGTGCCGCCAGGGCTTTCAGGCAGATCTTGT
>DCZG01000159.1 GCA_002331575.1 Atopobium sp. UBA2090 | reverse complement strand
CGTGCGTTGGGGCCCCTCCGCACGCGCGTGGGTCGACGTCGTCGCGACAAATGCCGCGCACGCGTGCGCCACCGAGACAGAAAAGTGGCGGCAGGTCCGAGGAGGGGGGAGCACGGACCTGCCGCCTGCAATACCCGGGGAGAGAATGGGCCGGAAAGGGAGCCCGTCATCGCTCCAGGCGAATTGCCGTAACTAGAACTCGAGGTTCTTCTCGGTGCCTTCCTTCGAGAACATGTGCACCACGTTCCCGTCGAAGGCGAAGGAGACCTCGCGACCCACGGGGAAGCCGTCCTTATAGACCTCATGGATCTCCTGGGTCTGGACGATGGCGATGACGTCCTTGCCGTCGCAGTCCAGGTGCAGGTGGACAGAGGAGCCCATCATCTCGGACACGTCGACGGTGCCGCTCAGCGTGTCCTTGCCAGGGGCGGTGATGACGAGGTGCTCGGGGCGAACGCCCAGCGTGATGGGTTGCGGAACCACGTTGTTGGCGGCGAGACGAGCCTGCTTCTCCTCGCACGGGACCACGGTCACGCCGTCGACCTCGACGACATACTGGGAGCCGTTCTTCTTGAGTTCGGCATCGAAGTAGTTCATCTGCGGCACGCCGATGAAACCGGCGACGAAGATGTTGGAGGGGTGATCGAAGACCTCGGTGGGGGTTCCGATCTGCTGGGCGATGCCGTCCTTCATGATGACGATGCGGTCGCCGAGCGTCATGGCCTCGACCTGGTCGTGCGTGACGTAGATGAAGGTGGTGTCGATCTTCTGGCGGAGCTTGATGATCTCGGCGCGCATCTGGTTCCTGAGCTTGGCGTCGAGGTTCGAGAGCGGCTCGTCCATGAGAAGGACCTTGGGCTCGCGCACGATGGCGCGGCCGATGGCGACGCGCTGGCGCTGGCCGCCGGAGAGGGCCTTGGGCTTGCGGTCGAGGTACTCGGTGATGCCGAGGGTCTCGGCGGCCTCGCGGACCTTCTTGTCGATCTGGTCCTTGGGAACCTTCCTGATCTTGAGGGGGAAGGCGAGGTTGTCGTAGACGGACAGGTGCGGGTACAGGGCGTAGCTCTGGAAGACCATGGCGATGTCACGGTCCTTGGGATCGATGTCGTTGACCACCTTGCCGTCGATGGTGATCTCGCCGCCGGTGATGTCCTCGAGGCCGGCGATCATGCGCAGCGTCGTGGACTTGCCGCACCCGGAGGGACCGACGAGCACGATGAACTCGCGGTCGGCGATGTCGAGGTTGAAGTCCTTGACGACGAGGACGCCCTCGTCGGTCACCTCGAGGTTGCTGCCGCCATCGTTGCCGTGCCCATTCTTCTTGTTCTTCTTGTCCTTCTTGGACTCCGTGTTCGGATAGACCTTCTTGACATGCTTGAAGCTGACCTCTGCCATTAGCGTCTCGCGCTCCTTCCATACATGCGTGTCATAGTGGCGATGTGCTCGGCGAGCTCGGGGCTCGTCTGCCCTGGCACGAGGCGCCACTGCCAATTGCCGCCGAGAATCCCGGGGACGTTCGTCCGGGCCTCGGACCCTAGTTCGAGATAGTCCTGCATCTGAGCGACGAAGAGCTCAGCGACGCTGCTCATGCCACCGCGGACGAACCCCCACACGAAGCCCTCCTCGTCGGTGATGCCAAGGTAGCTCTCCGCCATCCTGACGTCAGCGGGGTCGGCCTCCCTGTGCCAGCCCTCGAGCGGAGGGTTGTCGTGCGTGCCCGTGTAGCACACGCAGTGAGGCACGTAGGTGTGGGGCAGGTAGTTGCTCTCGTCACGCGAGTCGAAGGCGAACTCGAGCACCTTCATGCCCGGGAAGCCCGAGTCGGCGAGGAGCTTGCTGACCTCTGGCGTCGGATACCCGAGATCCTCCGCAATGAAGAACAGGTCGGGGTACGTTTTCGAGAGAAGCCCGACCAGGTCCATGCCGGGACCCTTGACCCATCTGCCGCGCTTTGCGGTGGTGTCGCCGTACGGGACCGCCCAGTAGCTCTCGAAGCCGCGGAAGTGGTCGATGCGAATCGCGTCGTAGAGCCTGCTCACGCCGCCGATGCGCTTGATCCACCAACCATAGCCGTCACGCGCCATGGCCTGGTAGTCGTAGAGCGGGTTGCCCCAGAGCTGGCCGTCCGCGCTGAAGTAGTCGGGAGGTACCCCGGCGACGCCCGTAGGGACGTTGTCCTTGTCGAGCTGGAACCACTGGGGGCTCGCCCAGACGTCGGCCGAGTCGAGCGCCACGTAGATGGGCAGGTCGCCCAAGATGCGCACGCCGCATTCGTGGGCGTAGTCACGCAGCGCGTTCCACTGCTTGAAGAAGAGGAACTGCATGTACGTGAAGAGCCTCACGTCGTCGGCGAGGAGCTCGCGGTAGCGCTCGATCGAGCTCGCCTTCCGGAGTCGGATGTCGTCGTCCGGCCACTCGGTCCAGGAGACCATGCCGAAGTGCCTCTTCACGGCCATGAACAGGGCATAGTCGGGAAGCCATCCGTCGTTCTCCTCGGCGAACCGAGCGACCTCGGCGGCGTCACGCTTCCAGCCGCGCTCGGTGGCCTTGCGCAGAAGCGGAAGGCGGTTCTCATAGATCAGGCGATAGTCCACGCGAGAGGGATCAGGTCCCCACGGGAGGGCGTCCACCTCATCCTGCTCGAGGAGACCATCCTCCACGAGCAGGTCGAGGTCGATGAAGTACGGGTTTCCCGCGTAGGTCGAGGGGCTCTGGTAGGGCGAGTCGCCGAAGCTCGTGGGACCGACGGGGAGAATCTGCCACCAGGACTGCCCTGCCGCAGCCAGGAAATCCACGAACTCGTGGGCAGACGCCCCGAGGGTGCCGATCCCGTAGGGAGAAGGAAGGGAGGAGATGGGGAGGATTATGCCACTGCTGCGGACCATGGCGTTATCCCTTGACGGCGCCAGCAGCGACACCCTTGATGATGTACTTCTGGCAGATGAGGTAGAAGACGATGACAGGGATGATGGCGAGGAGGATGAGGGCCATCGTGGCGCCCAGGTCCACCGTGCCGTAGGAACCCTTGAGATACTGGATGTGAATCGGGATGGTGCGGTACTCGTTCACATCGAGCACGAGGTACGGGAGAAGGTAGTCGTTCCACACCCACATGATCTCGAGGATGCCCACCGAGATGAGCGTCGGGCGAAGCATGGGGAGAACCACCGTGAAGAAGGTGCGGATGGGGCCACAGCCGTCGATGGCAGCAGCTTCCTCGATCTCGAGCGGAATCGACTTGACGAAGCCCACGAACATGAAGATGGCGAGGCCGGCGCCAAAGCCGAGGTAGACGATGGGGATGGTCCACGGCGTGTTGAGCTTGAGCGTGTCGGCGGTCTTGGAGAGCGTGAACATGACCATCTGAAAGGGAACGACCATCGAGAAGATGCAGAGGTAGTAGATCACCTTGCACACCTTGTTGTTCACGCGAGCGATGAACCATGCGGCCATCGAGCAGAACATGAGGATGAGGAAGGTCGAGACCACGGTGATGAGAACGCTGTAGAGGGCCGACTTGTAGAACGGGTAGTTGCCGAAGGTCATGCCGGTGACGAAGTTCTGGAGCCCGACGAAGGTATCGCTGTTGGGCAGCGCGAACGTGTCGGTCTTGACGTAGGTGTTGTCCTTGAAGGAGTTGATCACCACAGACACGACGGGGAGGCACCAGATGAAGCACACGACGCCCAGGAAGATGGACAGAGCAGTCTTGCGACGCCTGTCGGCAGCGAGCGCATGATCCTTGTCTGCCATTATTGCTGCACCTCCCTCTTGCGGGTGTATGCGAGTTGGAAGAGTCCGAGGCCAGCCACGAGGATGAAGAATATGACGGCCTTGGCCTGCGCTACGCCGCGCATGGACGTGTTGGAGTTATAGAACGTGTTGTAGATGTTGAGGGCCAGCATCTCGGTCGTGTTCACCGTCGAGCCGTCGGACTGGATGATGTACGGCAGGCCACCGGTGAGGGCGAGGTTCTGGTCGAAGAGCTTGAAGCCGTTGGTGAGCGACAGGAACATGCAGATCGTGATCGAGGGCATCACGTTGGGGATGGTGACCTTCGTAAGGGTCTGCCACCTCGTGGCACCGTCGATACGAGCGGCCTCGAGCATGTCCTCAGGCACCGCCTGAAGTCCGGCGATGTAGATGATCATCATGTAGCCGATCTGCTGCCAGCACATGAGGATGATGAGTCCCCAGAAGCCGAGCGTGGTGTCGAGCAGGATCGACGTGCTGTACGCGGAGAGGATGCCATCGAAGATCATCGACCAGATGTAGCCGAGGACGATGCCGCCGATGAGGTTGGGCATGAAGAAGACCGTGCGGTAGAGGTTGCTCCCCTTGATGCCCTGGGTGAGCGCGTAGGCGACGGCGAACGCGATCACGTTGATGAGGACGAGGCTCACGATGGCCGTGAGCGCCGTATAGCCGAACGAGTAGCGGAAGCTGTCATCGGCAAAGGCGGACAGATAGTTTGCGACGCCGATGAACTTGGCGTTGGAGGTCAGTTTGAAGCTGCAGAACGAAAGGTAGATGCCCTGGATGAAGGGCCAGACGAACCCGATGATGAACGCAGCTACCACAGGGCCCAGAAAGAGCAGACCCCAGCGCTGGAGCGACCGAAGTCGTGAGTTGCTGGCCGATATCTTCTTGCTCGCGCTCATTCTCAACTCCCTTGGCTAGAGAAGGGCCGGGCGGGCGCATCCGCCCGGCCCGTGTGCCAGTAGATACGGTGAGAACTACGCGTTCGCCTTGGCGTACTGGGTCGCCCAACCGTCGACGAAGGCGGTCTTGACGAGGGCCCAGTTGGCGTCGGACTCATCGGCGGTGTAGGCGTTGAGCGCGGAGACGAGCGCGGCGCGGTAGTCGTCGACGTTGGGCTGGTAGTTGGTAGCCCAATCCATGGTGTAGCAACCGTCGGAGGAGTACTTGACGGCATCCGTGAGGTAGCCGTTGGTGCTCTCGGCGGCGCCGGTGTACGGCATGATGCCGAGCTGCTCGACCATGGCCTTGGAGGCGTCAGGATCGGAGACCAGCCAGACCATGAAGTCCATCGTGGCCTGCTTGTCCTCGTCCGAGGCGTTGTCGTTGATGGCCCAGCGGTTCTCGGTGCCGCAGTTGAGGCCGGCCTTCTCCTCGCCCTTCACGCCGCAGTAGTACGGGATGCAGTGGGTCTCGGTCTGCTTCTTGGAGATGTTCGCGTAGTCCCAGGAGCCGGTGAGAAGGAAGGCGACCTTGCCGTCGGTGAACTCGGTTGCGGGGTCATGGCCGCCGGTGGCAAGCGTGGTGGGATCGACGGGGCCGTTGTTGACGGCGAGGTCGAAGAGGTTCTTGTAGTTCTCCATGTAGGTGCCCTTGATGGAGGCGGGGCACTTGTCCCAGCCGCCGTCGTCCTGCTCCTCGTAGTAGTACTCGAGGTTGGCGAGGTGGCCGGTGACGCGCCACGACGACGAGGAGTCAAGATCGGTCGCCGCGAAGGCGTCGAAGCCGAGCGTGGCGGCGTTCTTGTGGATGTCCTCGACGACGGTCTTCAGAGAGGCGAAGTCCTTGATGTCGTCAAGGCTGTGGCCGGCGGACTCGATGAGCTTGCTGTTGGCGACGATGCCGTAGCACTCGAAGCAGTAGCCGATGGAGACGAGCTTGCCGCTGGCGTCATACAGGTCGTACTCGTCGGTGTTGAGCAGCTTGGCGATGGCGGTGTCCTTGAGGTCCATCGCGTAGTCGCCCCACTCCTTGACGCCGTCCTGGTTGCCGATGACGAAGAGGGTCGGTGCCGCGGACTTGTCCATCTCGGAGGTCAGGGTCTGCTCGTAGGTGCCAGAGGCAGCCGTGACGACCTTGACCTTGACGTTGGGATAGGCGGACATGTAGTCGCTGGCGAGCTTCTGCGCCGTCTCGTCAAGCTCGGGCTTGAAGTTGAGCCAGTAGACGGAACCCTTGCGATCGGAACCAGATGCGCTGCTGCTCGCAGAGCTGCTGGAGTCGGAGCTGCTGGAGCAGCCGGCGAGACCAGCGATGGTGGCGAGGCCTGCCCCGCCGATGAACGACCTGCGCGTGATGCTCTTCCCAAACATGACTTCCTCCTAGTCTTCTTGCGCGTTCCTCGACGCGCACGTACCCACTGACAAGAACGAGCTATCGTGCCATTCCAACGGTCCCGCCAGGTCGCAGAGTCGTGTTCAAACGAATGTGGCTGCCCTGCGCCCTGCCTTCCAACACGTCCACCAGAATCCTTACCGCCTCCTCTCCCAGCGTCTCCTGGGGCTGAGACAGAGTGGTCAACGTAGGCGTCGTGTAGAGGGACGACTCGATGCCATCGATCGCGATGACCGAGCAGTCCTCGGGGACTTTTCTTCCGAACTCGTAGAGCGCCTTCATGGCGGCTATCGCCATGGAGTCGGCGACGGCGAAGACCGCGGTGACGTCGGGGCGACGGCTGAGGAGCTCGGCCGTGGCCTCGTAGGCCGCCTCCATCGTGAAGTCGACCGTCTCGCAGACGAGCTCCTGGTCAACGGGGAGGCCACTGTCCTCGAGCGCCTGGCAGTAGCCCATGTAGCGCAGCTCGCTGATGGAGTGGTCATGGGCGGAGTCGAGAAGCACGGCGATCTTCTGGTGCCCCTTGGCGATGAGGCTCTTCGTGGCCTCGTAGGCGGAGGCGCGGTCGTCAATGGAGACTGACGAGTAGGCGTCTTTCTCGAGGTTGCCGAACTGGTTGGTGAACGAGCAGCAGACAAAGGGAACGCCGATGGAGACGGCGTCCTCGCGTGCGTAGTCGTAGCGGCCGCCGAGAAGGACGAGGCCCTTGAGGCGCTTGGAGTTGACGAGCTCGGCGCCTTCCTTGATCTCGTCCGCGCGGGCGGACGCCTGGCGGAGCACCATGTCGTAGCCAGCGCGCTCGCAGCTCTCGCCGATGGCGCCCACGATGGGAACGAAGAAGGTGTTGTCGGCACCGCGCACGACCACGCCGATCGAATCGCTCTTCGTGCGCACGAGGTCGCGGGCGCTGCTGTTGGGTACGTAGTGGAGCTTCTTCGCTGCAGCCTTGACCTTGGCCTTGGCCTCATTGCTTACGTCGGGGTGATCGTTGAGGGCGCGCGAGACCGTGCTCACCGAGACGCCGCAGTACTCCGCCACGGTCTTGATAGTCGTCACGATCTGCACCTCCTCCTCGTTGGAAACGTTACTGGAATCGTTACTGGTAACGTTTCCAGTGGCTTTCGAGTGTTATTACAGCACGAATCGAGTTAATCGGCAAGCAATAATTCAGCTGTAGTTTCTGTTTGCCGCGAGTGGACTTTTTCGCCCCATGAGTGGTCTGCCCTTGCTCCCGGGACGGTGTCTCGCAAGAATGGGCGGGCGATTATGAGGCCACAGCCGAAGGAGGCACCCGATGGCACGCACGACCGACCTGGCGCTCAGAAACAAGGTCATCTACTCGGTCTTCGTACGCAACCACACGCCCGAGGGCACGTTTTGCTCGGTCATCCCCGACCTGCCGCGCATCGCCTCCCTCGGTGCCGACTACGTCTGGCTCATGCCCATCCATCCAATCGGGGTGCTCAACCGAAAGGGCGAACTCGGCAGCCCCTACGCCAACCGAGACTATCGCGCCGTCAATCCCGAGTACGGAACGCTCGACGATTTTCTCGCCCTCGTCGACGCCATCCACGCCAATGGAATGCGCTGCATGATCGACGTGGTGTACAACCACACCTCCCCCGATTCCATGCTCTGGGAGCATCATCCCGAGTTCTTCTACCACAAGCCCGACGGCAGGCCAGGCAACCGCGTGGGCGACTGGACCGACATCATCGACCTCGACTACGCGGCGCCGGGGCTGTGGGACTACCAGGTGGAGACGCTGCGCTACTGGGCTCGCATGGTCGACGGCTTCCGCTGCGACGTGGCGTCGCTCGTCCCCGTCAAGTTCTGGGAGCGCGCCCGCAAGGAGGTCGCCGAGGTCAACCCCGACTGCGTGTGGCTCGCCGAGACGGTACACCGCTCGTTCGGGGAGGCCCTGCGCCGCGACGGCATGTACTGCGCACGCGACATCGAGGTCTTCTCGGCCTTCGACATGGAGTACGAGTACGACGTCCGCGAGGCCTTCGAGCGCTACCTACGCGGCGAGACCCCGCTCGGCCACTGGCTCGACCTTCTCGACTTCCAGGAGTCGGTCTACCCGGGCAACTACGACAAGCTGCGCTTCCTCGAGAACCACGACATGCCCCGCATCGCCTCGCTCGCGCACGGCACGTTTGACCTCGTGAACCTCACCGCGCTGTCGTTCTTCCTCAAGGGGACGACGCTCGTCTACGCGGGACAGGAGGTCGCGAGCGAACACCAGCCGAGCCTCTTTGACCGCGACACCGTCGCCTGGGACACCGGCCGTGACCTGAGCGACCTCATCCGCTGCCTCGCCCGCATCAAGCACGAGGTTCTCGGCGCCAACGACTCGATCTCGTTCGTCGCCGACGACGGCAACGACGTCGCCGTGGTCACGCGCGATGACGGCAGGCGCAAGCTCGGCGTCTTCTCGCTGCGCGGGCAGGATGCCGACGTCGACGTGGAGCTGCCGGACGGAGTCTACGAGAACCTCGTGTCCGGCGAGAAGGTCGTCGTGCGCGAGGGAGCCCTCCACACCGACGGAAGACCGATCGTCATCTGCGCGTGACGCGGGGGAGTCGCAGGAGCCTAGACCCTCTTCACGCGGAACCAATAACAGAAGAGCTCGCGGAACCCGTTCTGCTCGTAGACGCTTCTCGCGGGGGAGTTGTCGGAAACGACCTGCAGGTACGCATGGTCGGCTCCCTGCCGTCTGCCCTCGCGGAGGATTGCCTGGACCATGCGCGTGGCAATCCCGCAGCGGCGGTAGTCCTCGCCCACGTGAATCGCGTACACGCCGATGTAGTCGCGGTCGAGGATGCCGAGGCCCGTGGCCACGACGCGGCCGTTCAGGCGCACCGAGACGGCGATCTCGTCCTTGGGGATGGCGTCGTACATGGCGGGAACGATGCGCCGGTGGACGATGTCGTCCATGCCCTTGAGCGAGAAGAGGCCCTCCATCCAGGCGTAGCTCACGCGGTTCTCGATGGTGAGGGGGATCTCGGGGTTCTCGTCGAAGGCGAGGTCGATGTCGTCCAGGTCGGCGTCGTCACCGCCGTCCAGCCAGGCGTTGATGCGCCGCAGTACGTCAGGGTCGTCCACGTCCAGGTCGTAGTGCCCCANNGTGGTGTGGTGCTGAATCGAGTAGTCGCGGTCGGCGAGAAAGACGTCGAGGTCGGGGTTGCCGACGGGGCTGATCTTGAACACGCAGGGCGTCTTCCAGCGGTGATAGACGCTCTCGCAGTAGGGGACCTTCTCCGAGAGGGAGAGGTGGGGCACGCCGATCTGCTCCACGCAGTTGGTCCGGTGGGTGTAGAAGCTCGAGTAGCGCAGAATCCAGCCGTCATAGACCTGCATCTGCCACGACGGCCAGGCGTTGAGCGAGAGGTCCTCGATCTTCTTGATTTCTGCGTTCATGGCCACGGTGACCTGACCCCCACTGCCCGCGGATGGGCGATGCGCCCGTTGTCGATCACTGACATGGTAGCCGAAAAGCGCGAGGCCATGCGAGGCGTGACGCTCCGCGCTGTCCACCGACGAGACCGCGGCCGCATGGCCTTCTCGGCGGATAATGGTCGCGTCGGG
>DCZG01000013.1:5150-5422 GCA_002331575.1 Atopobium sp. UBA2090 | reverse complement strand
AAGTTGACGAAGCCACGGGTGATCTGGTCGCCGGCGCGAACCTCGATGCGATCCTTCATGCCGGGCATGAAGCGGACGGACGCGGGAACACGCCACTCCTCGATGATGCGGCTCTCGTCGTCGGTGTCGACAATGCGGATGAGGTACTCGGTCTGCTCGGGGATGATGCGGAGGAGACCGGAGACCGGGGCGAGGTCCGCCTCGCGGCCGAGGATCTTCTCGTTGACGTTCCCGACGACGTCGAACATGCGGGCGACGGTCGGGAGGCCCTG
>DCZG01000013.1:350-5131 GCA_002331575.1 Atopobium sp. UBA2090 | reverse complement strand
CATGGTCAGCTGGGTGCCGGGCTCGCCGATCGACTGCGCGGCGATGATGCCGACCGCGGTACCGATGTTGACGGGACGCCTCGTGGAGAGGTCCCAGCCGTAGCAGCGCTGGCAGACGCCGTACTTGGACTTGCAGGTGAGAAGCGCGCGGAGTCCGACCTTCTTGAGGCCGTGAGCCACGAGCATCTTGAGCTGGTCCTTGGACTCGACGTAGCCACCAGCCTTGATGAGCACTTCGCCCGTCTCGGGGTCGACGATGTCGTTGAGGGCGCAACGGCCGATGAGGTCGATGTTCACGTCAGTCTCGCCGGACTTGATCAGCGGGTAGGTGACGGTCTCGTCAGTGCCGCAGTCCTCCTCGCGGACGATGACGTCCTGCGCGACGTCGACGAGACGACGCGTGAGGTAGCCGGAGTCGGAGGTGTGCGACGCTGTGTCGACGAGGCCCTTGCGGGCGCCGTAAGTCGAGATGAAGTACTCGAGCGGCTCGAGGCCCTCGCGGAAGTTGGCCTTGATCGGGAGGTCGATGGTGTCGCCAGACATATCGGCCATGAGGCCTCGCATGCCAGCGAGCTGACGGAGCTGCGTCTTGGAACCACGGGCGCCGGAGTCAGCCATCATGAAGATGGGGTTGTCCTCGGCGAAGCCGGCGAGCATCTCGGTGCCCAGGAAGTCGGTGCACTCGGTCCATGCGTTGACGACCTCGACGTGGCGCTCTCGCTCGGCGAGGAAGCCCTCCTCGTAAGACTCGTTGATCTGATCGACCTTCTCCTGCGTCTCCTCAAGAAGGAGCTGCTTGTCCTCGGGGATGATGGCATCCCAGACGGAGACCGTCAGGCCGGCCAGCGTGGCATAGTGGAAGCCCGTCGACTTGATGGCGTCGAGGATCGGCTCGACCTCGGCCGTGTTGTACCGGTCGCAGCAGTCGTTGACGAGGGCGGAGATGTCGCTCTTGACCAGCTTGTAGTTGATGAACGGGTAGTCCTGGGGCAGGCAGCGGCGGTTGAAGATGACGCGGCCAACGGTGGTCTCGAGGCGCGTGTAGCCCTCGGTGACGTCGATGTCCTCGTACTCTCCCCTGCCGGACATGATCCGGAAGATGGCCTGGTCATCGTTATAGGTGTTGGCATCGGCCGCGGAGATGCGGACGATGACCTTGGCCTGGAGGTCGAGGTCGCTGTCAGCGTCAACGGCATGGAGCGCGTCGTCGAAGTCCGCGAAGATCCTGCCCTCGCCCTTGACGCCGTCCTTCTCGGTGGTGAGGTAGTAGGAGCCGAAGATCATGTCCTGCGACGGCACGGTGAGGACCTTGCCGGACGCGGGCGAGCGGAGGTTGTTGCTCGAGAGCATGAGAACGCGAGCCTCGGTCTGCGCCTGCGTGGAGAGAGGCACGTGGACCGACATCTGGTCGCCGTCGAAGTCTGCGTTGAACGGAGCGCAGACCAGCGGGTGCAGGTGGATGGCCTTGCCCTCGACGAGCACCGGCTCGAAGGCCTGGATGGACAGGCGGTGAAGGGTAGGTGCGCGGTTGAGAAGTACGAGGCGGTCCTGGATGACCTCCTCGAGCACGTCCCAGACGGCGGGCATGCCGCGGTCGATCGCGCGCTTGGCGCCCTTGATGTTCTCGACCTTGCCGAGCTCGACGAGGCGACGGACGACGAAGGGCTTGAAGAGCTCGAGGGCCATGGCGGAAGGCAGGCCGCACTGGTGCAGCTTGAGCTGGGGGTCGACGACGATGACCGAACGGCCGGAGTAGTCGACGCGCTTGCCCAGGAGGTTCTGGCGGAAGCGGCCCTGCTTGCCCTTGAGCGCCTCGGCGAGCGACTTGAGGGGACGTCCGCCACGACCGGTGACGGGACGACCGCGACGGCCGTTGTCGAAGAGCGCGTCCACGGACTCCTGGAGCATGCGCTTCTCGTTGTTGACGATGATCGCCGGGGCGTCGAGGTCGAGCAGGCGCTTGAGGCGGTTGTTGCGGTTGATGACGCGACGGTACAGGTCGTTGAGGTCGGACGCCGCGAAGCGGCCGCCGTCGAGCTGGACCATGGGTCGCAGGTCGGGCGGGATGACGGGGATGACGTCGAGGATCATGTTCGCGGGGTCGTTGTCGCCCTTGAGGAAGGCGTCGACGATCTCGAGACGCTTGATGGCCTTCTCGCGCTTCTGCTTCTGCGACTCGTCGGAGGCGATGACCTCGCGGAGCATCTTGGCCTCGGCCTCGAGGTCGATGCCGCGAAGGAGCTCGCGGATGGCCTCTGCGCCCATGCCGCCCTTGAAGTAGATGCCGTAGTAGCGCCTCAGCTCGGAGAAGAGCCCCTCGTCGGAGATGAGCTCACGCTCCTCGAGCTGCATGAACTTCTCGTAGGCATCGGTGCGAAGCTGCTTCTCCTCCTCGTACTCCTCCTCGAGGTCGGCGACGCCGGCGCGGATCTCGTCCTCGGAGAGCGGCTCGTCCTCACCGTACTCGTCGCCGGCGGCCTGGCCCTGCTCCTTGAAGCGGGCGATCTGGTCGTCGCGCTCGGCATCGAGCTCCTCGATGTCGGCGGCGAGCTCCTCCTTGAGGTCGTCGGCGTCAGCCTCGCGAGCCTCGGTGTCGATGGAGGTGATCACGTAGCTCGCGAAGTAGAGGACCTTCTCGAGGTCCTTGGACTTCATGTCGAGAAGGCGCGCCAGCGGGAAGCTGGACGGGCTCTTGAAGTACCAGATGTGGCTGACGGGGGCGGCCAGCTCGATGTGGCCCATGCGCTCGCGGCGCACCTTGGCGGTCGTGACCTCGACGCCGCAGCGCTCGCAGACGATGCCCTTGAAGCGGATGCCCTTGTACTTGCCGCAGGCGCACTCCCAGTCCTTGACGGGGCCGAAGATCTTCTCGCAGAAGAGACCGTCCTTCTCGGGCTTGAGCGTGCGGTAGTTGATGGTCTCGGGCTTCTTCACCTCGCCGCAGGACCAGCTGCGAATCTCGTCCGCGCTTGCGAGCGAGATCTTGATCGCGTCGAAATCAGTGGTATCGAAATCTGCCACAGTCGCTACTCCTTATCGCTAGAGGCGCTGCCGATGAGCACGTCGTCGGATGCGGGGGCGCCGATGAGGTCGTTTGCCGAGCCGAAGCCCGCGAAGACGTCGACCGGGTTCTCGACCTCGGCCTCCTTGTCGCGCTGACCCTGCTGGGCGCGCTTGTGATGCGAGATCGGCTCGATGTCGAGAGCGAGGGAGCGAATCTCCTTGACGAGAACCTTGAACGACTCGGGGATGCCGGCGACGGGCACGTTCTCTCCCTTGACGATGGCCTCGTACGTCTTGACGCGGCCGTTGGTGTCGTCGGACTTGACGGTGAGGATCTCCTGGAGGACGTTGGACGCGCCGTAGGCGTAGAGGGCCCAGACCTCCATCTCGCCGAAGCGCTGGCCGCCGAACTGGGCCTTGCCGCCGAGGGGCTGCTGGGTCACGAGGCTGTACGGGCCGGTCGAACGAGCGTGGATCTTGTCGTCGACCATGTGGCCGAGCTTCAGGATGTAGCTCGTGCCCACGGTGATCTGGCTCTTGAAGGCCTCGCCGGTGCGACCGTCGTAGAGCGTGGTCTTGCCGCGCTCGTTGAGCTGGGGCACGAAGTCGGCCTTCATGTGGGTGCCGTAGTCCATCATGGCCTTGTTCATGAGGTTGATGTTCGTGCGGCGAATGACCTCGGCGACCTCGTCATCGGTCGCGCCGTCGAAGACCGGCGTGGCGACGTGGAGGGGACCGGGGATGTAGCGCTTGGACTCGTCGGACTCGTCGTCCCAACCGTGGGCGGCACCCCAGCCGAGGTGGCACTCGAGCAGCTGGCCGACGTTCATACGGGACGGGACGCCCAGGGGGTCGAGAAGGACGTCGACGGGCGTGCCGTCAGCCATGTAGGGCATGTCCTCGATGGGGAGGACCTTGCAGACGACGCCCTTGTTGCCGTGGCGGCCGGCGATCTTGTCGCCCTGCTGGATCTTGCGGCGCTGCGCGACGAAGACGCGGACGAGCTCGTTGACTCCGGGCGGGAGGTCGTCGCCGGCCTCGCGCGAGAAGCGGACGACGTCGACGACGCGGCCATAGGCGCCGTGAGGCATCTTGAGGGAGGTGTCGCGGACGTCATGGGCCTTGGCGCCGAAGATGGCGCGCAGGAGGCGCTCCTCGGCCGTGAGGGCCGTCTCGCCCTTGGGCGTGACCTTGCCGACGAGGATGTCGCCGGGGCCGACCTCGGCGCCGATGCGGATGATGCCGTCATCGTCGAGGTTGGCGAGCATGTCGGGCGAGAGGTTCGGGATCTCGCGGGTGATCTCCTCGGGGCCGAGCTTCGTGTCGCGCGCGTCGCACTCGAACTCTTCAATATGAATGGAGGTGTAAACGTCCTCCATGACCAGACGCTCGTTGATGAGCACGGCGTCCTCGTAGTTGTAGCCTTCCCAGGTCATGAAGCCGATCAGGGCGTTCTTGCCCAGAGAGATCTCGCCGTTGCGCATTGCGGGGCCGTCGGCCAGCACCTGACCGGCCTTGACGCTCTCGCCGACCTCCACGATGGGACGCTGGTTGATGCAGGTGCCTGCGTTGGAGCGGGCAAACTTGATCAGAGAATAATCCTCCAGAGCGCCCTGCTCGTTGCGCACCACAACATGGTCGGCATCGACCTTTTCCACAACGCCGTTGCTCTTGGCCAGCACAGCAGTGCCGGAATCGGTAGCAGCCTTGTACTCCATACCGGTAGCAACAATGGGCTGCTGGGTGACCATCAGAGGCACTGCCTGACGCTGCATGTT
>DCZG01000013.1:0-344 GCA_002331575.1 Atopobium sp. UBA2090 | reverse complement strand
GCGGTAGCAACAGAGACCATCATTCGCGGAGAAACGTCCATGTAATCGACTTTCTCTGCATCAATTTCAAGGATCTCGTCGCGGCGGCGGGCAGACACACGGGGACGGATGAAGTGCTTGCCTTCATCCAGCGGCTCGTTGGCCTGTGCCACAACGTACTCGTCCTCCACATCGGCGGTCATATACTCCACCTCATCGGTGACGACCTGCTCGATGAGATTGTTGTTCTCGTCGTAGATCTTCTTGACCTTGCGGTAGGGAGCCTCCACGAAGCCGTACTCGTTGATCTTGGCGTAGGATGCCAGATAGGAGATCAGACCGATGTTGGGGCCTTCAGGGGTCTC
>DCZG01000066.1:10144-40248 GCA_002331575.1 Atopobium sp. UBA2090 | reverse complement strand
TCTTCGGCTGCCCCTTGGTCACTATAACGGCCATAATGTCGGCCGTGGTGGTTATTCTGCCCACAACGTGGCGCAGCGTGCCGCCGCGGCACCTCGGGCGAGCGCCTCCTTGGTCTCTCTCGAGAGGGCGCCGAAGCTCATATGCGAGACGAAGATCGGGTTCTCGATCACGAGCGGTTTCTTGGCATGCGGGCCTATGACGGCCGTGCAGTCCACCTCGGCGTCATCGGCGAGAGGGAAGGGGTCGAGCTGGGCGCCGAGAAGGAGGATGTCATCCCAAGAGGGGAGGGGGAGCTGCGTCCCCATGGCGCCGCCGATGCGCTGCCCGGAGAGCGCCATCTCGTGGATGTGGTCCATGTGCCGGACGGAGGGGTCCGCGCGGTACGTGTCACGGGGGTAGTCGATGCCCGAGCTCGGGGCGCTCGTCTCGCTGACCTCGACTCTGGTGACAGCATTCGGGGACTCGCTGTCATCGTCGAGCCTCACGAAGAGCTCGCCAGGTGTGCCGCACATGGCGCAGGAGTAGGTCGCGGGGTCGAAGGGCCGGCCCTCCCTTTCCTCGTCGTAGACGTATCCGCACATGAGACACCGATACCTTGCCATGATGGCCTCGCTTTCGACGGGGACTGTCGGAACCATTCTATGGCCTGCCACCCGAAGTGCGGGGGCATGACTCTGTTGGGTCTCGTGGACGGCGGGCAGGACGGTCAGTCCTCGGCGGGAGCGGGCCTTATGAAGGGGAGACCTGCGACTTCAACTCGTCGACCATGCTTGCGAAGACGGCCAGAGCCTCGTCGACCGGCTCGCCCGTCGACATGTCCACGCCCGCCTCGCGCAGAAGGTCGATGGGAGACGCGCTGCATCCGCCCGACAGGAATGCGAGGTAGTCATCGACGGCGGGCTTGCCGCGCGTGAGGATCTTCTCGGAGATCGCGACAGCGGCGGCGAAGCTCGTGGCATAGACGTAGACGTAGTAGTCGTAGTAGAAGTGCGGAATGCGTGCCCATTCGAGCGCGATGTCGTCATCACTCTGGACGACCGGCCCGTAGTACTCGTCATTGAGGGCGCGATAGCGGTCGGAGAGGTCGTCCGCGCAGAGTCCCACGCCGCGGGCGCACGCCTCGTTGGCGTCGCGCTCGAACTCCGCGAAGAGGGTCTGTCGGTAGAGCGTGGTGCGGAACTGCTCGCAGAAGTGGTCGAGAAGGAAGGCGCGTCTCGCCCCGTCCGTCTCGTTGGCGAGAAGATAGCGCATGAGCAGACACTCGTTCGTGGTGCTTGCGACCTCGGCCACGAACATGGGGTACTCGGCATAGCGTGCGGGCTGCGCGTGGTTGGAGAGCCAGGTCTGCATCGCGTGGCCCATCTCGTGCACGAGCGTGAAGACGTCATCGAGCGTGCCCTGGTAGTTGAGGAGGATGAGCGGGTTCATACCGTGCCCGTCCGCCGAGTAGGCCCCGCTCATCTTTCCGGGCGTCTCGAAGACGTCGATCCACCGCTTTTCGAGACCTTCGCGCACGGTCGCGACGTAGCCCTCGCCAAGCGGGGCTAGCGCACGGAGCATGAGCTCGGACGCCTCCTCGAAGGTGTAGGTAGCGGTCGGTGCGGGGAATGCGGGTGCGTAGACGTCCCAGTAGCGCATCTTGGAGAGCCCGAGCGCATCCCTGCGCATTGTCATGAAGCGATGGAGCGGATCGAGGTTTCTGCGGACCGAGGCAATGAGGTTCTCGTAGACCGACACGGGGACCTCGGTCGGGGCGAGCGATGCCTCGAGGGAGCTCGCATAGTGGCGCGCGTCGGCAAAGAACTTGAGCTCGCGCATCTGAGCCGCGAGAGCCGCGGCCGAGGTGTTCCTCACCGCGCGATACGACGCATACACGCTGTGATAGGCACTTTCGCGAAGCGTGCGGTCGTGCGACATCTCGAGAGGCACGAAGCTACCATGGGTCACGGGGTGGGTCGTGCCGTTCGCGTCGGAGGCGTCGGGAAAGCGCAGGTCGGCGTCATTGAGCATCGTGAAGATGAGTCCTGGCTGCGCCGCCATCTCGCCCGCCTGGGCGAGAAGCGCCTCCTGCGCCTGCGGCAGCACGTGGGCGCGCAGCGCGGTGACGCGGTCGAGGGCGAGCCTGTAGAGCTCGAGCCCCGGCGTCGTGTCATACCATTCGCCGAGAGTCTGGGAATCGAGGGCGAGAATCGCCGGCCTGAACCAGGCAGCCGCCGCTCCGACCTTGGAGACGAAGGTCGTGACCTGCGAGTTGAGGTCCTGGTAGTGGCCCTTTCTCGTATCTTCGTCGGCCCGCCTGCCCGCGTAGTTCCAGAGTCTCTGGACGCGCAGGGTCGCCTCGTCGTCAAAGCGCAGAAAGGCGAGGAGGTTCTCGCCGCTCTCCAGGGCGCGGCCTTCCCAGGCGGCGTACTGATCGGGAAGGCACCGTGCCGTAGCGAGAGCCGCCTCGAAGGCGTCGTCGTTCTCAAAGAGAGAAGAGAGGTCCCAGCGGTACCTCTCGGGGACCTCGTCCCTGCTCGCGTATCTCGTCGTGTCCTCTGCCATGGTGCGCCCCTCTCCGATTGTCGGCCATTGACAGTATGGCATCGGGCGCGAGGCACGTCACGTAGACGCGGTATTCGGGTGAGTGACGCAGGCGACGAGAGAAGAGGCCCGTCCTGCTAGAGAGCGTCCTCGGGAGGCACGTCCTCAATGACGAGGCGGGGCATCGCCATGGTGATGCCCGCGCCCGTCGCCCCGCCTGCGGACGATGCACCGACAAGCTTGGCCTCGGCCTCGGACTGCACGGCGAGCGTCCCGCCGTGAAGCGCGGCATATGCGTAGTGCTTGCTCGCCTCGACCACGTCCCCGGACGCCTCCTCGACCTCCCCCAGACGATACTCCGCCGTCGCTCGCTGCTGCGGATTGGGGTTGGAGGCAAGGACGAGCTGCAACTGCCTGCGGCAGTGGTTGTACTCCTTGTCGAGAAGGGCGAGACGCTCGTCGGCCAGCTCGAGCGTCCGAGAGATGCGTCCCTGCTCCTCGGAGCCCTCTCGGCTCTCGTCGAGTAGCGTTCTCGCCTGGTCGTAGACCGCCTCGAGTCCCTCGCGGTCATGCGTCTGGCAATAGGCCTCCGCTCGGATCTCAAGTGCCGTGAGCCCGCCGTCCCCTTTCGCGCCCTCCTTGGCGACCAGCAGGTCGATCTGGGTGATCGCCTCGTCGGAGCGCCCGAGCCGTGCGAGGCACATGGCGCGCTGGTACTGCAGCTGCGTGTGATTGGCGGCGAGAAGGTCCTCGTCGAGCAGGATGTTGATTACGCCGAGCATCTTGAGGGGGTCGCAGTCGTCGTCGACGATGTGCCCGAGCTGCCCGAAGTGACTGAAGCGCGCGCGAAGGCTCCATGCCGTGCCCGCCGTGCACAGCACGAGGAAGACGATGATGCCGATGCCCATCTGGTGAAAGACGAGCAGGGCAATAAGGGCGAGCACCGCGACGACCACGACCACGACCGTCTTTACGGTGATTGTGCGCTCCTCGGACATGAAGACGGTCACCGCCTCGCGAGCGGTGAGGTTGACGAAGGGGCTGTGCAAAGGTTCCTCGAGGGGCGTCGGTTCCTGGTTGACGGGTGGAGTGCCGGAGACTGCCTCCGGCTCCGCCTCGGGCTGCTCGCCCTGTCTGGTCTCCAGCGAGCAGGTCGAATCGGCATCAGCCGCATCCGCGAGGTCGATGCCGTTCTCCTTGTCCTCTACGGGTTGTTCGGAGTCCTCGGTCATTCGTACCTCCTCGGCGTCGCCGTTCGTTCCTCTTTAGGGAGTCTATGCGTTTTCGAAGTACTGGGGGAACCTCGACACGATCTTCTCGCGGTCGTTGAGCATGGGGTCGAGATGGTCCATGACCGAGTCGACGACCTTCGAGGCGTCATGTGCGGCGATCGCGTTGACGATGACGCGGTGCTCGTTCTGGGTGCGTTTCCAGGGGAGTTCCTCCGTGATGGTGCGCAGATACCTGAAGCGGTCGAGCGGCGTGGCGACGTCCGAGATCCACTTGAAGACCTCGGGGTGGCCGGCGATTGCATAGGTGAGCTCATGAAAGCCGTTATCGGCTTTGTAGAAGGCGACGAAGTCTTGGTTCGCGACCGCCTCGTCCGTCTCGCGGAGAATCGCGCGCAGTCGCGTGATGTCCTCCTCGGTTGCCTTCTCGCAGAGTTCCGACGTCACGCGACGCTCGACGGTCTCCCGAATGTAGAGGGCGGCAGCTGCCATGTGGAGGTCGATTCTCGAGACGAACGTGCCGCTCTGAGGCACGGCGTGTACGAGCCCCTCGTCCTGGAGGCGTACGAGCGCCTCGCGGACGGGCGTACGAGAGAGGTCGAACTTCTCCATGAGGCGGTTGATTGTGAGCTTCTCGCCTGGCCGGAAGTCGGCGACGATGATCTCGGTGCGGATGATGTTGTATGCCTGAGCGGTCAGGCTCTCTGCCTCGCGCGTCATATGCCCCGCCTCCCCAGTGGCCGAACTGACAACTGTTATAACACTAGCCCATTTTCCGGTCAGATGCAGGACGTTCCGTGCACAAAGGGGCGAGAGGTCCTTGCCGCATCGGTTGATTCTATGCGTACCCGATGTGTGCGGGGGGCGCACGGTCGAACCAAAAACACAGAATCCTTCCGCTCGGTGGCCAATCAGGCCGTTCGCGGCAAGGGCGTGCAATGTGAGACCGTTCTCACATAGTATGGGACGTAACAACCCGCCGTTGACCGTCGGCGAGCGCCGACCCGAGGAAAGGACCTATCGTGACTACTCCCTCAACCGATGACTCCTGGCGTCCCAAGCTGCACCTCGCGCCCTGGCACGGGTCCATCTCGGATCCCAATGGCCTCTGCGAGTTTCGGGGCACCTACCACATCTTCTGCCAGAACGCGCCTGAGTATCCAGGTAACTTCGACAGCCCTCACGGGTGGGGTCACTATGCGAGCAGGGACCTCGTGAACTGGGTGTTTCTCGGCTGCCAGGTCATGCCCGATGCGCCGAGTGACCGAGACGGCTCCTACTCGGGTGGGGCGTTCGTCGCGGACGACGAGATCTGGTTCTACTACACGGGCAACGTGCGCGACGGCGAGGGGGACGGCACCTACTCGGGGCGTCTCGCCAACCAGACTCGCATGAAGTCATACAACGGTATCAATCTCGGTCCCAAAGAGGTCGTTCTCGACAACTCGGGCTATCCGGCGTACTGCTCCTGCCACGTCCGCGATCCCAAGGTCTGGGAGCAGGATGGTCGGATGCACATGATGCTCGGCGCCCGCACGCGTACCGACAGCCGCGGCTCGATTCTCTGCTACGCGAGCGACGACGGTGAGCGTTGGGAGCTCGAGGGCACGGTCACCAACGAGGGACCTGAGTTCGGCTACATGTGGGAGTGTCCGGACCGCATCGTCCTCGACGGCCGCGAGTTCCTGGGATGCTGTCCCCAGGGCACCGAGAACTACGAATTCAAGTGCCAGAACGTCCATTCCGCAGGATACTTCCCGGTCGAGGGCACGATTCTCGACCTCATGCATGAGGATGCCAGCCTCATGGATGCCCCTGCGCCGCACACCACGGGCCAGCCAGGCATCTCCGTCGATGGCTTCGTCGAGTGGGACCACGGCTTCGACTTCTACGCCTGCCAGACCCTCGTTGACGAGAAGGGCAGGACGCTCCTCGTCGGCTGGATGAGCCTCCCGCACGACAAGAACGACGTGCGCCCGTACGACAACCCCACCGACACCTGGCGCGGGGCACTCACCGTCGAGCGAGAGCTCACGCTCGGGTCGAACGGCCGCATCCTTCAGAACCCCGTGTCGGAGATCGACGCGCTGCGCGGGGAGGGCGAGGTCTTCGAGAGCTCCACGACCCTGTTCCCCAAGGTTGCCGATGTCGTGATCGAGGGCGTCTCGGGCGACGGCACGGTCCGCTTTGGTGACTACCTCGAGCTTCGCATCTCCGACGGCGTATCCGAGCTCGTCTTCACCGACGACACCGAGGGCCAAGGCCGCAAGGTGCGTCGCGCGGAGTGCGGGGATGTGCACGACGTCCGCGTCCTCGTGGACACCTCGATTCTCGAGGTCTATCTCAATGGTGGCGAGACGGTCTTCGGCACGCGTTACTTCGACGTCGCAGACTCCCTCGAGGTGACGGTCGACATCGCCCATGAGCGCGCGACCGCGTATCCCATGAGCCCCATCAGCATCGACTACGTCGTGGACCGATAGGCTCTCTGCCTGATTTCTGTGCCCCTTCCGGCCTCCCCACCGGAAGGGGCGCGCCACGTCTGGGGTATGGTGGGCTGGATGCTGCGCCAGAATGAGTGTGGCGAGGGGTTTTGGCTCATCGCCTCAAGCGTTCTACCTGCGGGAGCCAAAATCGAAACCAAGGTTCGATTTTGGCTCCTTACGTTTCCGCAGGTAATTGAGTATATAAGGTTATGAACCATGAGCCATAATCGACAAGAGGGAATTAGCTCCAGGCAATGGGCAGCGCCCAGCCTGGGAGCGATTGGATGACACCGCCGTCTTCAAGGACGAGTCCTCGGTCAGGAAGCAATCTCCTCAGCAGCGCGATTCTCTTTCGTACGATGAGCTCGGTCGGAGGTTCGAGACTGTCACCCGCACTGTGAGCGTACCGGCGCATGATCTCGTTTCTCTGTGGTGGGTCGAGGAGCTGCCGGATGGTTACGTATTGCAGCTGATACCCCTCTCGCTGGAGTGCGAGCTCGCGACGAATGTCTCGATGCTCCTCCTTGTGGAAGGCCTTACCCAGGTATTCGAAGAGGAGAGACGAATCTGGCGCCGAGACATCCGCCTCACAATAGCGGTGAGGATATATGACGCGCGATTCCGCACTGAGGTAGATTCGCGCGTTGAGAATCGGGCTTACGAGACCATAGCCTCCGCGGATTCGAGGAGTGTTGATGAGAAGCGCGAGCGACGTTTCCATCGGAGACCTTGAGTTGTCAAGCGCCCATCTCGTCGCCCTTTCCACCTTGTCGATCCCCCAATGCTTGCCGATATCACAAACTGGCATCTTGAGCTGGGCAATCGACACCACTGGATTATGGCGGGAGAGGCCGTTCTCTCCCTGTGAGGGCAGGTACCAACCCGCCATCGCCATGGCGATGCAGGATAGCTCGACGAGGTCATACCTGCCTGAGAGCTGGAGGAAGGTGAACTTCGGAGCGCTCAGGTAGATGTCATTTCCCAGGGATAGAAGCGTGCGGTCTGGCAGGGGTCCGCACCAGGAATGCGGCCGAGAGAGGGGGGAGGGGTGCCGAGCGACATCCCTCGAGAGGAGGTAGTCGACGCTTCCGAGGTCCGCGAGAGGGATCCCTGTCAGTTCCGAGAGCGCGGGACGATACCAGCGATTGACCTTCTCGCCAGTTACCGAAGCGTTGATTGGGCCCTCAATGTAGTTCGCTACAGCTGCGGACGACGCAAACTTCGGCGAGCAGTGCATCCATAGCGCGGTGTGGTGGGAGATGACGAGTGACAAGGGACCTCCTCGGTTGGACACTAGTGATTCTTACCATTGTGAGGAGGTGGTCTTACGCGAACCTACCCGTGCGCGGACGCCAGCCTGACTGGTAGCTGACGCTTCACCGAACTGTGCCTGCTCAGGAGGGCATGGTCGTCGAGATTTCCCATGGCGGCTGAGGAACTCGAATGTGAGTTCTCATCGATTCCACATGAGTACGATGTCTGTGCGTGCCGGCGAGGATCCGACACTTGAGGCCACCTTGCGGACTTTGGCTTATGATTCGAAAGATGATGGACCATCCTACCTGCGGAAATGGTATGGTCCAAAATCGAATGTTTCTTGCGAGAAAGGCTCCCGCAGGTACGGGGGTTGTTGAGAAGAGCCAAAGTCCCCTCGAGCACCCCCAGTGATTGCAGGCGAGAAAAACTCGCGGGTTCGCCTCCTGATGCGTCGGTGGGCGCGCCACACAAGAGCGGACCCCCGCCGTCAAGGACGAGGGTCCGTATTTCTCTGTATGGGCCGCAGGTATGAGACGTGCCGAACGGCCTGTCTACGCGTGCTCGATGCGGCGGTTCATCCATGCGATGTAGTCGGCGATGGCCTCGTCGCGGCAGAACTCGTTGATGACCTCGTGGAACGAGCCGCCGTAGATCTTCATCTGCTTGTCCTTGCTGGCCGCCTTCTCGAAGAGCTCGTACGTGTCTGCGGGGGAGATGATGCCGTCCTTCTCGCCGTGCGTGAAGAGGGCGGGATAGGCGAAGTTCTGCTTCACCCCAGAGAACCAGGTGATGCCGTCCTTGAGCGCGTAGGCAATGCCAACAGCGAAGGTCTTGCGGTTGAGCGGGTCCTTAACGTACCAGTCGCGTACCTCCTCCACGGAGCAGACGCCGTCTCCCAGCTCGTTGGGCAGCTGCATGTGGGGGTCGAGACCAGCGGGAACGCCATTGAGGAAGCCCGCCTTGTCGGCGGTGAGCCCGCCGTTGCAGATGATGCCCGCCAAGCGTTTGTCGGGGTACTTCACGCCATAGAGCGCGACGGCGAACCCGCCCATCGAATGCCCGAACAGGAAGACGGGCTTGTCGGGGTTCTCGGCGATGGCGCGGTCGACGATGACGTTGGTGTCGTCGAGAATCTCGTTGAAGTCGCCGAGATAGGCGCACTCGCCGTCGGACTTCCCGTGTCCGCGGTGGTCGAAGCGATAGGTGCCGATGCCCGCATCATGCATCTTCTGTGCGAAGTAGTCATAGCGCCCCTGGTGCTCGCAGAGCCCATGGACGATCACGATGACGGCGCGGTCCTGTGGCGAGACCTCGGGGTTGTAGAAGAGCCTGGTGCCATCGAACGACTCGACGAACTGATCTGACATTGCCTGCCTCCTCAGCTGAGACGAACGTTGCCGAACGTCATACCCAATGCGCGTATGGGCATGGCAAGGCTCCGCGAGCGGCTTCGTGGGCGGGCGCGGTCGCGCTACACTGGTCCTGTCGTGGCGGAGTTCGTGGATGGGTGGGGAGCGTGACTGTCAGAATGGTCAGACGCAGCGGCGGGGACCTGCCGTCGGGAGTCAACATCCGTGACCTCGGGGGTTGGTCGACGCCCAACGGCCCCATCCGACATCATCGCTTCCTGCGCTCGGCATCGCTCGAGGACATCGGGCATGCGGGCATCCGACAGCTCGTCTCGTACGGCGTGACCTGCGACCTCGACCTGCGAGGTTCGTCAGAGCTCCGGGGTTGGCCCGATCCGCTCGGACGCGTCCCTGGTGTTCATTACCTCAACGTGCCGCTCTTCGACGTGAACGTCTCCGACCCCCTGCTCTCCCGGCCAGATGATGAGGACGATTACTATGCGGCCATCTACCTGGACATGATTGCCAACCGCGAGGCGGTTCGCAGGATGTTCGCGTTCATGGCGTCTGCTCGCGAGGGCTCCTGCGTCCTCTTTCACTGCTCGGCGGGCATGGACCGTACGGGGGTCACCGCCATGCTCCTCGAGGGTCTCGTCGACGTGTCGCGAGATGACATCATCCGGGACTACCTGGGCTCGTTCGGCACGCGCAAGGAGGTCGAGGAGGAGCTCGTGAGGGGGTCCGCCGACACGAGCTCGCCGTTCCTCTCGCTGCCCATGCGGCACCACACCATCGCCGCCACCTATGACCGCGTGAACGAGGTCTACGGCTCGGTGAGCGCGTACCTTCTCGACTGCGGCGTGACCAAGGCGCAGCTCAGGGTCGTCACACGCCACCTGCTCGGCGAGTAGCCATGGGCATCATGCTCATCCTCTCGCCGGCCAAGCGGATGGACGAGGTCGAGGGCCCACCCTACGTCGAGGGCAAGCCGCGCCTTCTCGACAGGACCGCACTTCTCGCCGAGCGGCTGCGGGAGATGGGCCTCGCGGAGTGCCAGGAGCTTTGGGGATGCTCCGACCGGCTCGCGCGTCTCAACTACGAGCGCCATCAGACGCTCGACCTCACTTGTATGGGCACGCCCGCTGCGGTGAGCTTCGTGGGTATCGCCTACCAGCACCTGGCTGCGGGGGTGATGTCGGACCGTGAGCTCGACTACCTCAGAAGCCATCTTCGCATCCTCTCCGGCTTCTACGGCGTGCTTCGACCTCTCGACGGCGTCGTGCCCTATCGCCTCGAGATGGGGCAGCGTCTGAGCGTCGGTGGTGCTCGCGACCTCTATGGCTTCTGGGGTGCAGACCTGCTCGACGCCATGGTCGACGAGGGTGCGACCGCCATCGTCAACGTCGCGAGCGAGGAGTACGCCAAGGCGGTGACGCCGTACGCTGAGGCGAGGGGCATTCCTGTCATCGCCTGCGTCTTCGTGGCACCACGCGAGAAGGACGGCAGGCTCGTCCAGCGCTCGACCGAGGCAAAGGCTGCTCGCGGGACCTTCGTGCGCTGGTGTGCCGAGAACGACATCGAGGACGCGTGCGAGCTTACGTCGTTCTCGGAGCGGGGCTATGGCTACGAGGCGACGCTTTCGACGTCCGACCTGCTCACCTTCGTACGCGGACGCACCTGACGAATCGTCTCGTCGCCGAAAACCTGGAAAATGAACCTGTCCCCTTTTCCAGGTCAGTGGCGAAGGTGCGAGGGCCGTCGGGCGGCGTCGACGACGATCGTGCGCGTGAGCTCCCTGGCCTCCTCGGGTGAGAGCCCCGCGGCCGCCGCGAGCGCATCTCTGTCAAGACGGCCCGGCAGCTCCGCGACGCGAACGAGCTCGTTGACGGGTATCTGGTCCCAGATCTGCCCGAAGAACCTGAGGTAGGCGTAAGCGGCCTCGAACTCGTGACCGTCCATCCAGTCGGGAAGCTCCACGCCAGTCGCCTGGAGGTCGAGCAGCCCCTTCTCAGGGAGGCTGACGTCAGCAATCAGCCCGCAACTGGTGATGTGAGCGTTTGCCCACGACTGGATTTTCGCTATCTCCTCGTATGCGGCATCGCGCGCTTCCGCGGAGGTTCCCTCGGGAATGAGCCCCTTCTCTGCGGCGTACCTGCGCATTCCATCGATGGAGTCGTATCCCATGAGCTCGACGATGGTGCTGGTGGACAGGTGGCTGACGATTTCGTTGGCATTCATGATGGCTCCCTGCGTTGGCTGCTCTGCCTATGGTGCCACAAATGTGGCAGGGTGCGCACTGTCGCCTTCTCAGAGCATTTGGGTTCGTGAAGCCACTCCAGAATTCTCAGCATCGGTATGCGTGCACCATATGACTAATAATAATAGTAATGATAATTCTGCTATTGTCGTGCGGTAGTCACACTGCGATTGGGGAGGCGATGCAATGGAGAAGCACGACGCTCCCGCAGAGCGAATCGCACGGGCCATGGGCTTCATCAGCAGCCGCAACTACTACTCGCGTTCATGCGTAACGCGCGGTGAGCTTGGCGTTCTGACATACCTCGCCCAGTGCGGCGCCTCCTCGCCGTCGGTTCTCGCCGAGAAGTTCAACGTGACCACCTCTCGTATCGCGAACACGCTCAAACCGCTCGAGAGAAAGGGCTACGTCCGGCGTGTCGTCAATCCCGATGACCACCGAAGCGTCATCGTCTCCATCACCCCCGAGGGCAGGGCGTTTGGCGAGGAGCGCTATCACGAGGCAATCTCCGAGACCGAGCGCCAGCTCTCCGTCCTCTCCGCCAGCGAGAGGGAACGTCTCACATGCCTCGTCGAGAAGCTCGCCAACGGAATCGCCGACCGTGAAGGCGTCGACGCGGGGCTCGACCGCATGTCCTAGGGCGTCGCCTTGTCAGAGCACGTGACGGGGGAGGACGTTCGGACGTCGCAGGTCCTCTCCCGTGAGTCCGACCATCGCAAGGAACCCCTCGCCGTCCACGAGCTCGATGCCATAGCGTCTTGCCATGCGCAGGTCGCTCGTCTCATGGTCGGAGAGGCCGATGACGAGGCTCACCTTGCGCGTCACCCGCGCGTGCAGCATCGCGCCGTGGCGAGCTGCGATGGCGGCGCACTCCTCTCTGGGGAAGTCGCGGGAGTTGCCCGTGAGGCAGACGAGGCGTCCGTCGAGCTCGTGTCCTTCGGTGCCGAGGGCGGGATCGTCGACGCGGGAGCGCGCATCTCGTACGAGGGCGAGGTAGCAGTCGCTCGTGGCTCGGGCATCCGACCACGCGCGGTGCGCCTCTTCGTTCTCCACGCCATAGTGCTCGCAGATTGCCGCGAGGCTGCGTGGCCTTCCGACGAGCTCGCCGTACAGGATCATCGTGTCATAGGCGCCGTTCACGGTGGGGGAGGACACCCCCATGCGCGCCGCCTCACGGTCCACGAAGCGGTTGTCGAAGGCGATGACGTTCTGCCCCACCAGGGGGAGGTCTCCCACGAAGTCCGAGAATGCGAGGAGCGCCTCGTCCATGGGGGGAGCGCCTTCGAGCATGTTCGACGTGATGTGGTTCACGGCCGCCGCCCCCGCACCAATCCGTGCGCCCCGCGGCAGCGCGACGAACGTGGAGAAGCGCTCGTCCTCATGGCCGTCGAACACCCGGACGGCTCCGATCTCGATGATGTGCGCGTCGGCGCCGAGCCCCGTCGTCTCGAGGTCGTAGCTCACGTAGCTTGTCGGCAGATCGTCTGCGCGCATCCACGCAGAGCTGGTGGCGTCGTGTGTCATGGTCTCCTCGAGGTTCGTCTTCGGCAGCCATTCTAGTTCGAGCGTCGGACAAGAACGTCGCTGGTATAGTCAGTTTGCTGCAATTCGAGGAACGGGGGAACGCATGAGGCTTCGAAGTCATCTCGAGGAACTCGTCGACATGATCAGGGAGAATCGCAAGCTCTTCCGGGTGTACGCGACGCTCCGGCTGCTCGTGATCGCAACGCTCGTTCGCTGCGTCGTCACACAGCGCTGGGAGAACGTGGCGGTGTGCGTGATTGCCCTCGTGCTCTTCCTCGTGCCGAGTCTCGTCGAGAAGAGCTTCTCGCTTGACATCCCGCCCGCCTTCGAGGCCATCATCTTCCTCTTCATCTACGCGGCGGAGATCCTTGGAGAGGTCGACCACTTCTACGTGCACATTCCAGGTTGGGACACCATGCTCCACACCATGAACGGCTTTCTCGCCGCAGCCGTGGGTTTCTCGATGCTCTACCTCCTCAACCGGAAGAGCGACAAGATTAACCTGAGTCCTGCCTATCTTGCCATGGTCGCGTTCTGCTTCTCGATGACCGTGGGCGTGTGCTGGGAGTTCGTCGAATGCGCGAGCGACCTCTTCCTCGCCCAGGACATGCAGAAGGATACCATCGTGCAGCAGATCGACTCGGTGTCGCTTGACCCCGCCCAGGACCAGAACATCGTGCGCGTCTCTGGCATCACTCGGACCACCGTGGAGGCCTCGGATGGGACGTACGTCATTGAGGGTGGCTATCTTGACATCGGGCTTCTCGACACGATGAAGGACCTCTTCGTCAACTTTCTCGGGGCGCTGGCCTTCTCGATCCTCGGTTACGCCCTCGTCGTGAACGGTGGACGTGCCACAACGCGAGGCCAGCGACTCGCCGCTCGGCTGCTCGTGCGTCCGGATTCCGACGTCGGAAGCTCGGGCGAGACGGACGGTCCAGCAGATGATTAGATGGAACCTGCGAATGGAGGCGTTTCACGAGGGTAGACTCTCAGGGTACATGATCACGCCGTCGTAACGGAGACTCACGCCATGAACGCCAACCTCCTCTGGGGCATATTCGCACTCGTCTGGGCCATCGTCAGCGCCATCTGCTGGTACGTCTTCTGCCTTTCGAAGGAGCAGCAGGGAGATCGCTGCTCGGAGCATGTGGAAGGGAAGGTCGTTGGCGTCTCTGGATCTCGTAGCGGCGAGATTCAGCTCCCGCTCGTCGAGTACTCGGCGCAAGGCGCCAAGTACCAGATCACCGGGCCCAAGTTCCGTAAGACCTCGACCACGATGGTCTCCTCGGCGCCTGCCAATCCCGACGCCACGTTCGAGACCAACCTCACCACTCGGGAGAATCTGCCCCTTGAACTGCAGGTTTCCATGCGTGCCGACAGCATCGCCAAGGCCGTGATCGCACCTCTCGCAGACCTCTATCCCGTGGGGTCGAAGGTTGACGTCTTCTTCAACCCGAACAAGCCCAAGGACGCCTTCGTACAGAGGGCGGAGGGATCCACGCAGGGGCTGAGCGTGCTGCTCGGCGCGATTGCCATCGGCCTTCTCGCCGTCGCCATCATCCTGCTCACGGGCTCTGTGATCCTGCCCTCCTAGACAAGCTTCAGTAACTGAGCAGACGCCACGTTCATCCGAGAATACCGGTTGAGAAAACCTAAGCGTTAATAGAATAGATTTCCTAATGTCTCGGTATACAGAAGAGAGTATCGGGTATTGAGCCAACTGTTCGGAATCGCATCAGAGAGAGGAAGTCGTGTCCCATGAAGCAGTTCAAGACGGAGAGCAAGAAGCTCCTCGACCTCATGATCAACTCGATCTACACCAACAAGGAGATCTTCCTTCGAGAGCTCGTGTCAAACGCGTCCGATGCCATCGACAAGCTCGCCTTCATGAGCCTCACCGATCCGAGCATCAAGCTCGGTGACGACGAGCTGGCCATCCTCCTTGCCTTCGACAAGGACGCCCGCACCATAACGGTGAGCGACAACGGCATCGGCATGACCGAGGCCGAGCTCGACAAGAACCTCGGGACCATCGCGCACTCCGGCTCTGAGCAGTTCAAGGAGGAGAATGCCGAGCACCAGGGATCGGAGATGGACATCATCGGCCGGTTCGGCGTCGGCTTCTACTCCAGCTTCATGGTCGCCTCGAAGGTTCGTGTGGTGAGCCGCGCCAACGGCTCCGACCAGGCCTTCGCCTGGGAGTCCGACGGCGTGCACGGCTATGCGGTCGAGCCTGCGTCCGCGGACGAGTCGGCTGCGGTGGGCGACCACGGCACGGTCGTCACGCTCTTCCTGCGCGAGTCCACGCCCGAGGATGACACCGACCAGTTCCTCTCCGAGTGGAAGCTTCGCGAGCTCGTGCGCAAGTACTCGAACTACGTGAGTCACCCCATCCGCATGATGGTCTCGAAGAGCCGTCAGAAGCCCAAGCCCGAGGATGCGGGCGATGACTATCAGCCCGAGTACGAGACGTACGAGGAGCTCGAGACGATCAACTCCATGACCCCCATCTGGAAGAAGCGCTCCTCCGAGGTCGAGCAGAAGGACTACGACGAGTTCTACATGTCCACCTTCCATGACTTCCGCGCACCCGCGCGCACGTTCTCGTTCCAGGCGGAGGGCGCGCTCAGCTATGACGCGCTGCTCTTCATCCCCAGCGCGCAGCCCTTCGACCTCTACAGCAAGGACTACGAGAAGGGCCTCGCGCTCTACACCTCCAACGTCCTCATCCAGGAGAAGTGCGCCGACCTCCTTCCCGACTACTACAACTTCGTCCGCGGCATCGTGGACAGCCCCGACGTCTCGCTCAACATCTCGAGGGAGACCCTGCAGCAGAACTCCCAGCTGCGTGCCATCGCCCGCCGCGTGGAGAAGAAGATTCACGCCGAGCTCTGCGATATGCGCGACAACGACCGAGAGGCCTACGACACGTTCTTCGACAACTTCGGTCGCGGTCTCAAGTTCGGCATCTACAACAGCTACGGGTCGAAGGCCGCCGAGCTCGGACAGCTCCTCCTCTTCTGGTCCGTCCGCGAGGGCAAGCAGGTCACCCTCGACGAGTACGCCGCCGCAATGGCAACCGGTCAGGATAAGATCTACTACGCGGCCGGGGAGTCCCGCGAGCGGCTCGAGAAGATGCCCGTGGTCCTGAGTGCCCTCGACCACGGTTACGACGTGCTCCTCTGCACACAGGACGTCGACGAGTTCATGTTCAAGGTCATGCCGTCGTGGCATCAGGACGCCGTCGCAGGCGACTCCGAGCACAAGGGCACCGACGCACGCGACCTCGAGTTCGCGAGCGTCTCCGCAGCCGACCTCGACCTTGCGACCGACGAGGAGCGCGAGCAGGCCGAGAAGGCCAGCGAGGGCAACGGCGAGCTTCTCACCGACCTCCGCGATGCGCTTGGAGACAAGGTCGTCGAGGTGAGGGTTGCCGCTGGGCTCGGCTCCGCCCCCGCGCGCGTGGCGTCCGAAGGCCCCGTCTCCCTCGAGATGGACCGCATCATCTCGCAGGGACCCGAGGCGGAGGATGCCCCCCAGGCCCAGCGTGTGCTCGAGCTCAACGCGGCGCACCCCGTGTTCGGCAAGCTCGTCGCCGCCAAGAGCGCAGGCGACGCCGACCGGCTCAAGCTCTACGGACGCATCCTCTACGACCAGGCGCTTCTCGTCGAGGGTCTGCCGATCGATGATCCCGTCGACTTCGCCAAGGACGTCGCCGAGCTCATGTAGCGTCAGGGTCCATCGGACTCTTCTTGCATCGGGCCCCGAGCCGCCGGACGCGGTCTCGGGGCCCGCTGTGCTTGTCTGCCGTCCTGCCTTTCCTAACCATTTCCTCGCATCCGTGGGATACTATCCCATGTGCACGCACGACCTCTCCCCGCATCGTCTGGAGCGCCAATGTCCGAAAGCGTCGTCGTTCCCAAGGTCAGCCTCATCGTTCCCGTGTACAACGCCGAGAGGCACATCGAGCGCTGCGTGAACAGCATTCTCGCCCAGGAGTTCCAGGACCTGGAGCTCATCCTGGTGGATGACGGTTCCGTCGACGGCTCGCCGGCGATTTGTGACGCGTATGCCCGCCAAGACGCTCGCGTCCACGTGATCCACAAGGAGAACCGCGGCGTCTCGACGGCGCGAAACGTCGGCATCGAGGCGGCCCACGGCGACTACCTGCAGTTCCTCGACGCTGACGACTGGATTACCAACGATGCCACCAAGCTCCTCGTCCGAGCCATGGAGGAGAACCACGTGGATATGGTCATCGCTGACTTCTTCCGTGTGGTGGGGGGTCGCGTCGCGCAGAAGAGCGACATTGATGAGGACCATGCCATCACGCGCGAGGAGTACGCCGACCACATGATGGAGACCCCCGCCGACTTCTATTGGGGCGTCTGCTGGAACAAGCTCTACAAGCGCTCCATCGTGGAGTCCTACAAGGTGCGCATGGACCCCTCCATCAGCTGGTCAGAGGACTTCATCTTCAACATGGAGTACGTGCTCCACTGCCGGAGCATCTTTCCCCTCCACGCTCCCGTCTACTACTACGTCAAGACCGAGGGCTCGCTCGTGGAGACCCAGTCGAGCGGGTTCGGCTCGATGTTGCGCATGAAGCTCGGCGTAATCGAGTACTACCGAAACTTCTACAAGAACGTCTACGACGAGTCAGACTACCAGTCGAGAAGCCTCGCACTCAACACCTTCTTCCTCGACATGGCGGCGGACGGCAACGCCACCCCCTTCCTTCCGGGCACCAAGCGGCTGGGAACGGAGCGCCCCAACGTCCATGCCAATCGCACCATGAGGGCCACTCCGCTCGTCGAGGCGCGCTATTTCGAGCTTCTTCTCGACTCGTACCTGAGCGTCGTGGCGACGCAGTTCAAACTCGACCTCGTGGACGTCTGTCTCGTCGCCTACGTCGACGCGGCGCGTCAGACGGGCTCCATCGACGACGTCGCCGAGTTCCTGGGCGTCTCGCCCCGCGCGGCGCGAGCGTCGGTGCGCAAGCTCGTGATGCGCAAGCTCGTGGAGGTCGAGCAGACAGGTCCCAAGCTTGCGTGGTTGAGCCGCGACGACTCGGACGAGGTCACGGCGGACCGCACGTCCCGGCTGCCGCAGATGAACCTCTCCAAGGATGCGTCGCAGATCGTCATCGCCATCGAGAATGCCTACCGGGACTTCGACGCGGTGCGCTACGCGGGCTTCTCGGAGGATGACGCGGACGTCCTGCGCGATGCCGTCCGTCGCTCGACGTACAACGTCCGCGACAGGCTCAGCGACTAGGGGCTCGGCTTCCGCGCGCCGCACCAATGAGCCTGAAGGGTTCTCTGCCGTCATTGGTGCGCGCGTCATTCTCGCCAGAAACCGCCTCCGATCGTCAGCGGAGCGACTTGAGGAGCGGGAGGATCTCCTCCTCGCGGGTGACCGTCCACGTCGGGGCGGTGCCTTCGACGAGGGGAATTCCCCTCCGGTCAAACCACACCACGGGCATGCCGGCCGCGTTCGCGCCTGCGACGTCATTGGCGGGGGAATCGCCCACGAAGACGCAGTCATCCACGGCCGTGCCGAGCGCGCGAGCGGCACGGAGGAACATCTCTGCGTCTGGCTTGGCCACTCCGAGGTCCTCCGATACCAGGACCCGGTCTGCGGGGAACCACTTATCCAGTCCGAGGGTGCGTACTTTCGCGCGCTGGTGCCCACTCGGCCCGTTGGTCACGATCGCCATGCGGACAGCCTTCGCACACCAGGCGAGAAGCTCGCGGATGGCGGGGGTCACCTCGATGGCGTGATGCTGGTTCCAGGCATAGGTCTCCTGGAAGGCGGCGGCCGTCTCGTCAGAGACGACGATGCCCGAGTCGGCGCATGCGCGCTGAAAGCGCAGGACGCGCATGCGCTCCACTGACAGGGAGCCCTCCACGGATGCCTCGAACAGCAGGTCGGAGTAGTGCCTGAACATGCGGAAGAGCTGGGGCACATCGAGACGGTCGGTCGGCCCGACTGTCTTCGCGAACGCCTTCTCGAATGGCTTGACCTGGTCGTACAGCGTGTCGTCGAGGTCAAAGAGAACGGCGTCCATGTGCGCCCCCCATAGTCGGTTCATCCGGTGATGACTCGAGCTTACCATCCATCCGAGGTGGCGGGTCTATAATCGGGCCCTGAGGCGAGGAGGGACGCATGGGCGTGGTGCACGGGCAGGAGGTCGATCCTCGGCAGATCAACGACCCCGAGTTCCATGGGTGCGAGAGAAAGCGCCGGTTCGAGACGCGCGTGGAGGCTCAGAAGGCCGCTGCCGTGGCGCGGACCCGCAAAGGTGCTCCCGCCATCTACGTCTACCAGTGTCAGTACTGCGGGGGATGGCACCTCACCCACCGTAGACCCCGCAGCTAGGCTCGTTTCCAGAGCTGGGCTTTGTATGGATGGAGACAACCATGCGCACCGCTCGCGCGACTAGGCTAAGGGACGCCGTCTATGGACAGGCGGTGGGGGATGCCCTTGGCGTTCCCTACGAGTTTCTCGGCCGCGGAGCATTCGAGTTCGAGGGCATGATCGGCGGCGGAAGTCATGGGTGCAAGGCGGGGACCTTCTCCGATGACACCTCGATGACACTCGCTACCTGCGACTCCCTGCGAGAGCTCGGGCGCATCGACGTGGATGACATGCGAGAGCGCTTCGTCCGCTGGTGGCGCAGGGGCGACTACACCCCGGACGGGGTATGCTTCGACATTGGAAACACCACGAGCTCCGCCCTTCGCAGCGGACACGGCGGCGAGGGCGTTCGGGACAATGGGAACGGCTCGCTCATGCGGATTTCCCCGCTCGCCTTCGTCGACGCGACCGACGAGGAGATCCGTGCCGTCTCGGCCATCACGCACGCCCATGAGATCTCGTGTCAGGCCTGCGTCGACTTCGTGCACATCCTGCGGGAGGCGGCGGGGCGTCCCGAGACGCTCCGCGCGAGCCTCGTCGAGCGATATGCATCGACGTCCGAGTCCGACCTGTCGACGGGCGGCTACGTGCTCGGCACGCTCGAGGCGGCGCTCTGGTGCTTTGCGAGGACGACCTCGTATCGTGACTGCGTGGTCGCGGCGGTCATGCTGGGGGAGGACACCGACACCACGGCTGACGTCGCCGGAGCGCTCGCTGGCACGTACTACGGAATCGAGTCCATCCCCGTCGAGTGGCTTGAGATTCTCAGGGCGAAGAGCCTCATCGAGTCCTGCCTCTTCTAAAACCAGAGAGTACGGCCCCGCGGAAACAGTGCCGCTCCGCGGGGTCATGACGAGCTAGTTCATGTCAGAGACGACTTCGGGGTCCTTGGGTGTCTCGATCGACGAGAATGATCCGCGAATCACGTCGCACGAGTGGCGCAGGGCTGCGCGGTCCTTGTTGGTGAGCTCGAGCTCGAGAATCTCCTGGATTCCGTCACGTCCGAGGACGCACGGGACACCCACGGAGACGTTCGTCTGGTCATACTCGCCGTCGAGGTGGACCGAGAGCGGCATGACCTTGCGCTCGTGGTGCAGGATCGCGGAGACGACCATGGCCACCTCGGCGCCGATGCCGAACTCCGTGGAGTGCTTGCCCCGGATAATCTGGCCGCCCGCCTCGTGGACCATCTTCGTGATGTTCCGGTAGTCGAGCTTGCTCTCGAGCTCGGGATGGTTGCGGAGGTACTCGGTCATGGGAACCGCGCCGATCGAGATGTGCGACTCGGGAATGAACGAGGAGTCGCCATGCTCGCCCATGACGATGGCCTGCACCTGGTCGCGATCGACGTCGACGATGCGCCCGATGATGCGGCGGAGACGTACGGTGTCGAGCGCCGTGCCCGTTCCGAAGACGTGGCCGCGAGGCAGGTTGAGGTTGCGATAGAAGTACTCGGTGACGACGTCGGCGGGATTGGAGACGCAGATGAGGATGCCGTCGAAGCCGGAGTCGCGGATGGGGGTCATGATGCCGTCGAGGATTGCGAAAGTGCTCTGTAGCATCTGGAGACGCGTCTCGCCGGGCTTTCGGCTCCTGCCCGCCGTCATGATGATGAAGTTCGCATCCGCGCAGTCGTCATAGGTGCCCACGCGGATGCGGACGTGGCGGCCGAGCGCCGTGAGCATGTCGCGCAGGTCGGTCACCTGGGCGTTCGCTGCCTCCTCGTTGATGTCAAGAAACACGATTTCGTCGGCGTACTGCTCGTTCATGAGGTTCATCGCGACATGAGACCCTACGTTGCCGGCACCGATGATGACAACCTTGCGCGAGATGAATGACATGGGTGTTCCTCTCTCATGTGACCCGAGCCAGCCCTCGCGGTTGCCGCGATGGCGTACGAGCTTGAAGGCATGCGCCGATGCAGTTTGCGTCGGAACTGGCTTTCCTTTTCCATCGCACATTATGCTCGATGCGGATAGCTTACAATCGGAAAACATCCGATGTTTTTTCGTTGCCAGCATGATCGGGGAAAGAGGCAGCTGACATGAGTCGTGTGAGTCGCAAGGAAGACGAGTTCTTTGACATGTTCAAGAACTACAGTCTCCTCATTGTCGAGACGGGAAGGCTATATGCCGAGTACGTCCACAACTACCCGAAGCCCGAGGACCAGATTGGAAAAATCAAGGACTGCGAGGCAAACGGCGACCACATGGTCAGGAGCATTCTCGAGACCCTCGACACGTCGTTCATCACCCCCTTCGACCGCGAGGACATCAACGCCCTCGCGAAGTCGATGGACGACATCGTCGACAATATCGAGGGCGTCTCCGCGCGATTCGGACTCTACAGCGTCGACGAGATGCGGCCCGAGGCCATCGAGATGTGCGACCTCACGGTTTCGGCCATCGAGGCGCTCAACAAGGCCTTCGGTCTCTTCTCCAACTACAAGAAGGACAGTGAGGCGGTCGTGAACCTGCTTCGCGAGGTGGGCTCGTTCGAGGACAACGGCGATGTCGTCTATCGCAATGCGCTCGGCACGATCTTCCGGAACGACATTGACGCGAAGGAGACGCTCAAGTGGAAGAGTCTCCTCGACAAGATGGAGGACGCCCTCGACTCCTGCAAGAACGTCGCCACCATCATGCGAAATGTGATTATGAAGAATGCCTAGCCCAATGCTCGTTGCCGTCTTCGTGGCGGCCATATCCTTCGAGTTCATCAACGGGTTCCACGACACTGCCAACGCCATCGCGACGACGGTCTACACGAAGGCGCTTCCTGTGAGACTCGCCATCCTGATGTCCGCATGCATGAACTTCATCGGTGCTCTCACCAGCGAGAAGGTCGCCCTCACCATCGCTACGGGCATGGTCGACATCCAGCTGGACCTCTACGTCATCCTCTCGGCGCTCATCGGGGCCGTTATCTGGGACTTTTTCACGTGGTGGCGATCGATTCCCTCGAGCTCGAGCCACGCGCTCATCGGTAGCCTCATCGGCGCCACGATTGTCTTCACGGGCACCACGGCTCACGTCGAGTGGATGGGCGTGCTGGAGAAGGTCGTCATTCCGCTCTTCACGTCGCCGCTCATCGGTCTCTGCCTCGGCTTCTTCATCATGAAGATAGTCTTCGAGCTCTTTGCCAACTGGACGCCCAAGCACGCGAACAAGTTCTTCCTGAGGCTCGAGGTCCTGTCATCCGCGCTCATGGCTTACAGCCACGGCAACAACGACGCGCAGAAGACCATGGGCATCATCACGCTCGCGCTGATTTCGGCCGGCGACCTCAGCGCGAGCTCTGGTGTGCCTCTCTGGGTGAAGCTGCTCTGCGCCGTCACGATGGCCATCGGCACCTCGGTCGGTGGTCAGCGCATCATGCGTACCGTAGGCAACGGCGTGACCAAGCTCAACCCGGTCATCGGCTTCGTGGCGCAGACTTCGTCGACCATCGCCATCGAAATCATGACAGCTCTCGGCGCCCCCGTGAGCACGACGCAGGTGGTCACCACCTCAATCATGGGAGCCGGGTCCGCTCGTCGCTTCTCGTCGGTTCGCTGGGGCGTCGCCCGCAAGATCATCGGCGCCTGGTTCATCACCCTGCCCATCACGATCGTCCTCGGCGGCGCCTGCGCCTGGATTATCGGGCTCATGCTGTAGGGCTCGTCAGTGATGTCGGTACCCTCACGGGTGCCATACAGGAGACGCCCCGNNCGGGGCGTCTCCTGTATGGCAGATGGTCGCGTCGCCAGGCGCTACGTGCTCGTACCGCTCGATGACGAGCTATCGCCGGAGTCACCGCTCGTCGCTGCGGACTCGAGCTCCTTGTCGGTCTCGGCGATGGCCTCGGCGGTGGACTGGTTCTCGTCATGCACGGTCTGGGTGTCCTCAGGCGTGCCGTAGACGTGGCCCCAGTAGTCCCAGTCGACCACGCCATAGCAGAGCGACATCTTGTTGGAGACGATGGCGTTGATTTTGTCGATGTAGTCCTGCGTCACCGTCGCAGCCCCGTCGGCGGGTGTGAACGTGCCCGACGAGGCATAGTAGGTCCCCTCGTTCGTCTTCCAGTCGTATGACGTGTCAAAGACGAGCGGGTCGGAGTCGGAGAAGACGTCTCGGCCGGGGAGCAGACGCGAGTCGTAGTCGAGACCGAAGAGGTTGAGCAGCGTAGGCAGCACGTCGATGCTGCAGACGGGATCGTCCACGACGATGGGGTCCTCGTCCTCGAGACTGCCGCTCCAGAGGATGAGGCGGTTGTGGTCACGTTCGAAGAGTGTGGTGACGTCATAGCCATAGAGCTCGGAGAGGTACGGATAGTCACCGAGCGAGCCAGACTCGTCGAGGCCGTAGGGAAAGTGGTCCGCGCTGATCACGATGCACGTGTGGTCGGCCATGCCGTTCTCCTCGAGGGCGTTCACGAGATACTCCAGTGCCTTGTCGAGCTCGATCTGGGCTGCGAGATATGCCTTGACGGTGTCTGAGTACGACAGGTCGGCCACTTCGTCCCAGTTCTTGGCACTCATGTTGTTACTCGACTGGGAGTAAGTTGAGTGGCCCGAGACCGACATGTAGTAGATGTTGAAAGGCTCCTGGGAGCTGTAGATGTTCTCGAAGGTACCCTGCATCATCTCGAGGTCGTCCTCTGGCCACTGGTCGGTGACGTAGGCCTCCATGCCGTTGCCCATGCCCATGAAGCCGTTGTTGTATCCGAGGGTGTTGTGGGTGACGTCGCGGTCGTAGTACGTGTAGTCGTTGTCGTGGAAGGCCCATCCGTTGTAGCCAAGGCGGTTGAGCATGCTTCCCATGGTGAAGTAGTTGTTGTTGTCGGCCATGTAGGGAATGGACTGGCCTCCTTCGACGGGAAGCACGCCGAAGAGGTTGTTCGTTTCGCCACCCGTG
This sequence comes from Atopobium sp. UBA2090, assembly GCA_002331575.1. GTDB lineage: Bacteria > Actinomycetota > Coriobacteriia > Coriobacteriales > Atopobiaceae > Olsenella_D. The sequence continues at coordinate 16,304 of DCZG01000066.1, read as the reverse complement.
GTTCCAGCGCTGGCCGGCTGGTAGTAGTCGGTGAACTGGATACCCTTCGTGGCAAGTCGGTAGAGAGTCGGCGTGAGCGTGGGGTCGATGACTTCCGCAGAGAAGGCCTCGGCGGAGATGAAGATTAGGTTGTACCCGGAGAACTTGCCAGTCATCGCATTCTTCGAGGTGGGTTTGACGGATGAGACGTACTGGTCGAGGGCAGTCAGCTTGTCGCTCGACTTGTCGAGCGCGTCGAAGTCGATGGAGGTGACGTTGTCACCGTACTCGACGACGGCCGTCGACGCGGAGGAGGACGAGCTGCTCGACGAGTTGTCCGTCTCCTCGATCACGATTGACGAACCTGATCCGCCGATGCCCTTCTGGATGTCCTTGCGCGTGGCCGTGACCAGACCGAAGTTCGTGACGCACGACTGGTAGCTGTAGCGTGAGGTGTACGTGAACCCGTACGCGCCCGAGAATGCGATGAGAATCACGGCGAGAAGGTAGGTGAGCACCGCACCGACTGCCGCGATGGCGCGAAGGCGAATCGTGGCACGATGCGCGTGGTCCCTTCCCTGGAAGATCAGGATGGGATAGACGATGGCCGGCGCGAGGTAGAGGAACAGGTGGAGCAGACCAGACGGGTTGAAGATCAGCCCCAGCACGTCGCCGCCGAACTGTCCGGCCACGCCGCCGGCACCGCCGATGACGGTCTTGAGGTCATAGAAGACCTTGAACTCCGCGTAGACGTAGTACTCCACGCAGAAGAGCACGCCCAGGAGGATGAAGAGCAGCTCCTTGATGATGAAGTTCGCCACGCGGTTGCGGAATATGGAGCAGAGAAGGTAGCCGAGAAGTCCGACGCTCAGCGAGAAGAGCAGCAGGAAGAGGAGGGAGGGGAGAAACCCGCCCGTAGTCGACGCCTTGAAGACGATCTCGAGGAAGAGTATGGCGACGGGAAGACCGAGCGACTCCACGAGCTTGCCGTGAAACACCCGGCGTTCGCGTCGGGACATCTCGGCATAGGGCTTGAGGTTCAACCACGCGACGAACGCCAAGACGCCCGTGGCGATGACGCCGCCCAGGCGTGCGAGGAACCTGCCGATTGCCTGCAGAACGCGGACGATTGCCGAGATCACGGCGCGAAGCGCCCCGGAGGCGCCAGAGGAATCGCGACGTCCGCCTCTCGGATCATACGAGGGAATCTTCCCTCGCGAAACGACATAATCGTTGCGATGGCCGTTCGAACCCATACGTGTTCGGGTCAAGACAAACCTCTTCCAAAGCTGGACGTCGTCGGCGCAAGGCGGACGCGCAGGAATAAGCAATTACAAAAATCTAATTGAAGCTTAACGATACCTGCGAGGTTATGTCTCGAAAACCTGGTTTTCGTGTGTCGATTTTTAACTTTGAGTAAGCATGTTCCGCTCGACGAACTCGGCGAGGACGGTGTCGAGCATGAGGTAGACGTCGTCGAGGCCGAGATGGACCTCGTTCTCGCCCTTCGAGAGGGTGCCGCGTCTCCGCGCCCAGCTCTCAAGCGAGGCGGGACGCGACTCGTGGGGCAGGGTCCGCGTGTCGGGGTCGACGCGTCGGCAGATGTCGCGTGTGTCGATGGGCACGACGCGGCCGGCTTTGCGCGCCTCGGCATAGCCGTTGAGGTGCAGCATGAACCAAGAGTCCTCGAAGGCCGCGTTGTGCGCCATGAAGGGAACGGCCGAGAGCGCGGCGAGAAGCGCGCGCTGCACCTTGACGTCCTCGCGGAAGGGCTTCTTGTTCGCCACGTCCTTCCAGGTGACGTGGTGAATCCTCTCGAGTGGGATGCCCTTCTCCTCGTACATGGGCGGAACCCCGCAGTAGCCCGAGAATGAGTTGAAGGGCCTTGCGCCGGGCGCGAGCGTCATGAACGCGAGACCGACGTTCACGATGTAGCCGCGCGAGGGGTCGCGGTCGGTCGTCTCGATGTCGACGCCGACAATCGTGCCGGAGACCGGCGCGTCGACGTAGGCGACGTTGAGACCGTCGAGGGTGGGACCGGCGATGGTGGCGACCTCGTTCGGCAAGCGATGCTGGAGGGCGGCGACGCCGCGCACGAGGTCCGCGTCCGAAAGCTTGCGCGCCAGGGTCGAGGGCGCCTCGTTCCGGAGTCGGTTCGCCCCGTAGAGATCGCAGACGGTGCGGTTGCGATCGGCGAGGTCGCGGACGAGGTCGAATGAGAAGGGTTCCTCGCCTGCCGGAGCTGCCGCCCAGGCGTCCCAGAGCGTGCGGATGGCGTCCTCGTTGTGCTGGCGCTCGGAGGTGAGGGCTACGTCGTCGGAGAAGAAGCCTGGTAGGACAAAAGCGTTCGCATGCTCAAGTGCCTGGGAGAGTTCCATGGTATGACCTTTGGTGCGCGCGGGTGTGGGTGTCCAGACTAGCACGGCTCGCAACCGCCTGCACCGTCCGCGCCGTCATGCGTGCTCGGCGACCTTCTCCGCAGGCGACATGATCTCGGGATAGACCTTCCGGAGCTCGAGGATTGCCTCGCAGAACACGTAACCGTGGGGCTTGGACGTGCGGACGATTCGACCGTCACGGTAGGCGATGAGACGGTTTCGGGGCACGGGGTGCCAGAGCGCGCGCTCCTTCTCCCCGCCGAGCGGCTGCGTGCTGATGACGATGGCGTCATCCGCGAGCTGGCGGAAGTGGAGGGTGTCCTCGGAGGTGTTGGTGTGGACGTAGGTGTAGGTGCCGTCATCGAGGATGAGGTTGAGCCTGTTGAGGTTGGAGATCTGCCCGATGGCGCCTGAGAGTGCCGAGAAGGTCGTCGAGAAGTCGAGGACGCCGAACGAACGAAGCGCGGCCTCGTCGAGGACGTCGAGCAGGAACAGCATGGCTCGCTCGCTGTCGGTGTCTCCGGCCTCCTTGAGGTCGTAGCTGGCGAGAAGCTCCTCGTTGAAGAGAATGCCGTTGTGGATGAGGGTCCAGTCGCGTCCGGAGATGTCCTCGCCGCGGAAGGGGTGGCAGTTCTCCTCGCAGAGCCTTCCCGCCGTGGAGAACCTGATGTGGGCCTCGAGGCGTCGCGCTGCGACCGGATGCGCGAGCATCCTGGGGATGTAGTCGGACTCGTAGGCGGGCACGGGTTCGCGGTGGAGGAAGACGGGGTCCCCTCCTGCGGCTGCGTCGTCACGTCGCCACGAGATGCCCCAGCCGTCGCGGTGGATGTGGCTGTGGTCGAAGAACTCGGTCAGATAGTCGTTCACGACGACGGGACGTCCCGCGTTGACCGCGAAGAGCTCGCACATGACCCGTCCCCCCCAGCGCTAGACCAGCTGCATGACCTCGCCCGTGTCGCGAGCAACACCATAGATGGCATAGCTCTCGGTGTCCGGGAGGTCGGACGAGAGAGTCGTAACCCAGATTTTATCCGTGTCGGCCTCGACGAGACTCACGACGGTGGATTCCGTCTTGCGGGGTATCTCAGACACGGTGACGGGGTCTCCGCCGGATGCCGAGAGGGAGAGCAGGCTGAACGCGGTGGTGTCGACGAGCCAGTAGGTGTCATCGCGGTAGTCGAAGAGGAGCGACCTTGCACCGAAGTCGTATACGACCTGCGCGTCTGAGCCGTCCTCCGAGAGGCTCAGGAGCTTGGATGCCTTGGCGGAGTAGTCGAACGCGACGACAACGAGACGGCCGTCGACGCGTTTCCAGGAGAGCTCGCTCGAGGAGCTCGGGACGCCCTCCATGGCGTAGACCACGTTCTCGTTCGACCCGTCGAGAGAGCACGAGCGAATCTCGCGCTCGTCGGCGTCGTTGATCCCCGAATACCAGACGAGGTTCTCCGCAGCGCAGATGCTCTTGGCGTAGAAGCCTCCGGGCAGGGAGAAGTGCTCCTTGTAGTCGGAGCCGTCGGTACGGACGGAGCAGAGCGACGACTCCCCGAGGGAGACGTCCTGGAGGCTCATGTAGACGCGCCCCGACTCGAGCACGCGCGGCGTGAGACTCTTGGTCGCGTCGCCGGACGAGTAGACCGTCCAGGGGTCGCCTCCCGAGGTGCTCACCGCGCGGACCGCGCCCGTCGGGATGTCGCCGAAGTAGACGGTCGTGCCGTCGAGGATGATGTAGCGGACCCCGGCGAGCTTGGGTATGCCGTTGGTGTAGAGCACCTGGGCGTCGCTCCCGTCTTCCTCGGAGCGCACGACCGAACCGGACGCGAGGTTAACGTAGTAGATGCTTCCGTCGCTCTCGATCACCGTCTGTCGGGCGATGTCCTGCGCTGGTGCGCTCGACGAGTTCGAGCCCGTCTCGCCCGTGTCCGAGTCGCATCCGAGGGCGAGAAGGCAGAGGGTCAGCGCCGCTCCGCCGACGACAGTCGTGATTGCGCCCCTGCGCGTGAGCATGCGCGGGTGAGTGTCGGTTCTCTGTCGGGCGTGTCGTGACATGATGATCCTGCCGTTATGCGTATGGGTCGCGCGATAGCTAAGCAACGAATTGTAAGCGATTGTGGGCAAATAACGCCATAACCTACCGTAAGTGGGCACCAAGTCGTCATGGAAGCTCATTGAGGCTCCATGGACATGCCTGATCGTAAAATGAGGGCGGGCGTGCCGACTTCAAGTCGACGCGCCCGCCCGCAAACGATTCTGACGAGAAGGCCCTACTCGTCGCCGAAGCTGATGCCGAGGAGCTTGGCCTCTCTCACGAGCTCGCCATCGGGATCGACGAACTTGAGCTTGCCCGCGACTTCCTCGAGGGGCACGCGGCACATCTTGCCGTTGCGCTGGGCGATCATGATGCCGAACTTGCCGCTCAGGCAGGCTCGTGCGGCCTCGACGCCGCACTGAGTTGCGAAGATGCGGTCCTGCGCGTCGGGTTGGCCACCGCGCTGGGTGTGTCCGGGGACGGCGACACGAACCTCGCGGTTGGTGCGCTGGGCGATCTCCTCGGCGATGTCGTAGGCGACCGAGGGCTTCACGCGTGCTGCTACGAGCTTCTTGTAGTCCTTCTTGGGCATCGCCGCCTCTTCGCGCGAGATGGCGCCTTCGGCGACGACGATGATGGCGAAGCGGCCACCATCCTCCTCGCGCTTCTCGATGGCCTTGATGACGTTGTCCATCTCGTAGGGGATCTCGGGGACGAGGATGACGTCGGCACCGCCGGCGACGCCTGCGTACAGGGGAATCCAGCCGACCTTGTGGCCCATGATCTCGATGACGAAGACGCGACCATGCGAGCTCGCCGTGGTCTTGATGTCGTCGATGCAGCGCGTCGCGACCTCCGTCGCGCTCGTGAAGCCAAAGGTGAGGTCGGTGCCGTAGGTGTCATTGTCGATGGTCTTGGGGAGCGCGATGACGTTGAGTCCCTCCTCGGCGAGGCGGTTAGCCGTCTTGGTCGAGCCGTTGCCGCCGAGCATGAAGAGGCAGTCGAGCTTGAGGTTCTTGTAGTTCTTCTTCATCGCGGGGACCTTTGAGACGCCATCGGCCTCGGGGGTGTCGAGGAGCTTGAAGGGTGTGCGGCTCGTTCCGAGGATCGTGCCGCCGCGAGACAGGCAGCCGCCGAAGTCGAGCGGGGTGAGCTGTACGTAGCGGTTGTAGATGAGTCCCTGGTAGCCGTCGAGGAAGCCGTAGATCTCGACTTCGTCGCTCGTGTTGTTCATGATGGTCTTAACGATGCCTCGCATGGTCGCGTTGAGTGCCTGGCAGTCGCCGCCGCTGGTGAGAAGGCCGATTCTGAGCATGCTGAATCCTCTCTCGTTCCCGTCCTCATACGTGACGGGGTTGGGGACAGTCTCCCACAAGAGTGCGTGCGCGCCCGCAACTGTTGGGCGGGCGGCTAAGATGCCTGTCGGTGAGGGCTGCCTAGCCTGCCAAAGGTAGCCTGCCAAAGGTGCCTAGCCTGCCAAAGGTGCCAGCCTGCCAAAGGTGCCAACGCCCTTTGGCAGCCAAAGGGACAGGTCCCGACAAGCATGAGCTGTGTTTTCAACAGTTACCGAATACTTTGAGATCCAAGACTTGTGCTAGAAAGCCCGAAGAATCATCCGCTGTAAGGCGTTTTCACCGTCTCGAACGGAAGTGCCGTCCAGCGTTTGCGATTAATACGATAAAAGCCCAGTTGGCACTTTTGTCTCAGCGCAAATTGAATGTCGTCAGAAATTGACACGCGACTTGGAAATTCGTCATAGGGTGTCCCTTTGGCTGCC
>DCZG01000066.1:0-10127 GCA_002331575.1 Atopobium sp. UBA2090 | reverse complement strand
CCTTTGGCAGGCTGAAAGGAGACGTCTTTTAGAGGGGTCTAGTTCTCGTCGGCGAGACGCTCGCCCATGAGAAGCCCCATCACGCTGGCCATCATGAGCCCGCGCGTCCAACCCGAAGAGTCGCCGAGGCAGTGGAGTCTCGCCACGTTCGTCTCGAAGCGTTCGTCCATCTTCACGCGGTTCGAGTAGAACTTGAGCTCCGGCGCGTAGAGCAGGGTCTCCTCCGCGGCGAAGCCGGGGACCACCTCGTCGACGGCCTTGATGAACTCGATGATCTCAACCATGGGTCTCATCGGCATCGCTGCCGTGATGTCGCCGGCCTCGGCGTCGGTCAGCGTGGGCACCACGTTCGAGCGAGAGAGCTCCTTCGGCCAGGTGCGCTTGCCCTCGAGCACGTCGCCGAAGCGCTGCACGAGAATATGGCCGGCACCGAGCATGTTGGTCATCTCGCCCACCTTTTTGGCGTAGGCGATTGGCTTATCGAAGGGCTCGCGGAAGTTGAGCGAGCAGAGCACGGCGAGGTTCGTGTTAGGACTCTTGCGATCCTTGTAGGAGTGGCCGTTGACCACAGCGAGCCCGCCGTTGTAGTTCTCCTGGCTCACGAAGCCGCCGGGGTTCTGGCAGAANNGGGTAGCCGATGAGCTTGGACTCGTAGAGGACGTTGTTGACGTCCTCCATGACCTCGTTGCGAACCTCCACCCGGACGCCGACGTCGACGGGGCCGCCAGTATGATCGATGCCATGTTCGTCACACATGCGGTCGAACCAGTCCGCGCCGCACCTGCCCGTGGCCACGATCGTCTCGGCAGCGTCGATTCGCAGCTCGCCGTCAGCGTTCTCGGCGACGATGCCCGAGCAAGCGCCATCCTCGATGACGACCTCACGGCACTCGGTCTCGAAGAGCATCGTCACCCCGGCGTCCCGCAGGTGCTGCTCGATGCGGCCGTAGATCTCCTGTGCGTGCTCGGTGCCCAGGTGACGGATGGGGCAATCGACGAGCTTGAGCCCAGCCCGTATCGCCCGGCGGCGGATCGCCGCCACCTCTTCGGGGTGTCCGAGCCCCTCGACCTTGGTGTCCGCATCAAAGCCGAGGTACATCCCATCGACGCGGTCGATCGTCTCCTGGGCCAGCCCGTGGCCGATGAGCTCGGGAAGGTCGCCGCCCACCTCGCGGGAGAGCGAGAGCTTGCCGTCGGAGAAGGCGCCCGCTCCCGAGAAGCCCGTGGTGATGCGGCAGGGGTTGCAGTGCAAGCACTGTCCGGTGCGAGCCTTGGGGCAGCTCCTGCGCTCTATGGGAAGACCGCGCTCCACGATCGTGATGTGACGGGGGCTTCCCTTGCCGAGAAGACCGAGCGCGCAGAAGATGCCTGCCGGACCCGCTCCCACGATGACGACGTCAGTGGTGATGGTTCCTCGCCCGTTGGTCTCCATGCGTTCTCCTCCCGTGATTGTTCCGCGCCGTGATTGTATCGCGTGACAGGGTGACGATGCCCTCGCTTGCCCGAAAGCCGTTGGCAGTCGAGCCGCGTCAAGACTACACTAGGCCGCATCAACAACCAGCACGGAAGGAATCGCATGGGCAATCAGGAGGACGTGTTACGGCTGCCTCACGAGCAGATCGAGCAGATACAGCTCGAGGGGCTCAAGAAGACGGCGGTGAGCTGCTACGAGAACATCCCGTTCTACAAGAAGAGCTTCGACGAGGCAGGCTTCGACCCGTACTCCGTGAAGAGCCTCGACGACCTGCGGAATGCCCCGTTCGNNTCCGCGAAGCGTATCCCTACGGCATGCTCGCCGTCTCGATGAGCGAGGTCAAGGAGATCCACATGTCGTCGGGCACCACGGGCGTCGCCACGGTGGGTGCCTACAACGACCACGACCTCAAGATCTGGGGCGAGTGCTTCGCCCGCGGCATCGAGTACGCCGACGGCGGTCCCGAAGACGTCTGTCAGGTGTGCTATGGCTATGGCCTCTTCACGGGCGGCCTCGGCGCGCACTACGGCTGCATCTCCGCTGGATGCACGACGATTCCCATAAGCGCTGGTAACACGGAGCGCCAGATTCGAGTGCTGAGGGAGATGGGCTCCACCATCATCTGCTGTACGCCGAGCTATGCGATGCACATCGCGGACACGGCCCTCGAGATGGGCCTGGATCCCGCGCGCGACTTCCACCTGCGGGCGGGCATCCACGGCGCCGAGCCCTTCTCGGACAACTTCCGCGCGGAGCTCGAGCGCAAGCTCCACTACAAGGTGCTCGACATATACGGGCTCACGGAGACCATGGGGCCCGGCGTCGCCGTCGAGTGCATGGAGCAGAACGGCCTTCACCTGGCCGAGGACCACTTCATCGCCGAGATCATCGACCCGAACACCGGCGAGGTGCTACCAGACGGCGAGTGGGGCGAGCTCGTGATCACCACGGTCGACCGTGAGGCGAGCCCCGTCGTGCGCTATCGCACCCGCGACATCACGCGCATCATCCCGGGGGAGTGTGCCTGCGGCCGCACGCACAGGCGGATCGACCGCCTGCACGGGCGCACCGACGACATGCTCATCATCCGCGGCGTCAACGTCTTCCCGAGCCAGATCGAGGACGTCATGAAGACCTTCTCCCAGGTCTCGAGCTGGTACCAGATCGAGGTCGGCACCGACCACCGCTCGCTCGACATCGTGACGCTCAAGGCCGAGGTCAACCCGGGCTTCGACATCGATGACATGGCCGGGATCGAGAAGCTCCAGAGGAGGATGCAGGCCGCCATGAAGGCCGCGCTCTCCGTCGGAGTCAAGGTCAAGCTCGTGGAACCCAAGAGCATTCCTCGCAGCGAGGGCAAGGCAAAGCGTGTCATCGACACCAGGGAGGGGATCAAGTAATGATCAGGCAGAACACGGTCTTTCTCGAGAACCAGCGCGGGCGTCTCTCCGCTCTCTGCCGCACGATGAGCGAGGCTGGCGTGAACATGCACGCCCTCACCATCACCGAGTCTGCGGACTACGGTCTCGTTCGCATCATCTGCGATGACCCCGACAAGGCGAAGGCCGCCCTCGACGCGGCAGACTTCCGCTCCAACATCTCCAAGGTCTCGGCCATCCAGATTCCCAACAGGCCTGGTGGCCTGGCTGACATGATCGCCGTTCTCGACGAGCTCAACCTCAACATCGAGTACGGCTACTGCTTCTCCACCGAGGGTGGGCTTGCGGTCGACGTCTTCAAGATTCGCGGCGAGGCCGCGAACGCAGAGGCTGCCTTCAAGCTCGAGGCGGCAGGATTCAGGGTGCTCAGGCAGGGGGACCTGTAGATCGCGAGCCATTCGTCGCGTGGTTGAGCGGAGCCGTCGGGGATCGTCCCCGACGGCTCCCTTTTAATTGTGTCGTCCCGATGTGTGATGCATGTAGGCTGGCATACATGTTGACAAATCAACAAGTAGCCGCATAATGATTCGAGCAGTAGGTTACGTCAGGGGAGGGACGCCATGAGCGAGGGCTTCGAGGGTTTCGTTGGAACGGTCGACGCGATCACCAAGGACATCCAGCGCATCAAGAACGCTGAGATGCAGCGGTTCGGTCTCCGCGGAACGGACGTGATGTGCCTCTACTACCTCCGGCAGAATCCCGACGGGATTCCCGCAGCCGAGCTTGCGCGGCTCGTGGGAGTTGACCGCGCGTCCGTGTCCCGTACGGTCTCGTGGCTCGAGGATGGCGGCTTCGTCGAGACGCGTCTGTCCGCTGGTGCCTCTCGCTACCGAGCACCGATAGCGCTCACCGACAAGGGCGCACGCGTCACAGCCGAGGTCGACCAGTCCATCAACGATGTCGTGGAGGCCGCCTCCAAGGGCATCTCCGAGTCGGATCGCGTCGCCATGCGGCGTGCGCTGACGGCGATTCGAGAGAACCTCCGGGGCATCGTCGAGAAGGAAGGTGAGGAGTAGTGAGTGTTCGCATCGTCTGTGACTCCGGCTCGGACTACGAGCGATCCGATCGAGACGGACTCGTCGTCCTTCCGCTTGGAATAACCTTTGGTGACGTCACCTACGAGGATGGCGTCGACCTCTCGCACGAGCGGTTCTACGAGATGCTCGTGGAGTCCGACGACCTCCCCATGACGAGCCAGGTGACCCCCTATGCGTTTGGGCAGGCATTTCGCGAGGCCGTGGGGGCGGGCGACGACGTCGTCGCGATCACGCTCTCGGCCGAGCTCTCGGGCACCTACGAAAGCGCCGTCTCCGCCGCCTCGGCCTTCGGCGGCCGGGTGCGCGTCGTCGACTCCCGCACCGCGAGCGCGGCCGAGCATATCCTCGTGGACCTTGCCCTCCGGCTTGCGGACGAGGGCAAGGNNAAGGGTGACGCGCACGTGGTCGCCCTTCTCGACACCCTCGAGTACCTGCGTCGCGGCGGCCGCGTCTCGAGCATCGGAGCGGGTGTCGGCTCCATGCTCGCAATCAAGCCCGTCATCACCGCCCAGGACGGCCGCGTCGTTCTGGTGGGCAAGGCGCGCGGTTCGAAGAACGGGCGCAACCTCCTCACCGAGCAGGTGGCAGCTGCGGGCGGCATCGACTTCACCCTGCCCGCCCTCGTGGGCTTCTCCGGCCTCTCCGACGCCCTTCTCGGCAAGTACATCCGCGACTCCATGGACCTCTGGAAAGATCACGTCGAGGAGGTGCCGGTCTGCACGATGGGTGCCGCCGTCGGGACGCATGCAGGGCCCGGTGCCATCGTGCTCGGGTTCTTTGGCAGGGGCGCGGCCGGTGCCTAGCGCTCCTGGAGCGAGATGCCGCCCCAGACCTCCCAGAGGGTCGACTCGTCGATGGTGACGTCCTCCTCCTTGTCGAGTCTGATCTGCGAGAGGCTCACCTCGATGCAGCGCTCGCCGTCGACGGTGGCGGCAGAGACGTAGTAGACGTTCGCGCGACCGTACTCGTCTCGGTAGGAGTACCAGCTCCAGACCACGTCGAGGCCACTCGCGTCCCTGTGCTGGACGGTGCCGAAGCGGATGTCGGTGAACTTGTCGGCGAAGAGGTGCAGCTGCTCGAGGTTGCCCTGATCGAGGTAGTAGCTCACGAACGTCTCCGGGTCGTCGCTCGCGAGGGCGTACAGGACCCCGATGTCATCCGATGAGCACGAGACCTGCTCGTCGGCGCTCCCGTCCTCGTATGCGTCATACTGCGTCTCCGTCACCCAGCTCGGGACGTCGACAAGGACCGTCGATCCCCCGGGCTCCCGGGAGGGGCTGATGGCGACCTGTTCCACCTCGCCCTGGCCGTAGTCGACGCTCTTCGTGGATGACCCCTGCGCGCAGGCCGAGACCATGACGGTCAGCGCGAGCGCTGTGGCGAGCATCGCAAGCCTCTTGACTCTCATGGGTGAACCTCCCGGGTGCGGCTGACCTTTCCAGGTTAGACGATTGGCGGCCGCGGAATCGTCAGGAACCGTTCAGACACCCAACCGAGCTTGTATCGTTGTGCGCGTTGCTCGAAGCGGCACCTTCGCTCAGCTGACTTTAAGCCGCAGCTCATAGGCTTATGCCAGTCAAGCGAAGGGAGATCACCATGGCAAAGACCGTAGCCCTCGTTCCCTCGTACCAACCGGACGCCCATCTCATCGAGGTACTGGAATCCCTCTCGAAGCTCGGCATGGAGGAGGTCGTCGTAGACGATGGCAGCGGCATGGGGTACCGTCCGCTCTTCGACCTCGCTCCGGCGGGTACGACGCTCATATCGTACGTCAACAACTGTGGCAAGGGCGTCGCCCTCAAGGTCGGTCTCAAGTACATCCAGGAGCACTACCCGTCTGACACCATCGTCGTGACGGTCGACGGGGACGGTCAGCACGCGGCAGTCGACGCCGAGCGCTGCGCGGAGATGGCTGCCGAGAATCCCGCAACCCTCGTCCTGGGCTGTCGGACCTTTGACGCGGAGGGCATACCCTGGCGCAGCCGCGCCGGCAACCTCATCACCCGATTCGTCTTCAGGCTCACCTCCGGCAAGTACGTGAGCGACACCCAGACGGGGCTGCGTGCCTTCTCGGCCGGTCTCATCTCGACCTTCCTTGACGTCGGTGGTGAGAGGTACGAGTATGAGATGAACGTGCTTCTCGCCTGCGCCGAGGACTCCGTCGACTTCGCCGAGGTGCCCATCCAGACGATTTACATGGACGACAACGAGCGATCGCACTTTCATCCCGTGCGCGACTCGTTTCTGATCTATCGCAACATCCTCAAGTTCGTGGGCTCGTCCTTCTTGAGCTTCCTCGTTGACTACGGGCTCTTCGGCCTGCTCACCGTGGTGCTCGCGCCCGTCGGGGCAGCCTCGGTCATCGCGTCGAACGTCCTCGCCCGCGTGGCGTCCGCGACGTTCAACTACACGCTCAACCGTCGCTACGTATTCCGCAGCGACGAGGGCGTGTCGACCACCGCCCCGCGCTATGCCATGCTTGCGGCGTCGATCCTCGCGGTGAACACGCTGCTGCTCTGGCTGCTCGTCGACGTCGTCGGCGTCCAGGCGCTCGTGGCCAAGCTCTGCGTGGAGCTCACGCTCTTTGCGGTCAACTGGGTCGCGCAGAACAGGATCGTCTTCCGTGGAAAGGAACGCTAGGACATGGCAGGAAGGCATGAAAGGCAAGGGGGGAGGGGAGGTCGCAGGTCGTGGCCTACGACGCTCTACGTTGCGGCCGTCCTCTGCTTCACCGTGTATCTGCTGCTTGACACCTTCGTGATTCAGCGCACCTACTCGGCCATCGCCGTCGGGTCGGCGGCGAAGACCGCGGAGACGTCGTCGAGCTCGACTGCGACGACCAACGCGGAGAAGGCCTCGACGACGGATGCGAGCGACTCCGGCACGTCCGTCTCGCTGTCCACGTCGCGCTACGAGGACACCACGGTCTACGTCGTCGACATCTACACCGATGACGTCACGAGCCTCATGGCCGCCCTCGCCAACGACACGTATGGGAAGAACGTCACCGAGACGACCTCCCAGATGGCCGAGGACAACAACGCGACAGTGGCCATCAATGGCGACTACTACGGCGCGCGCAACTCCGGCTACGTCATTCGCGACGGCATCCTCTATCGCGATACCGCCGCGTCGAGTGACCAGGAGGACCTCGTGATCTACTCCGACGGAACCTTCGACATCGTCACCGAGGGGTCAGTCACGGCGGAGGATCTTCTCGCCAACGGTGCCTGGCAGGTGTTCTCGTTCGGACCGGGCCTCATCGACGACGGCTCCATCACCGTGACGGCCAACTCCGAGGTCGACCAGGCCATGGCCTCCAACCCCCGTACGGCCATCGGCAAGGTGGCAGACGGGCACTACGTGCTCGTGGTCTCCGACGGCCGAACGAGCGAGTCTGCGGGGCTCACGCTCTACCAGCTCGCGACCTACATGAGCGATGAGCTGGGCTGCGAGACCGCGTACAACCTCGATGGCGGAGGTTCGTCGACGCTCTACTATGACGGCTCGGTCGTGAACAACCCGACCACGAACGGCGACAAGATCACCGAGAGGAGCGTGAGCGACATTGTCTACCTCACGGCGTAGTGACGCGGGCATACGCGGAGCGGCGATACGCTACGTCGCGACGGCCATGGTGTGCGGGGGACTCTCCGCCATCTACGAGTACTTCTCGCATGGCGTCTATTCCAAGTTCATGGTCTTTCTCTTCGCCGTGCCGCTCGTGGCAGGCGCGGTGCCGGCGCTGGTCCTCGTGCTCCTGGGGAGGGAGCCTTCCGCATCCGTCAGGCGCCTGTGGGCCTGCGCGGTGCTCACGCTGTCGCTGGGTTTCTGCATGGCGGGCGTGCTCGAGATCTACGGGACCTCGTCCGACCTCGTGAGGGTGTACTGGATCCTCGCCCCCGTGCTTGCGACGGCCGCCGTGGTCTCTGAGGTCAGGACCGCGCGGGGCCGCCGCGCGGGGTGCTAGTCGATCGTCTTCCAGGCGGTCTCGAGGGAGAGCTCCATCATGTCGGTGAAGCTCTGCTCGCGCTCCTCGGCGGAGAGGGACTCGCCGGTGAAGAAGGTGTCCGAGACCGAGAGGATGCTCACGGCCTTCTTGTGCGAGGTCTGCGCCTCGATGTAGAGGCCGGCCGTCTCCATCTCCACGCAGAGGAGGCCGAGCTCCTTGTAGCGGACGGGTGCGTCCTCGCGCGGGTTGTAGAAGACGTCGGACGAGACGACCTGTCCCACCTTGTACGAGAGTCCCATCGCGTCTGCGGAGTCGACGGCATCCTTGAGCATGCCCCAGTCGGCCGTCGGCGCGAGCTTGACGGGCGAGTCGTAGAGGCCGGCGATGCCCGAGTTGGTAGCCGCGCTCATGGCGATCACGATGTCCTTGGCGTGGACGTCCTCGGCGAGGCCGCCCGTCGAGCCGACGCGGATGATGGCGTCGACGCCGATCTGGGTGTAGAGCTCGTGGGCGTAGAGGCACATGCTCGGGATGCCCATGCCCGAGCCCATGACGGAGATGCGCTTGCCCTTGTAGACTCCCGTGTAGCCCAGCATGTTGCGGACGTCGTTGAAGAGAATCGGGCTCTCGAGGTAGTTCTCGGCGATGAACTTCGCGCGGAGCGGGTCGCCCGGCATGAGGACGACCTTGGCGACGTCCTCCTTGTTGCAGCGGATGCATGCGGAGATGGTCTCGAACATGGATGTCGTTCCTTTCCTGTATGGTGCGAAGCCGAAGGCCTCGCCACCGCTTCTCTTTCCTGTGTCCTATGCGAACAGCGCCCTCAGGCTCTCGACGTAGGGCGGCCGGCAGATGCCCCTCTCCGTGACGATGGCGGCGATGAGGTCGTGGTCGGTCACGTCGAAGGAGGGGTTGTAGCACTTGACCTCGGGGAGCGCCTTGGGCTCGGCGTAGAACATCTCCTTGATCTCGTCGGGGTCGCGCAGCTCTATCTTGATGTCCGCCCCGGTGGCCGCCCGCTGGTCTATCGTCGAGGTCGGTCCGAGCACGTAGAAGGGGATGCCATAGTGCTTGGCGAGGATGGCCACGCCCGAGGTGCCGATCTTGTTTGCGGCATCGCCGTTCATGGCCACGCGGTCGCAGCCCACCATGCAGGCCTGGACCCAGCCGTTCCTCATGACGATCGAGGCCATGTCGTCGCAGATGAGCGTGACGTCGACACCGGCGCGCTGGAGCTCGTAGCTCGTGAGGCGCGCGCCCTGGAGAAGCGGGCGGGTCTCGTCTGCGAAGACATGAACGTCCCTGCCGTGGTCGTGCGCGTAGAAGAGCGGCCCCTGTCCCGTACCGTATCCCAGGCAGGCGAGAGGACCGGCGTTGCAGTGGGTAAGAACGCCGTCCCCGTCGTGGAGCAGGCTCGCGCCCAAGCGGGAGATCTCCTCGGACATCTCGAGGTCCTCGCGGTGAATCGCGATGCACTCATCGTGGAGCAGGGGAACGACGTCTTCGGGGTCGAGCCTCGCGCTCGTCGTGACCACGGCGTGCATGCGGTCGAGCGCCCAGCTGAGGTTGACCGCGGTGGGACGAGACGAGTTCAGGAAGTCGCGCTCCACGGACATCGTCGAGACGAACGAGTCGAAGTCCGTCGCGTCCTGGGCGGCCTTCCTGGCGAGGACGTAATAGCAGTAGCCGGCACAGACGCCGATGGCGGGTGCGCCACGCACCTTGAGGAGCTTGATGGCATCGAACATCTGCTGCCTCTCGGTGAGGTCGAGATGCACGAGCTGGTTGGGGAGAAGGGTCTGGTCGATGATGGTGACCGCCGTGCCGTCGTCGCTCAGCCGGACGGCCTGGTCCTGAGTCACCGTCGTGGCGATCGTGCTCGTAGTCATGCTTCCTCCGTCGCGCGCAGGCGACTGACTGCCTGCGATGCGTTGTCGCGTTCCTGATGGAGAGTTCATTATAGGTCTGGAGGAAGGCGTGGCCACGGGTCGTGAGCTCGGACTCGACCAGCTCCCGGGAAGGGCTTGGGGTGAAGGGGCGGGGGAATCCGGCTCAAGACCGGTCTGAGGTGGAAGGAGTGTGGAAGAACTGTTACTTAAACGTTTTCTCTTTTCTCTAGATAATTAAGATAATTTGATATAATAGCTGTTAAATAAGACAATATAATCAAATTGAAGTTGTGTAGGTCTCGTCGGGTCTTTATGGTGACTGAGGCGAAATCTACCC
>DCZG01000065.1 GCA_002331575.1 Atopobium sp. UBA2090 | reverse complement strand
TTCGTCGCCGGTTTCATCGGCTCACCCCAGATGAACTTCATCGATGCGACCGTCGCGAAGGTTTCCGAGGGCGTCACGCTCTCCTTCGAGGGGCAGAAGGTCACCGTCGGTGGCGAGAAGGCCAAGGCCCTCATCGACGCTGGCTACGTGGGCAAGACCGTCGTCCTCGGCATCCGTCCCGAGGACGTCCACGAGGTGGGCGCCTCTGCGGAGAGCAAGCATCTCTCGGACCCGATTGCCGTCACGGTGAGCGTCTACGAGCTGCTCGGCGCGGGCGTGATGCTCTACTGTGACTGTGGGTCATCTTCCGTGTCCGCCTCCGTGAACGCAGCTACGCCTGCCCGCGCGGGCTCGAAGATCGACGTCGTCTTTGACGTCGACAAGCTTCACTTCTTTGACAAGGACACCGAGCAGGCCATTGCTCACTAGGAAGGGGGATACCAGACCATGCTAACTAGAAGGCAGGCCATCAAGGCGTTTGCCGCCATCGCGGCGATGGCCCCGGCGCTCGCGGGGTGCTCGAGCGGCGACTCGGGCACGACGTCGGATGGCGTCACCAACATCGAGATCGTGAGCTACAAGCAGGAGGCGACGAAGGTCTTCGCCCAGATCCAGGACGGCTTCAACGCCACTCACGACAACATCCATCTCACCATCTCGTCGCCGAAGGAGGCCATGACCGTCCTCAAGACCCGCTTCGTCCGTGAGGACTACCCGGACATCATCGGCTTCGGCGGTGACGTCAACTACTCCGACTTCGTCGAGGCGGGCATCCTGGCAGACCTGAGCTCCTTCCAGGGCCTCTCCCAGGTCAAGCAGTCCTACTTGGACATTCTCGACACGCTCGAGTACATTCCCACCGACGGTACCTTCGGCCTTCCCTGGATGGCCAACGCGGCGGGTGTGCTCTACAACCGGACCATGTTCAAGCAGAACGGCTGGGAGATTCCCGGCTCCTGGGACGAGTTCGTCTCGCTCATGGACACGATCAAGGCAGCAGGCGTCCAGCCCCTCTATGCAGGCTACAAGGACACCTGGACCACGCTCGCTCCCTGGAACGCGCTCGCGATCGAGCTCTCGCCGTCCGACACCTGCCAGATGGTCAACGAGGGCAAGACCACGTTCACTGCCGAGTACCGCGAGGTGGCCGAGAAGATGTACCAGCTCCTCGACTACATGGAGGAGAACCCCTTCGCCTATGGCTACAACGACGCCTGCACGGCGTTCGCCAAGGGACAGTCGGCCATGTTCATGATCGGCTCGTACGCCATGCCTCAGATTCTCTCGGTGAACCCCGACCTCGACATCGACTCCTTCGTGATGCCGGGCAGCAACGACAAGGACAAGCTCGTCCTGAACTCCGGCGTCGACCTCCAGTTCTCCGTCATGGAGTCCTGCCCGAACAAGGACGCCGCCTACGAGGTGCTCGACTACCTGCTCGAGAGCAGCAACATCCAGACCTACATCGACGCGCAGTCCTCGGTCCCGTGCGTCTCGGGCGACTTCACGCTCTCCGAGCACCTCGACGGCATGAGGACCTATATCGACGAGGGGAAGGTGGCCGACTTCCAGGACCACCACTACCCGTCGCAGATGTCGGTCGACGCCCAGATCCAGACCTTCCTCATGGACGGGGACGTCGACAAGTTCCTTGCCAAGTTCGACTCCGACTGGGTCCGGTACAACCGCGACATCATTCGGAAGGTCCAGGACTACGAGAGCTCGAAAGAATAGGAGGCAGGACATGCATTTCGGCAAGAACATGAGAACGTACTACCTGATTCTCATCCCCATACTCGTGCTGTTCTTCGCGTTCAACACGTTCCCGCTCATCAACGGTCTCATCTACAGCTTCACGAACTCCAAGGGATACGGCGGCTTCGACTGGGTCGGCTTCAGGAACTACGCCGACCTCTTCACCGACACGCGGGTGGGCAACTCCTACCTCTTCACGTTCAAGATGGCCGTCGTGGGCACGATCGTCATCAACGTCCTCTCCCTCGTCCTCGCGCTCGCGCTCAACTCCAAGATCAAGTTCAAGACCTCGCTTCGCGGACTCTACTTCATCCCCAACATCCTCGGTGCGCTCGTCGTCGGCTACGTGTTCAACTACTTCTTCACCTACATCCTGCCCTTCCTCACCAACACGACGAGCATCCTCGCCGACAAGGGCTGGGCATGGGTGGCCGTCGTGGCGGTCTGCGCCTGGCAGGCGATCGCGATGAACACGATCATCTACATCTCCGGCCTGCAGACCGTGCCGCAG
Source organism: Atopobium sp. UBA2090 (assembly GCA_002331575.1). GTDB lineage: Bacteria > Actinomycetota > Coriobacteriia > Coriobacteriales > Atopobiaceae > Olsenella_D. The sequence continues at coordinate 10,529 of DCZG01000065.1, read as the reverse complement.
GACATCTACGAGGCCGGCGCACTCGACGGCGCCTCTGGCTGGAACAAGTTCCGCTACCTCACGTTCCCGCTCATCATGCCCTTCTTCACCATCAACATGGTCCTCTCGATGAAGAACCTGCTCATGGTGTTCGACCAGATCATGTCCCTCACCCAAGGCGGTCCCGCGCAGAGCACCGAGTCCATCTCGTACCTCATCTACAACAACGGCCTCGCCGGCGGTCAGTTTGGCTTCCAGAGCGCCAACGCGGTCATCTTCTTTGTGGTCATCGTCACCATCTCGGTGCTTCAGATGCGCTTCCTGAACAGCAGAGAGGAGCAGCTGTAATGGAAAAGAGCAAACTCAAGGAGAAGGTCAACTGGCCTGTTACCATCCTTCTCATCGTCGGTCTCATCACGGTCCTGTTCCCCCTCTACATGACGGTCGTCATCGCGTTCAAGAGCCCGACCGAGATGACCAACACCATCGAGGGCATCCTGTCGCTGCCCTCGACCTGGAGCTTTGACAACTTCGCCCAGGCGATCGCGGTCACGGACTTCTGGCACTCGCTGCTCAACTCCGTGCTCATCACGGCGGCCACCATCGGCATCTCCATCCTGCTCCACTCGCTCGTGGCCTATGCCATCGGTCGCAACATGACCCATCACAAGCCGTTCCGCCTCTCGTACTACTACATCGTCTCCGGCATGTTCGTCCCCTTTGCGATCCTCATGCTCCCGCTCGTCAAGGAGACCGCTCAGCTCCACATCGACAGTCCCATCGGTGTCGTCCTGCTCTACGTCGTCTTCTTCATGCCGATGAACGTCCTGCTCTACACCGGCTACCTCAAGAACATCCCCGTCGCGCTCGAGGAGGCCGCGCGCGTCGACGGCTCGACCACGTGGTCCACGTACTGGAAGATCATCTTCCCGCTCATGGGGCCCATGCACGCGACAGTCGCCGTGCTCACCGCCCTCGGCACCTGGAACGACGTCATGACGCCGCTCGTGATCATGTCCGGCAACATCACCACGCTGCCGCTCGCGCAGCTGACCTTCCAGACCCAGTTCGGCACCAACTACAACCTGGCCTTCGCCTCGTATCTCCTGGCCATGCTGCCGATGCTGATCTTCTACCTCTTCGCCCAGAAGAAGATCATCAACGGCGTCATCAACGGCGCAGTCAAGTAGATCCCTCCTCGAAGACGGACGCCAGGCAGTCGTCATCTTCCCCATGCCTGTCTGGCGTCCGCTCTTGTGTTCGTACCTCATCCACGTGAAAGCGAGTACAGCCATGTCCATCGTCTTCGATGACAGCGCGCGCACCATCGCCCTGTCTACCAGGCGCTCCACCTACCAGATGCAGATCGACCGGTATGGGTTCCTTCTCCACCTCTACTACGGGAGAAGGACGTCGGGCTGCATGGACTACCTGCTCACGCATGCCGACCGTGGATTCTCCCCGTCGCCCTACGCAGCCCGTGACGACCGCACCTACAGTCTCGACGCCCTCCCGCTCGAGTACCCCGTCGAGGGGGTCGGGGACTTCAGGAGTCCCGCGCTCTCCGTCCGCGATGCGCGGGGGACCTTCGGGTGCGACCTTCGCTACGTGCGCCACGAGGTGTCGGACGGGAAGTACGGCCTTCCCGGCCTGCCCGCCGTCTACTCGACGGACGAGGCCGACCATGCGCAGACCCTCTCGGTGACGCTCCGCGACGAGCGGCTCGGTCTCGAGGTGACCCTGCTCTACGGCGTCCTCCCCGAGATTGACGTGATCACCCGCGCGGCCATCGTGCGCAACGAAGGCGACGTGGACCTCACCGTCGAGAAGGCGCAGACGGCCTGCCTCGACTTCCTGTCGGGTGAGTACGACCTCGTGACCTTCCACGGGCGCCATGCCAACGAGCGCATCGCGAACCGAGTCCCGGCCGACCACATCCGCCACGTCATCTCGTCGAGGCGTGGCACCTCGTCACACCAGTACAACCCGATGATGATCCTCGCCGACAAGGGCGCCGACGAGACCTCCGGGCGCTGCTGGTCGATGAGCTTCGTCTACTCGGGTGACTTCGTGGGCGAGGTCGAGCACGACCAGTACGACCAGACCCGCATGCAGCTCGGCCTCTCCGACGAGCGGTTCTCGTACCTGCTCCACGCGGGCGAGCAGCTCGTGGCCCCCGAGGTCATCATGACCTTCTCGAACGAGGGCTTCGACCAGCTCTCGCAGAACCTCCACCGCTGCATCGGGAGGCACGTCTGCCGCGGGAGGTACCGCGACGCATCGAGGCCCGTCGTCATCAACAGCTGGGAGGCCATGTACTTCGACTTCTCCGGCGACACGATCCTCTCGCTCGCCCGCGAGGCCGCCAGTCTCGGCATCGACATGCTCGTCCTCGACGACGGGTGGTTCGGGTCGAGGAACGACGACTGCCGCGGTCTGGGCGACTGGACGGTCAACGAGGCCAAGCTCGGCTACCGACTTCCTGAGTTCGTCGAGAAGGTCAACGCCCTCGGGCTCAGGTTCGGGCTCTGGTTCGAGCCCGAGATGGTCAACGAGGACAGCGACCTCTACCGCGCACATCCCGACTGGGCGCTCGCCGTCCCGGGGCAGGCGCCCGTGCTCGGTCGCTCGCAGCTCGTTCTCGACTTCTCCCGCCGGGAGGTGCGCGAGAACATCTTCGAGCAGCTCTGCGCGGTTCTCGACCAGGCGAATGTCGAGTACGTCAAGTGGGACTTCAACCGGTCGATCTCCGACGTGTACTCGGCCGTCGCCGAGAGCCAGGGCAACGTCCTCTACGACTACGTGCTCGGCCTCTACGAGTTCCTCGAGAGGCTGACCGCGCGCTATCCCAAGCTCCTGATCGAGGGCTGCTCGGGCGGCGGCGGACGCTTTGACGCGGGCATGCTCTACTACACGCCGCAGATCTGGTGCTCGGACAACACTGACGCCCACGAGCGGCTGTCCATCCAGTACGGCACCTCGTTCGGCTATCCCGTCTCGGCGGTGAGCGCGCACGTCTCCGCCTGTCCGAACGAGCTCAATGGACGCGTCACGCCCATGGCGACGCGCGCTGCCGTCGCCATGTCAGCGGGGGGCTTCGGCTACGAGCTCGACCTCGGCAAGCTCACGGATGGCGAGAAGGACGAGGTGCGCAGGCAGGTCGTCGAGTATCACAAGCTCGACCACATCGTCCGCGAGTGGGACTACCACCGGCTCTCGAGCCCCCTTACGGACCCTGTCACGGCCTGGTCGTTCGTCTCGCCAGATGCCTCCGAGACGCACGTGACCGCCGTGGTGTCTCTTGCCGAGGCGAACGCTCCCACGCGCTACGTGAGGCTCCGCGGCCTCACGCCCGACGCCTCGTATCGGGACGTAGAGACGGGAACGACCTATCCGGCGGCCGCGCTCATGGACGTCGGGATCCCCCTGCCCCTGAACGTGGGCGACCACCGCTCGTACGTGTTCGACCTCAAGAGGGTGGGGGAGTAAGACCAGGATTCGGCACTCTCTAATGACTGCGTGAGATTGGAAGATGTCATGAGCGAAGCACAGTTCGTCGACGTAGAGACGGCAGTGGCGTGGCTCGTCGGATATGGTGTCGAGCGAGGACTCATCTCACGGGAGGAGCAGACCTACTCCGCGAACCTCCTCTTTGACGTCCTGCGGTTCGAGCCCGACTCCCTGTTCGACGTCGAGAAGAGGGAGACGCCGGAGTCCTCGCTCGAGGAGGCGCTCGCGTTCCTCCTGGACGACGCGGTCCGTCGCGGCGTCATCGAGGACGGCATCGCGAGCCGCGACCTCTTTGACACGCGCCTCATGGGCTGCATCACCCCTCGACCCGGGCAGGTCATCCCGACGTTCTGGCAGCTCTACGAGGACGGTCCCGAGAAGGCGACCGACTACTTCTACAAGCTCGCGCTCGACTCCGACTACATCCGCTCCTATCGCATCGCCCGCGACCGCAAGTGGGTGACGAACACCCGCTACGGCGACCTCGACATCACGATCAACCTCTCGAAGCCCGAGAAGGACCCGCGCGCGATAGCCGCCGCCCTCGACCGGAAGTCGGACTCCTATCCGCGCTGCCTGCTCTGCCGTCAGAGCGAGGGCTACGCCGGGCGTCTCGACTATCCCGCCCGTCAGACCATTCGCCTCATCCCCCTGGAGCTGGCGGGGGAGCGGTGGTTCATGCAGTACTCGCCCTACGTGTACTACAACGAGCACTGCATCGTCCTCTCCGAGAAGCACGTGCCCATGAGGATCGACCGCGTGACCTTCGAGCGGCTGCTCCAGTTCGTGTGGATGTTCCCGCACTACACGATCGGCTCGAACGCCGACCTGCCCATCGTGGGCGGCTCCATCCTCACGCACGAGCACTACCAGGGAGGACGCTACACCTTTGCCATGGCGCGCGCGGGCATACGCAGGAAGCTCTCCTTCCCGGGGTTCGCCGACGTTGCCGCGGGGATCGTCGAGTGGCCGATGTCCGTCATCCGCCTTCGCAGCGCCAATCAGGAGCGCATCGTCGAGCTCGCCGACAGGATCCTCTCGGCGTGGCGCGGGTACTCCGACGAGCTCGTGGGCGTGCTCGCCGAGACGGACGGCACCCCCCACAACACGATCACCCCCATCGCCCGGCGCAGGGGCGACGACTACGAGCTCGACCTCGTGCTCCGCAACAACCGAACGAGCGAGGAGCACCCGCTCGGCATCTTCCATCCCCACGCCGAGCTTCACCACATCAAGAAGGAGAACATCGGCCTCATCGAGGTCATGGGCCTGGCCGTACTCCCCGCGCGGCTCCTCTCCGAGATGGAGCGTCTCGAGGCCGGGATCCTCGCGGGACGAGACGTCGCCGAGGTTCCCGAGCTCGCCGCGCATGCGGAGTGGGCGGCGGGCGTCCTCGCCCGTCATCCCGAGTTCGAGCCAGACAGGGTCACGCCCGATGACGCGGATGCGCTCGGCGCGGTCATTCGCGAGGAGATCGGCCTGGTCTTCTCGCAGGTCCTCGAGCAGTGCGCCGTCTTCGCCGACGATGACGAGGGCAACGCCGCCTTCGCACGCTTCGTCGCGTCGCTGAGCTAGCCAGGTCGTCTCGACAGTTGCAGATGCCCGCCTGCAGGTGGGCGAGAAGGGGGAGGTCACGATGAGGGGTCCTTCGGGAGCCATACTGGAGCGCGTGTACGGAGAGGATGCGGCGGAGGCGTCGCAGCGGTTCGAGGGGGTCGCGAGAGGCTTCGAGGATTCGTTCGGCGTCGCTGGGGTCGAGTACTTCTCGTCGCCAGGCCGCGTCGAGATCATCGGCAACCACACCGATCACAACGGGGGAAGGATACTCGCCGCCTCCGTCACGATGGACACGATCTGCGCCGCCGCCCCGTCGGGCGACGACACCGTCAGAATCGTCTCCGAGGGATACCGCGACCCGATCGTGGTGAGCGTCTCCGAGCTCAGCGAGAAGCCCGCGGGCACGGGCAGCGCGGCGCTCGTGGCTGGCATGCTCGTGGCCGCCAAGGCCCAGGGCTTCGCCGTCGGCGGGTTCGACGCCTACGTCTCGACGCGGGTCGTCTCCTCCGCGGGCATCTCCTCGTCCGCGTCGTTCGAGATGCTCGTCGGCGAGGTGGTCAACCACCTCTTCAACGGCGACCGCATGACCGTCGCCGACCGTGCCAGGATGGGGCAGTACGCCGAGAATCACTTCTGGAACAAGGCGTCGGGTCTCATGGACCAGATGGCCTGCGCCACGGGCGGAACCGTCCTTCTCGACTTCTCCCAAGGCGTCTCGTGCGAGAAGGTCGACTTCTCCTTTGACGACCTCGGCTACGACCTCGTCCTCGTGAACACCGGCAAGGGTCACGCCGACCTCTCCGAGGAGTACTCCTCCGTGCCGCTCGAGATGCGAAGCGTCGCGCACGTGCTCGGCGTCGACGTGCTCGCCGAGTCGAGCGAGGACGCGCTTCTCGGCATCCTTCCCGAGGCTCGCGCCGAGCTCGGGTGCGACCGGGCGCTGCTCCGCGCGCTCCACTTCTACGAGGAGTGCAGGCGCGTCGACCGCGCCGTCGCCGCGATTGGCAAGGGCGACAAGCAGGCGTTGCTCTCCATCGTCACCGAGTCGGGCAACTCCTCGTGGAAGTGGCTGCAGAACGCCTTCGTCGCGGGCTCGGCAGCCGAGGAGCCGATTCCCCTGGCCCTCGCGATGTCCGAGATCTTCCTCTCGAGAATCGGTGCCGGCGCCTGCCGTCTGCACGGCGGCGGGTTCGCGGGCGTCATCATGTGCGTCCTTCCCAAGGATGAGACGGCGGCGTACGTCGACTTCATGTCGCCCGTCTTCGGACGCGAGAACGTCTATCGGATGGGCACCCGGCAGACGGGCGTCGTCTGCCTCGGCGCCTAGCGGGCGCTGCGCCGTCGGACATCGGAGCATCGCATGATCGAGGATTACGCCCGTGCCCGCAAGCTCGGGCTCAGGCAGAGAAACCAGGACCTGGCCGCCGGACGCTACCCCTACGTCCCCGCCTTCGACGACCTCTTCGCGACCCAGGACCTCGGGGCGGAGGTGCCGATGGGCGTGATGGAGATACCCGTCGCCCTCGTCGCGGGCACGCGGACGAAGGGGCGCCAGAACACCTTCGCCAGCAACTTCATGCCGCTTCTCGGGGCGGACACGGAGTTCGCCATGAAGTGGTCGAGCGTGTACGACGCCCAGAGAAGCGAGGGGCTGCGCGACCCCATCATCGCCTACGAGTACCTTCAGCACTTCTACGTGCTCGAGGGCAACAAGCGTCTCTCGGTCGTGAAGTTCGTCGGAAACCCCTCCATCACGGCCTCGGTCACGAGGGTCATGCCGAGACGGGGAGAGGACCGAGAGCTCCGCGTCTACGGCGAGTTCGTGCGGTTCTTCAAGGTCGCCCCCGTCTACGGCCTCGACTTCACCCAGGAGGGCTCCTTCGAGCGGTTGGCCGGCTGTCTCGGCCAGGACCTCGTGCACCCCTGGCCGGACGAGGCGGTGCACGCGCTTCGGTCCGCGTTTGTGTGCTTCTCGGCCGCGCTCGCGAGGCGCCGGGACGGTCGCGTCACGCTGACGCCAGCCGATGCGTTCCTCGTCTACCTGCGCATCCATGGCATCGACTCGCTCGTGCACGACAGCCCCCGGCAGGTCGAGGAGAAGCTCGTCGCGATCATGGGCGAGCTCGCCGTCGCGTCGACGAGCGACCCCGTCGTCTTCCTCGAGGACCCCGCCTCCGCGCCGAAGACCTCGATCGTGCCGAGCATCATGTCGTCGATCAAGTCGGTCGTCGATGCGCGTCCGTTCAGGGTCGCCTTCGTCTATGACGCAGACCCCGACAGCTCGAGCTGGGTCTGGAGCCACGAGGAGGGGCGGCTTGAGCTCGAGCGCCGCATGGCTGGGAGGGTCGAGACGACGTCGTACATGGGGTGCGCGGATGACGCGTCGTTCTCGAAGGCGATCGAGGCTGCCGTCGCCGAGAAGAGCGACCTCGTCGTGACNNTACCCTCAAGGCGGCGGTCGCCAACCCGGGGACGATCTTCATCAACTGCTCGCTCTACCATGCCGCGTCATCGATGCGCGCGTTCTACGGCCGCATGTATGAGGCGAAGTTCATCGCGGGCGCCCTGGCGGCGTCGCTCGCCGACAGCCATGACGTGGGCTATCTCGCAGGTGCCCCGACGTTCGGCTCGGTCGCCGAGATCAATGCGTTCGCCCTCGGCGCCCAGCTCGTCGACGCGCAGGCACAGGTTCACCTCAGATGGTACTCGGTCGACGGGGACGAGGGGAGAAGTGCGCTGGTCGACGAGGGGGTGCGCGTCATCTCCGGTCGCGACATCGTCAGGTTCGGTGATGACGACTTCGGCCTCTATCGCGTCGAGTCCGACGGGACGTTCACACACTATGCCTGTCCCGTCTGGAACTGGGGGCGCTACCTGGAGCTGATCGTCCAGTCGATACGGGACGGCCGCTGGGAGGGTGCGGGCGGTGACGTGGGTCACGTGCTCAACTACTGGTGGGGGATGTCCGCTGGCGTCATCGACGTGGAGCTCTTCGACGACCTGCCCCAGGGCGCGCGCAAACTGGCGGCATGTCTCCGCGACGCAGTCGCGAGGGGCGTCGTGAGCCCGTTTTCTGGGGAGCTGGTCTCCCAGTCGGGGGTCGAGCATCGGGCGGAGGACCCCGACCTCACGCCGAGCGAGGTCGTCGGCATGCGATGGCTCAACGCCAACGTGGTCGGCAAGCTTCCCCAGCGAGAGGAGCTCGACGAGGAAGGTGCCCGAGAGGTCTCGCTCGGCGGGGTCATCGACGCTGAGCCGGGACGGACTTCTCGCTCATGAGGATTCTCGCCATTGCCGACTATGAGGAGGGCTACCTCTCGGAACACTTTGACAGGTCTCGGGTGCAGGGCGTCGACCTCGTCATCTCCTGCGGCGACCTCGACCCCGACTATCTCGAGTTCATCGAATCCATGCTCAACGTGCCCCTTCTCTACGTGCGTGGAAACCACGACGGCGTCTACGACGCGAGACCTCCCCGTGGTTGCTTCGACATCGACGGGAAGATCTACGAGGCAGAAGGAGTCAGGGTGTTGGGACTTGGGGGGTCGCTTCGGTACAAGGACGGTCCCGACATGTACTCGGAGGACGAGATGACCTGGCGCGTGCGTCGGGCGCGCGTGCAGTCGAGGTTGAGGGGCGGCGTGGACATCATCGCGACCCACGCTCCCGCTCGTGGCTGGGGAGACCTCGACGACTACCCTCACCGCGGATTCGAGTGCTTCAACGACATGCTGGCGAGGATGAGGCCGCGCTACCTTCTCCACGGTCACGTGCACATGAGCTACGGACGCATCCAGCGCTGCTACGACCATCCCTCGGGGACCCGGATCGTGAACGTCTGCGGCTCGCGGGTCATCGAGGCCTGAGTTGGGGTCATCGCGGGGCTTGTGGCACAGTCGGCGGGAATATAACGCATTCTGCGCGAAGCACGTGACAAAGACCCAGTTGCCGCGTTCTTCTCGGCGCAGGATGCGTTATATCAAAACAGGAATTACGTGTTCAGGTTGGCATCGCCTGGCAAGAAGGTCGTGCGACTTCGTCACTCGTACAGTGCGCGCTCGACGAGCGCGAGCAGGGTCCTGCAGTCGGGGTCGCCTCGCCTCACGGCGTCGAACATTCCGTTCAGGGTGAGGCGGCACACGGCCTCGACGGAGAGGTCGCCGGACAGATGGTCGGCCCGTACCTGCGGGTCTGCCGCGAGCACGTCCTCGAGCCCGCGAAGCATGTGGGAGAGGAGCTCCTCCATGCGGCGCCTGCCTGCCTCCCGCGCGCCTGGCTCGAGCCCCTGCAGCTGCGCGAGCCAGCCAGACCCGCTGTTCGAGAGTCGCTTGTGGAGCGAGGCGTAGAGGCGCTCGCAGTACGCGAGGTAGCTCTCGTCGGGCTCGGGATGGCAGAATCCCTCGTAGAACGCCTCGCCGAAGAGTCGCTCGGCGGTGGCGGCGACAAGCTCGTCGCGTGACGGGAAGTAGTTGTAGATCGTTCCCGTGGAGACGCCCCGCGCGGCAGCAACCCCACGGATGCTGATCGCGTCGAGGCCGTGCCCCTTCGCGACCGCGGCCGAGCTGTCGAGGATCTTCTCCCTGCTGGTGAGCTGTCGCGGCATGTCGCCACCGTCCCAATCGCGATCACCACGTCATTGAACGATGTTCAGTATACGTTCTTGTTAGATGCCGAGGCACATGGCGAGGAGCCAGACGTAGGCGCAGGTCTTGGGCAGCATGAGGGCTCCCACCTGCGGGTACCTGTCCGCCCAGATGACGACGGGAAGGTAGCAGCCAAAGCTGACGAGAATGGCGAGCCACGCGAGGCTCATCGAGGGGATGGCCGACCCAGTCATGGCAAAGCGGACGGCGACGATGACGCCCATGGCGGCGAAGGGCACGTTACGGATGATTCCCCAGCTCACAGGGGGCTTCTCCTGCGTCCAGCCGTTCTGGGGCATGAAGCAGAGCGCGATGCGCACGACGGCGAGGACCACGAGCACGACGGTCCACGGCGTGTCGGTGGCGAGAGGGGCGAGCTGGCAGCCAATCCACCAGAGCAGCAGGTAGAAGACCGTCATCGTGATTGAGGTGACCTGCTTGCCGCGGCCGAGGGCGGCCCTCAGCTCGTCCGCCTTCCCCGAGACGATCGAGCGGACGCGCGGGACGAGGTGGAACGAGTCGCCGCCCGCGAGCGTGAGCGCCATGATGCCGGCGAGGAGCCGGGGTGTTGATTCGGCTGCGGTGATGAGCAAGAAGATGCCTATTATGGCTCCGGTGATGAGGTAGGCGATGTCGAACACGGCCTCGACGAGGCCAAACGTACGCTTCATGGTTCTTCTCCCTCTGGTCGCGAGAACTCATCCTGAACGATGTTCAGTCTAGGCGCCGGAGAGTGAACGACAAGGCCCTCTTGTTCAGACCTGGAAAAGGGGACAGGCTGTGTTTCCAGGTTTCCGGCGGGCTGGTACCGGCGCCAGCCGCGTGGCTCGACCTTGTCGC
>DCZG01000044.1 GCA_002331575.1 Atopobium sp. UBA2090 | reverse complement strand
CCCCTTTTTACGTGCGAGGAGAGGGCATGACCCCCGAGGCATACGACAGGTGCGAGCTGTGTCCGCGGCGATGCCACGCGGCGAGGTCGCAAGCTGCGCGCGGCTTCTGCGGCGCGACCTCGGCGCTTCGAGTCGCCCGCTCCGCCCTCCACTTCTGGGAGGAACCGCCCATCTCGGGGGAGTCGGGATCGGGCGCCATCTTCTTCTCGGGCTGCCCGCTCAAGTGCGTCTTCTGCCAGAACCACGATATCTCGCACGGCGGCTTCGGGATCGAGGTCAGCTCGTCTCGTCTCGCGCGCATGATGCTCGAGCTCGAGTCGCAGGGTGCGCTCAACATCAACCTCGTGACGCCGCTCCACTACGCCCCGCACGTTCGAGAGGCCGTGTCCCTTGCGCGCGAGAGGGGACTTTCGGTGCCCATCGTCTGCAACACCTCCGGATACGAGCTCGCCAGCGTCGTCCGCGACATGGCGGACGTGGTTGACGTATGGCTCACCGACTTCAAGTACGCGAGTCCGACGCTCGCGCGTGACCTCTCCTGTGCCGAGGACTATCCCGAGGTGGCCGCCACGGCGCTCGTCGAGATGCTCGACTGCGTGCGTGCCGCGGGCGGGGCGCTTCTCGCCGATGACGGGGCCATGAGGCGTGGCATCATCGTTCGACACCTCGTGCTGCCGGGACATGCCGAGGACTCCGTCGCAGTGCTCGACCGGGTCTGGGAGCTCTGCGGCAACGACGTAGACCTCTCGGTCATGAACCAGTTCACGCCGAACGAGGCCTGTCGTGCGAAGGGTGGGGACCTTGCCCGCGCCGTCACTGACGACGAGTACGAGACCGCCCTCTGCCATGCCGACGATCTCGGATTCGAACGCATGTGGTGGCAGCAGGGAGGCACCGTCTCGGAGAGTTACGTCCCGTCGTTCGATGCGACGGGCGTGGCTGGTCCCGAGCTCGACGCGTGAGGTCGCCAAAGAGGGGTATAGACTGCTAGGCTAGGTAGTGTCACCGACGGGAGGCATCATGGCAGACGACGCATCGCTCAGCGATGAGGAGCGTGAGGAGCTCGAGCAGCTTCGTGCCGAGAAGGCGGAGCGCGAACGGCAGCGTGCCGCCGCGGCCGAGCGTGCGGAGCTCGAGAGGCTCAAGGCCGACAAGGCTGCGGTCGAGGCGGACCGCGCCGAGGCTCAGCGCATCGCTGAAGCCAAGGAGAAGGGTCGGAAGCTCATGGAGGTCGATGAGGACGACGACGACCTCAAGATGCCCACTGGTCAGAAGATCGTCATCGCGGCGGTGGCGGTGCTCGCAATCGCGCTCGTTCTCTCGATGATTCTCTAACACGGTAGCCAAACCACAGAGAAGGTCACCTCATGTCCCTTACCGATCGTACCAAGCCCTCTGACGTCTCCCTCAACACCGACCTCTATGAACTCACGATGGCCCAGGGCTTCTGGGAGTCCGGTCTCGTCAACGGCGAGGCATGCTTCAACGCCTTCTTCCGCGAGAACCCCTTCGATGGCGGGTACGCCGTCGCCTGCGGCATGGGGCAGATCGCGGACCTGGTGGAGAACTTCGTCTTCGAGGACGACGACATCGAGTATCTCGCTGGCATTCAGGCCCCCGGTGGTGGCGCCATGTTCAAGCCTGGCTTCCTCGAATACCTCCGCAATCACCATCTCGACCTGACCATCCACGTGGTGCCCGAGGGTGACGTGGTCTTCCCGCGCGAGCCGATGGTCCGCGTCATGGGTCCGGTGATTGACTGCCAGCTCATCGAGACCGCCCTGCTCAACCTCGTGAACTTCCAGACGCTCGTGGCGACGAAAACCTCCCGCGTCGTCAAGGCGGCGGAGGGCCACCCGGTCTCCGACTTCGGTCTGCGCAGGGCGCAGGGCCCAGATGGCGGCCTTGCCGTGGCGCGCGCCTCCTACATCGCCGGAGCCTCGTCCACGTCCAACGTGCTCGCAGGCAAGATCTATGGCATTCCCGTGTTCGGTACTCACGCGCACTCTTGGGTCATGGCGTTTCCCTCCGAGCTCGACGCGTTCCGCGCGTTCGCCAAGTCGAGCCCCAAGAACTGCGTGCTTCTCCTCGACACCTACGACGTTCACCAGGGCATCAAGAACGCCATCACCGTCGCCAAGGAGATGGAGAAGGACGGCGAGCGTCTGGCGGCCATTCGCATCGACTCCGGTGACCTCGCGAAGCTCTCCAAGGAGACGCGAGCCGCCTTCGACGCGGCCGGTCTCGGCTACGTCAAGATCTCCGTCTCGAACGACCTCGACGAGTACACCATCCAGTCGCTCTTCTCGCAGGGCGCGCCCATCGACTCGTTCGGGGTGGGAACTAAGCTCGCGACCTGCGACCCGCAGCCCTCGCTCGGAGGCGTCTACAAGCTCTCGGCCGTCCGCGCCTCGAGCAGCGATCCCTGGTCGCCCGTCATCAAACTCTCCGAGATGGCCTACAAGCGCACCGTCCCCGGCGTCCAGCACATCCGGCGCTTCTACGACACGAGCGGCTGCCCCGTGGGCGACATGCTCGTGGATGACTCGGTGAGTGCGGGTCCGTCCAACACGATGCTCGACATCCTCGACACCTATGCCTCCTATGACCTCGAGGGCGAGCCGCAAGAGCTTCTCCAGTGCGTCGTGGAGCACGGTCATCGCGTGGGGGAGCAGGAGAGCATCATGGTCGCCCGCGAGCGCTGCCGCGAGGCGATCATGCACCTCGATCCCGCCATCATCAGGTTCCTCAACCCGCAGATCTACCCCGTCGGTCTCGAGCTCGGACTCGCCCGGCTGCGCCACGACCTCGCCAACGAGGAGCGCGCCGCCTCGGGACGTCCCACGATCGACTAGATCCGTGTCTTCTCTGATACACTAACTACCTGCGGCGCATTGCGCGTCCTGTACCACAAGCCCAGATGGGAGAGAGAATGTCCGACACAATCGAGGAGATGCTCCGGAAGGCCGTCGCTGACGCCCAGAGCGTCGGTGACCTTCCGTCGTTCGAGGTCGAGGAGTTCGGCATCGAACGACCGGCCAACTCCTCCAACGGTGACTGGACGTCCACGCTCGCGCTGAGGTCCTCACGTCTCGCCCACATGGCTCCCGCGAAGATCGCCTCGGCGATCGTCGCCCACATGCCCGAGGATTCGTCCGTCTCGAAGGTCGAGGTCGCCGGACCGGGCTTCATCAACTTCTATCTCTCCGCGGCGTCCAACAACGAGGTCTTCCGCACCGTGCGCGAGCAGGGCGACGACTTCGGCCGCTCGAACCTCGGCAATGGCGAGAAGTACCAGGTCGAGTTCGTCTCCGCGAACCCCGTCGGCCCCCTCCACATCGGCCATGGTCGCTGGGCGTCCCTCGGTGACTCGCTCTGCAACGTCCTCGAGCACGCTGGCTACGACGTGGAGCGCGAGTACTACATCAACGACCATGGCAGCCAGATGGACGTCTTCGGCCATTCCATCTCCAAGCGCTACCTTCAGCTCCTTGCCGTCATGACAGAGCGGGGTTGCTCGGCCGAAGAGGCGCACCAGGCGCTTCTCGATGACCGTACCGCCTTCGTCGACGACGCGGATGACAAACATCCCGAGACCCATCCGCTCATGGACCAGTTCAATGCCGACCTCGGTGGCAACGCCTATGGAGGCGACTACATCATCGACCTCGCCCTGCGCTTCTACGGCCTCATGGGTGACGCGCGCGTCGATGACTCAGAGGACGATCGCTGTGCCACCTTCCGCGAGCAGGGCTATCAGATGATGCTCGAGAGCATTCGCGACACCTGTCACGCGGCTCGCTGCGACTTCGACGTGTGGTTCTCCGAGCGCTCGCTCTACGCCAAGGGCGAGGATGGGACCTCCGCCGTCGACCGCGCCCTGGAGCGTCTCGACCAGCTCGGATATCTCTATCGTGACGAGGAGGGCGCCCTGTGGTTCCGCTCCATCGCCTTTGGTGACGACAAGGACCGCGTTCTCATCAAGACGAACGGGGAGTACACCTACTTCGCCTCCGATGTCGCCTACCACTGGAACAAGTTCCAGCGTGTCGACCACGTGATCGACATCTGGGGCGCCGACCACCATGGCTACATCCAGCGCGTGGAGTCCGCATGTGACGCGCTCGGCTACCCCGGTGAGCTCGAGGTGCTTCTCGGGCAGCTCGTCAACCTCCTCCGCGACGGCGTTCCCGTTCGCATGTCCAAGCGCAAGGGAACGATGGTCCCCTTCGAAGAGCTGCTCGAGGAGGTGGGTGCCGACGCGACTCGCTACACTCTCATCTCGAAGTCGAGCAACCAGATGATTGACTTCGACATCGAGCAGGCGAAGAAGCAGGACGACACCAACCCCGTGTACTACGTGCAATACGCACATGCGCGAATTTGCTCGATTCTGCGCAGGGGTGCAGACGTCACCGTTGAGGAAGCTGCCGAACTGGGCATGGACGTCGTCTCGGACCGTGCGATAGGATCCAGCTATGACCTCGGCCTTCTCACCGACCCGATGGAGCTCGCCCTCGCCCGCAAGCTTTCAGAGTTCCCCTCGATCGTCGAGGGCTGCGCGCGCGACCGCGCCCCCTTCAGGCTCACCCACTACGCCGAGGAGCTCGCGGGAGACTTCCATGCCTTCTATGCGGTGTGCCAAGTCCTTCCTGGTAGGGGGCGTCCTGTGGAGCCTGCTCTGTCCCGTGCTCGTCTCGCCGCGGTGGACGCGACGCGACGCGTGCTCGCGCTCACGCTCAGACTCGTCGGCGTTTCGGCGCCGCAGAGCATGTAGCTTGTTTGCATTTCGGTATTATCTTGTCGCCAAACGGTGTCAATAATATTCCGAAATGTTCTTTTGTCTACGTTTTGTTAGTGTTCGCTTGATATGTGAATTCAAAATCCGATACTATGTGAACGGTAATTTTCTACTCATAAAACGTCATTTTGGATAGCAGGCCGGCATCTTGCCAGGCTGCAAAAGGTTGGGGAGCCTTGTGGAGCTAAGGGAGTACGTTTCAATTCGAAGGTCCTACAATCTCGTACGTCAAGAGACGCCATCGAGCCAGCGTCTGACGTTCGAGGAGTTCGCCATCCTCTGCAAGCTTGAGGCGGAGATGTCGCCTCTTAAGACCTCTCAGATTGCCTCATATCAAGGATCATTACGTCCTACGATGACGCATCGGACAAATCACCTGGCCTGCCTGGGGTTCATTGATCGTCATGAAGGTGCGGTCGACTCTCGCAATGTAGAGTGCACCATCTCGCCGGCTGGCAGGGAATGCGTCTATTCGCTCCTCAAGCAGACCTGCGATCACATCGCGGCCGGTCAGCCGCTCTCGCGCACGACTCCCGAGCGTCTTGCCATGTATGTCGAGGCAATGGGCACCGTGTTCTGCAAGGCGGGAGACCTCGTGCTCCTCTCGCTGCGCATGTCTGGCAGCGGAGCGACCATCTCAGGCATCGTCAACATGCTCGGGCTGCTTCAGCCCACGGTCTCGATGTCAGTGTCGTCGCTCGAGGAGGTCGGTCTCGTCGAGCGTGTCGGTGTCGACCAGGGGTCGTCTAAGGTGCTCCTCATCAGCCTCACCAACAATGGTTCCAGGTTGGCTGACGGAGTCGCGGCGAGCATTCATGACATCGTCGTGAGAAGAAAGCCCCGTTCAAACGCCTAGGTTGTCTCCTTCCGAGTCCAACTAAATTAAAGTTATGGTGCGTACGGGCTGCGTACGTGCTATAGTCACACCAGCTTCGCGCGGGTTTCGCGCGGGAGCATCTCCCATCACTTACTCATGCTTGCCATGCTCGTGGCAAGGACCTGTGACGTTCCAGGTGCGTGAACGCGGAATGGGAATGCCCATACTTATCCGGCACGAGTGCAGGCAAATCCAAGCGATGGCACGTCAAGCTGGTTTTCGAGCCTCTGGCTCAGGCGAAGATGACAGATGAAAGGCGGAGTGAATGGCGGACGAGACACCCGTTTCCGAGGACGCTTCCGATCAGCCCAAGGCGACGAGCGCAAGCGGGGATGAGGCACCGAAGAAGAGGCGTGGACGCAGGCCAAAGGCCGAAGCGGCTCCGACGGCCGAGGTTCCCCAGCAGGGCGAGGGTGCTCCCACGGCCGACGCCCCTGCACCAGTGAAACCCAAGCGCACCTACACGCGTCGGAAGCCAAAAGCCGAAAACGCAGAGACGCAGGGGGAGTCTACGACACCTCCTGGCGACGCTGTGCCTGCGGCAGAGCCCGCCCCGAGACCTCGTCGCCGTTCGAAGGCGGAGAAGACCGATGCCGAACCGTCGACGGCTTCCTTCGACGAGATGACGCGTCGCACCCAAGAGGCAACGCATGCGAGCTCAGAGGTCATGCCCATGCCTGCGACCACGATCGGCGAGGCCCTAGCGCCGTCGACTGTCAGACCTGACAACGCAGTTTCGGGCGATGCCCAGCAGACGGCGCAACAGGGCGGGGAACAGCAGGGCGCTGCTCAGCAGGATGCTGGCCAGCAGGGCCAGGACCAGCAGGGCGTTGCCCAGCAGGACGCCGGGCAACAGGGCCAGCAGGGTCAGCAGAGCTCGGGCCGCAGGCGCCGTCATAGTTCGAAGGGCAACGGCTTCGGCGGGAACGGCGGGAACAGCAGCAACGGGAACGGTGGTAATGCTGGCGGCGGCGCGTATGCCGCCAACGGCGCCCATCGTCAGAACGGCAACAACGGCACCTTCGGCAACAACGGCAACAACAATCGCAGGCGCAACCGTCGAGGTGCCGGGCAGCAGGAGGCTTCCGGTCCCTCGCTCACGCGCGACGAGCTCGTCGAGATGAAGGTCGCGGACCTGCGCTCCAAGGCGGCCGACCTCGGCGTCGAGTATGTCGGCGTCCGCAAGTCGGAGCTCGTCGAGTCGATTTATCTGGCTGCCGCGCGTGCCGAGGGCTTTCGCGCCGTCGACGGCATTCTGGAGATCGGCAACGAGGGCTATGGCTGGATTCGGACCGGGAACTACATGGAGGGCGAAAACGACGCCTTCGTTCACCAGTCGATCATCCGCCAGTATTCGCTGCGTCCTGGCGACCGCATCGAGGGCACCGTCGGCCCTGGGCGCAGCAACAGCAAGTACCCACCCCTGCAGAACGTGCAGAGCGTCAACGGCCGTGCTCCCGAGACCATGGGCAACCGCCCGCGTTTCCGCGACCTCACGCCCATCTACCCCAACGAGCCCCTCATCATGGAGAACGGCAAGGACTCCATCACGGGACGTGCCATCGATCTCGTGGCTCCCATCGGCAAGGGCCAGCGAGGTCTTATCGTGAGCCCCCCGAAGGCCGGCAAGACCACCGTGCTCAAGAAGATCTGCCAGTCCATCGCGGCGAACAATCCCGAGGTGCATCTCTTCTGCCTGCTCGTGGACGAACGCCCCGAGGAGGTCACGGACATGGAGCGTTCCATCCGTGGCACCGTCGTGGCATCCACCTTCGACATGCCCGCCGAGAACCACACCCACGTGTCGGAACTCGTGATCGAGCACGCGAAGCGTCTCGTCGAACAGGGCGATGACGTGGTGGTCGTTCTCGACTCCATCACGAGGCTCGCGCGTGCCTACAACCTCGCCCAGCCGGCAAGCGGCCGAATCCTGTCCGGCGGCGTCGACTCCGCGGCCCTCTATCCGCCCAAGAAGTTCCTCGGTGCCGCGCGTAACATCGAGAACGGCGGGTCG
>DCZG01000074.1:4577-21774 GCA_002331575.1 Atopobium sp. UBA2090 | reverse complement strand
TGCGCGACTACATCCACGTGTGCGACCTCGCCTCCGGCCACGTCGCAGCGCTCAACTGGATGAATGGCAAAACGGGCGTCGAGATCTTCAACCTCGGCACCGGCAAGGGCACCTCGGTCCTCGAGATCATCAAGGCCTTCTCCGCCGCCTGCGGCAAGGAGCTCCCCTACGTCATCGAGCCGCGCCGCGCCGGCGATGTCACCGCCAACTACGCCGACTGCACCAAGGCCAAGGAGCAGATGGGCTGGGAGGCCAGGTACGGCATCGACGAGATGTGCCGCGACTCCTGGAACTGGCAGTCTCGCAACCCCAACGGGTACGAGGGCTAGACGCCATGCCCGCCGTCGGTGACGGGGGCGCGGCCTTCGCCGCGTTCCTCGCCGAGAAGCGCCCCCTCATCGAGGCCTTCATCGGATCGCACATGCCTACACCGCTCGCCGAGGAGCTCACGTCGGGCGACCTCGGCCGCTACCTCTACGCTCCGCTCGCCCGGTTCACCGAGTCGGGCGGCAAGCGCACGAGGCCGGCGCTCTGCCTGCTCGGCTGCGAGGCCGTGGGCGGCGACGGCGAGCGGGCGCTCTCCAGCGCCGCCGCGATCGAGGACTTCCAGTCCGCGGCGCTCATCCACGACGACATCGCCGACGAGAGCGAACTCCGCCGCGGCAAGCCCTGCGTCTACCTCTCCGAGGGCACCGGCGTGGCCATCAACGTGGGCGACCTCGCACTCGTCACCGTGACCGCGAAGATCCTGCGCGACGGGACGCTCGAGCCCGACGTGCGCCTGCGCATCCTCGACGAGCTCGTCTCGATGGAGGAGCGCACGCTCGAGGGGCAGGCGCTCGACCTCGGCTGGGCGCGCGACGGTCGCTGGGACGTGAGCACGAGCGACTACCTCTGCATGGCGAGCCACAAGACCGCGTTCTACTCCGCAGCCACGCCGCTTTCGGTCGGCGCCATCTGCGGAGGAGGGACCGACGAGCAGGTCGACGCGCTCGGATCGTTCGGCATGGACGCAGGCCTGGCCTTCCAGCTGCAGGACGACCTGCTCAACCTCGTGGGCGACGCGACGTCACAGGGCAAGGACTTCCGCTCCGACATCACCGAAGGCAAGCGCACGATGGTCGTGACCTGGGCCATCGAGCACCTCTCGGGCGGCGAGAAGGACGAGCTCGTCTCGATTCTCTCCTCGCATGCGACGGACCCCGCCACACTCGGGCGCGGAGTGGAGCTCATGGTGGCATCCGGGGCAATCGACGCCGTGCGAGAGTACGCGCGCTCGCTTGCTCGGAGTGCAAAGGACAGCCTTTCGGGCGTCGAGCTCGCGGGTGACACGCGCCGCGTGCTGGAATCTATGGCAGACTTCTTCGTGGAGCGCACCGACTAAGCGTTCTCGCGATTCTCGTTTAGAGGGGGAACATGGAATCCATCAGGGAGGGCGCCTCCGGCGCCGCTGTAGAGGACATTCAGGAGCGACTCGGCTCCCTCGGCTACGCCATCGCCTCCGATGAGACCTCGGCCGGCGTCTTCGGGAAGTCGACGGGGACGGCCGTGGCGCGCTTCAGGCTCGACCATGACCTGCCGCTCGGCGACGTGCTCGACGCAGCGACGTGGTCCTCACTCGTGGACGAGTGCTACCAACTCGGCGACCGCACGCTCTACCTGCGCCTTCCCAACTTCCACGGCAACGACGTGCGACAGCTCCAGGAGCGCCTCAACATCCTCGGCTTCTCGTGCGGCACCGTGGACGGCTCGTACGGCGTGCACACAGAGGCCGCGGTCAAGCAGTTCCAGGAGAGCGTGGGCGCACTGGCCGACGGCATGGCCTTCCCCGACACCTTCGACGCCATCGAGCGCCTCCGCCACGTGTGGGCGGGCAAGCCCGCGAACGGGCCGCACCCGCAGGGCGGTATGGGGTTCGCACGAGCGGCCGGCGTCCTCGAGGGCGCGTGCATCGCCATATCCGGCGACGACCCGATCTCGCGCAACGTGGCAGGTCGCATCGTCAACCTCGCGAACGCCACGTCCGACAAGAACACCCTCGAGCTCGCGGACTACCGCGAGGGCATCCCGGCAGGTGCCAGGGCGCTCATCCTCCTCTCGGCCACCCCGCTCGCGCAGGGTGCGAAGGTCGGGAGCATCGACATGGACGACCTCGACACGCTGCCCCTTCGCCTGCGCTCCGCCTATGAGAGCGCGCGCGGCCACGAGCCCGTCGTGCGCATCGAGCTTCCGGTCGGCGCGGGCTTCGACGGCACGTTCACGACGGGCGACGCCCAGACCTACGCGGTCCTGCTCCTCGACGCCGTGTGCGCTGCGTTCGACGGCGTTGGCCTCTAGGGAGAAGGCCTCGCGGCCGATACCAAAAGCCGAGAAGGATCCTTTGACGTTAGTGGCACCCTGCCAACTGGGCAAACGCCGCCGAGACAAAAGGGCGTTATCGGTACCCCCAGGTAGCATGCTTGTGGGCTGTGCCAAAAGGGGACTGCGGACGTTTTCTTGTACATCCTACGTCAGCGGGGCCAGTCCCAGCGCTCGCCTGCTCTCGGCCGGCGAGAGCCAGCCGAGCCTCGCCTTCGGCCTCGAGTCCCTGAACCAGCGCATGTAGGCGTCCACCTCTGAGGCGAGCTCGGCGAGCGAGACGCCCGACCAGTCCCTGCCGTGGAACATCTCGAGCTTCATGCGCCCGAAGAACCCCTCGCAGGCGGCGTTGTCCCCGCAGCGGCCCTTCCTCGAGGCGGAGCGCACCAGGCCGGCACGGCGCTCGATCTCCAGCCAGCCGGGCCAGCCGTAGTGGGCCCCGCGGTCGTGGTGCAGGACCGGCCTCTCGCCCGGGGCCAGCGTGGCCACGGCGCAGGCCAGCGACGACTCGGTGAGCTCGTGGTCGGGGCTCTCCGAGACCGACCACGCGACGGGCGCCAGGTCGTAGAGGTCGATGACCGGCGAGAGGTAGAGCTTGCCCGCCGGGACCCGGAACTCGGTGACGTCGGTGACCCACTTCAGGTTCGGCCGGCCGGCCGAGAAGTCGCGCCGGAGCACGTCCGGGGCCGCGACGCGCACCGCGGGGTCGTAGGAGCTCCAGGGCCTGTCCGACCTCGACCTGACGACGCGCAGCCCCAGCGAGCGCATGACCCGCCTGACGACCTTCTCCGAGACCCGCGTGCCCCTCCTCCTGAGCTCCGCCCAGGTGGCGCGGTAGCCGAGCCTGCCCCCGTTGGCCTCGAACGCCTCACTCACCGCGCGGGCGAGGCGCTCGTCCCTCGACGGCCTCCCCGGCCGGGCGCGGTGGTATGAGTAGGAGCTCCTCGAGATCCGAAAGAACGTCAGGACCCACCGCAGGGAGAGACCTCTCTCCCGCCTCAGCCTCTCGCCTAACTCTGTCTTCCGCCTGTTGGAGAGGCTCGCCGGGTCTCCTGCTTTTGGGTCGCGCATCAGCTCCTTCAGCACGCTGACCTGGAGCTCCAGCTCGGCTATCCTCTCGTCCCGCCCGTCAGCCACCGCGGCCGCCCTCCCGGCGCCCCGACGCGCGGCGCCCCTCCCGGCCGACCTCTCGCAGACCGTCCCGCCGCCGTGCTCGCGCATCCACCACGACCTGGGGACGTCCGCGCCCGAGAGGCCGAGCCTCCTGGCTATCGTCCCGTAACCATACCCCAGGCCGCGCAGGCGCAGCGCCTCCTCGACGGTCTCGGACGGGTAGCGGTGGCCGCGGACGTGGTGGGCGACGCGTCCCGGCGCCGGCGTGGGCGTGACGACGAGGGTGCCCTCCCTCGCCTCCCGGAGCCAGGAGGAGAGGCGGTGCCTCTCCGGGTAGCCCTCCAGGCGGGACGCGGCGGAGATCGTCAGCCCGCTCGACAGGAACCTCTCGACCGTCTCCCTCTTCTGCTGGGTCGTGAACACGCGGACTCCCTCCCGGACCGCCGCGGCGGTCCAAGTTTTTGTCCGCAGTCCCAAGCCGAGAAGGATCCTTCGACGTTAGTGGCACCCTGCCAACTGGGCAAACGCCGCCGAGACAAAAGGGCGTTATCGGTACCCCCAGGTAGCAGACTTGCGGGCTGTGCCAAAAGCCGAGAAGGATCCTTCGACGTTAGTGGCTCGGGCAGAATGCCCTTCTCGGCCACGCCTCCTTGCGTCCGTGCGGGTCATGGCAAGGTCTGATACACTTTCTGCGATGTTTGGCTGCACTGGGGTATCGTCTAATGGTCAGGACGCGGGTTTTTGGTGCCTGGAATGTGGGTTCGAATCCTACTACCCCAGCCAATGAACAAGCTGCGGGTCACATGGGTCCTTTCGTGTGGCCTGCGTCGTTTTCGCGAGGGTTTCTCGGCCGTCGCCCACTCGGCGTCTCCTTCTGTCACGCCCCGTCTTTCGTCGTGATTTGGAGAAGCGCCGACGAAAGCTCCTCGCAGTCACCACCGGGGACGATTCCCGCGCTATCATGTCCATGTAAGGGACCGCACTTCCCAATGGAGGCAACCACATGCCCATAACCGCGATTGTCCTCGCCGCCGGCGAGGGTACGCGCATGAAGTCCCGTCATCCCAAAGTCATGCACAAGCTACTCGACATGCCACTCGTCTGGTGGGTCGTTCGCGCGGCACGCGAGGCCGGAGCCGAGCGCACGATCGTCGTCGTGGGCAACGGCGCCCAGGAGGTCCGCGACCTCTTTGCCGATGACGAAGACGTCGAGTTCGTCGAGCAGACCGAGCGTCTCGGCACGGGCCATGCCGTGAAGACCGTGAAGGAGGCCGTCGGCGGCTTCGAGGGTCCGGTCGTCGTTCTTGCTGGCGACGCCCCGCTCATCCGCCCCGAGACCATCCGGTCGCTTGTCGATGCCACGACCACGGGCCACAATGCCTGCACCGTCCTCACCATGACGCCGCCCGACCCAACGGGGTACGGCAGGATCTACCGCGAGAACGGCCAGGTGCGGGCAATCATCGAGCACAAGGACTGCACGCCCGAGCAGCGCGAGAGCCTCACGGAGTGCAACTCGGCGACGTACTGCTTCTGCGGACGCCGCCTCACCGAGAACGTGGACAGCATCGGCAACAACAACGTCCAGCACGAGTACTACCTCACGGACATGGTGGGCATCTACGTCGGGCTCGGCGAGCCGGTCGGCACCGTTCACTGCGGCGACACCACGGAACTTCTCGGCGTTAACTCCCGCATCCAACTCGCGGAGGCCACCAAGGTCATGCAGCGCCGGATCAACGACGAGCTCATGGCCTCGGGCGTCTCGATGCTCGACCCCGACCAGGTCTGGGTCGGCCCCGAGGCGCATATCGGCCAGGACACCGTCCTTCTCCCCCAGACCTTCGTCTGGGGCGCATCCACGATCGGCACCGACTGCGTCATCGGCCCGAACAGCCGTCTTACCAACGCCACCGTGGGCAACGGCTGCACCGTCGACGAGACCGTCATCGTCGACTCCGCCATCGATGACGACGTCTGCTGCGGTCCTCGCGCCTACCTGCGCGGCCACACCCACCTGCTGAGCCACGCCAAGGCCGGCACGCACGTGGAGCTCAAGAACTCCGTGGTCGGCGAGGGCTCGAAGGTTCCGCATCTCTCCTACATCGGCGACTGCCAGATGGGCACGGGCGTCAACATCGGCGGCGGATCGATCACCTGCAACTATGACGGAAAGCACAAGAGCCACACGACCATCGGCGACCACGTCTTCGTCGGCTCCGACACGATGATGGTCGCGCCGGTCAACATCGGCGACGGCGCCCTCGTGGGCGCGAGCTCCTGCATCACGCGCGACGTCCCCGCGGGCGCGCTCGCCCTCGAGCGCAGCAAGCAGACGATAATTGACAACTGGGCAACGGAGTACTGGAAGCAGCTCGAGAAAGAGGACTAGAGAGATGTACGAGAATCTTTGCGAACCGCTCAACGTCGAGAAGAACATCAGGCTCTACGCTGGCTCCGGGAACCCCGAGCTCGCACAACGCATCGCGGACATCCTTCACCTTCCCCTCTCGGGCCTCATGCTCGAGAAGTTCGCCAACGGTGAGACGTACGCACGTTTCGAGGAGACCGTCCGCGGCTGCGAGGTGTTCTTCATCCAGTCGCTCGCCGGCACGAACGTGAACGACCTCCTCATGGAGACCCTCATCGTCTCCGATGCCGCCACCAGGGCGTCGGCGGCGAGCTTCACCGCCGTCATCCCCCACTACGGCTACGCGCGCCAGGACCGCAAGGCCGCTTCGCGCGAGCCCATCACCGCCCGTCTCGTCGCCAACCTCCTCGAGGCCGCCGGCGTCGACCGAGTGATTACGCTCGACCTGCACTCCAACCAGATCCAGGGGTTCTTCGACATCCCCGTCACGCACCTCACCGCGCTCTACCTGTTTGGCGAGTACTTCAAGACCAAGAACTTCAACTGGGACGAGACCGTCGTCGTCTCCCCCGACATGGGTCGCGCGAAGGTCGCCAAGAAGCTCTCCGACTACCTCGGCTGCGAGGTCGCCATCGCTCACAAGGGTCGTCCGAAACACAATGCGGCCGAGGTCATGGGCATCATCGGCAACATCGAGAACAAGACCTGCATCATCAACGACGACATGATCGACACGGGAGGCACCCTCGTCGGATCCATCAACAAGCTCAAGGAGATGGGCGCGGGCGACATCTACATCAGCGCCACGCACGGCATCTTCTCCGGCAAGGCAATCGAGCGCCTCGAGGGCGCCCCGATCATCGAGTGTGTCGTGACCGATGCGATTCCCTGCGCGGTGGCGAACACCCCCGGCTCCAAGATCAAGCAGATCTCCGTCGCCCAGGAGCTCTCCGACGCCATCTACAACGTCTACGCGAACAAGTCCGTGAGCGGCGTCTCCGGCGGTCCCGCCGAGATCTAGCCGTTCGTCTCGTCTGTGTCATCTGGGCGGCACCGGATTCGCGGTGCCGCCCTCTTCATGAGGAGGGATCATGGCAGCAACCCCTGGTGACGTGCTCATCGTCGCAGGTCTCGGCAATCCCGGGGCCGAGTACGAGCTCACCCGCCACAACGTCGGATTCCTCACGGTGGACGCGCTCGCGGCGCGCGCCGGCGTGCGCTACTGGAAGAGCGAGGCGGGGTGCATGGTCGCCTCCATGAGGATGCCGGGCGGCCGCGAGGTCCTTCTCGCCAAGCCCCAGGACTTCATGAACACGAGCGGCGGACCCGTGTCCAAGCTCGCGCACGCCCACCACGCGAGCCCCGCAGAGCTTCTCGTGGTGCACGACGAGGTGGACCTCGAGGCAGGCCAGGTCCGCGTGAAGTTCGGAGGCGGGCTCAACGCCCACAACGGCCTGCGCTCCATGGCCGACAAGCTCGGGACCCGCGACTTCGGGCGCGTCCGGGTGGGAATCGGCCGGCCGCCCGGACGCATGGACGTCGCCACGTACGTCCTGCGGCAGCTCAAGGGGAACTTCGCCGACGAGCTGCGGCTCTCCGCCGAGCACGCGGCGGACGTCGTCGAGGCCTGTCTGGAGCATGGCGTCGCGCGGGCGGAGACGAACGTGCGCTAGCCAGCCGAGCGCAGCTCAGCAACCCCATGTTGCATATTGTGGGAAGGTCGGACCAATAGCCAGGCAAACCCCAATCGGCACCCGTTTTTTGCGCGCGTCAAGTGTACTATTGTGAGGAAAATCTGCCTGCGTCGGTCGGGTCCTGCCGCTCGAGGGGATGCGCCCGTTCTCACGCAGATGCGAGGGCACAGAATCGCTCAGGAGAGGAGTTCGGTTTTCATGTACAAGATCCTCGAAAAGACGCAGTTCTCAGAGAAGGTGTTCAAGTTCCGCATCGAGGCGCCGGAGATGGCCAAGCACGCGCATGCTGGCCAGTTCCTGATGGTACGCGCCAACGAGACCGCCGAGCGCGTCCCGTTCACGTTCGCGGACTGGAACCCCGAGGAGGGCTGGGTCGAGTTCATCTTCATGGTGATCGGCAAGACCACCACAATGCTGTCCACCTACGAGCCGGGAGACTCCCTCGAGGACGTCACTGGCCCGCTCGGTCAGCCCACGGAACTCGGCAAGGGCACCTGGGCGGTCATCGGCGGCGGCGTCGGACTCGCCATCGCGTTCCCCGTCGCCCGTCAGCTCGCGGCCACCGGCCATGAGGTCCACGCCATCATGGGCGCCCGCACGAAGGACCTGCTCCTCCTCGAGGATCAGTTCCGCTCCGAGTTCGACGACGAGCACATCCACATCACCACGGATGACGGCTCCTATGGCGAGAAGGGCGTCGTGACGATCCCGCTCGAGCGTCTCCTCCAGGCCGGGAAGGTCGACCACGTCTTCTGCGTCGGCCCCGTCCCGATGATGAAGTTCTCTACCCTCACCGCTGCGAAGTACAACACTCCGATCACGGCCTCCCTCAACCCGATCATGGTCGACGGCACCGGCATGTGCGGCTGCTGCCGAGTCGAGATCGACGGCGTGACGAAGTTCGCCTGCGTCGACGGCCCTGACTTCGACGCCACCAAGGTCGACTGGAACGACCTGCGCGCCCGTCAGGCCGCGTACCGTACCGAGGAAGGTCAGGCCCTCAAGGCCTATGAGGAGGCGAACTGCGCATGCCACAGGTAAAGGGTGTCTTCAAGCCCGATATGACTTCTCCGCGCACCCCGGACAACGAGGAGCCGCCCGAGGAGCGCGCGAAGGACTTCCGTCCCGTCGACAAGGGCTTCACCAGGGAGATGGCGGTCGCCGAGGCGAACCGCTGCATGGACTGCAAGAAGCCCCTCTGCGTCCAGGGTTGCCCCGTCAACATCAACATCCCGAGGTTCATCGAGAAGATCCGCGAGGAGGACTTCGGCGGCGCCCTCGATTCCATCCACGAGGACTCCATGCTCCCCGCCATCTGCGGCCGCGTCTGCCCGCAGGAGAACCAGTGCGAGGGTAAGTGCATCCGCGGCAAGAAGAGCCAGCCGGTCGCCATCGGCCAGCTCGAGCGCTTCCTCGGCGACCAGCCCGAGCTCGCGTCCAAGCCCAAGATGGCCCCCAAGAACGGCAAGCGCGTCGCGGTCGTCGGCTCCGGCCCCTCCGGCATCACCTGCGCCGGCGAGCTTGCCCGTCACGGCTTTGACGTCACGGTCTTCGAGGCCTTCTTCACCGGCGGCGGCGTTCTCGTCTACGGCATCCCCGAGTTCCGTCTGCCCAAGGCAGTCGTGAAGCGCGAGATCGACGGCCTCCAGACGCTGGGCGTCAAGTTCAAGTTCAACTCCGTCGTGGGCCGCATCACCAACGCCGACGAGCTCTTCGAGGAGGGCTACGACGCCATCTACATCGCCACCGGCGCCGGTCTCCCGAAGTTCCTCAACATCCCGGGCGAGAACCTCCCGAACGTCTACTTCGCGAACGAGTACCTCACCCGCGTCAACCTCATGAAGGCGAACAAGTTCCCCGAGTTCGACACCCCCACCAAGCGCGGCAAGAACGTCGTGGTCTTCGGTGGCGGCAACGTCGCCATGGACGCGGTCCGCACCGCCAAGCGCCTCGGCGCCGACCGTGCGATCATCGCCTACCGTCGTTCCGAGGACGAGATGCCCGCCCGTAAGGCCGAGCTGCACCACGCCAAGGCCGAGGGCGTCGAGGTCATGCCGCTCGTCTCGCCGATCGAGTTCCTCAAGGGCGAGGACGGTAACGTCTGCGGCGTGCGCGTCCAGAAGATGGAGCTCGGCGCACCCGACGCCTCCGGTCGCCGTCGTCCCGTCCCCATCGAGGGCGCCATCGAGGACATCCCCTGCGACGTGGCCATCTCCGCCATCGGCACCAACGCGAACCCGTTCGCGAAGATGATCGGTGACATCAAGCTTAACAAGTGGGGCTACATCATCGCCGACGAAGAGGGTCGCACCTCCGATCCCCGCATCTGGGCCGGCGGCGACATCGTCACCGGTGCCGCTACGGTCATCCTGGCCATGGGAGCCGGCAAGACTGCCGCTGCCTCCATCGCTCAGGCGTTCGCCGAGTAGCGTCTGCCTCATCCAGCACGT
This sequence comes from Atopobium sp. UBA2090, assembly GCA_002331575.1. Classification (GTDB taxonomy): domain Bacteria; phylum Actinomycetota; class Coriobacteriia; order Coriobacteriales; family Atopobiaceae; genus Olsenella_D. The sequence goes on along the minus strand of DCZG01000074.1, from coordinate 11,788 downwards.
CCGGGAGCCGGTCATCGTATGGTGGCCGGCTCCTTCTTCTCACCTGGAAAAGGGGACAGGTTGTTTTTCCATGTCCGACTTTCCGAGCTTTCGGCGGGCGGCATGTCTGGCGAGACGGACGTGCGGGGTGTCTGGCCAACGTCGACGCACGCGTAAGCTGAGTTTCACCGGACAAGCGCAGCGTGCGCGGCATTCGTCGCGACGACGTCGACCCACGCGTGAGCCGGGGGCCTTCTCCGCACGCGTAAGCTGCGATTTACCGGACAAGCGCAGCGTGCGCGGCATTCGTCGCGACGACGTCGACCCACGCGTGCGCCACCAGGGCCATGTCCGAGAAACATGGAAAAGCAACCTGTCCCCTTTTCCAGGTCAGGCGAGTGGCGGCATGGGCTTCCAGGTAGGGTCATGCAGAATCTGCTTCGACTCGCGCCATCCCTCGTTGAGACGGGCCATACCGGAGCGAAGATGTCCGCGATCCACGATCATGAGTCGTATGATCTCCTTGGCATAGGTGAGGAAGGTGCCGAATCCATAGCCCACGGGGTTGTACTCGCCGTAGAGCTGGAAGTAGCGCGCGAGGTACGCGCGGTTCCGCGTGATGTAGAGGCGGGTCATGTCGGACGTGGAGTTGAGCTGGCGCACCGACCCGATCTCCTTGTTGGCCACCTCCCGCTCACGGCTCAACACGAAATCGGGGATGAGAATGACCTTGCCGACCTTGCTTGCGAGATACCCGTAGCACGCGTCGTCGAGGTAGATGAAGAAGCGCTTGTCGGGAAGTCCGACCTTGTCGGGAACGATGCGGCGGAAGAACCCGCCCTCGAAGCAGAGCGCGTTGCACTCCTTGTACTCCTCGCCGGGCTTCCACGAGGATCGCGAGAGGGGGTTGTAGATCGCCAGTGCGGTGTTGAAGCGATACTGCCAGTAGAAGGCGCCGCCGTCGAAGTCGCGACGCTGTCCCTGGATGGCGTCCGCGCGGTCGCACCACCGGTCGAGGGCGTCAAGACCGTCGGGTTCGACCGCCACGTCGTCGTCCATGACCCAGAACCATTCGGCGCCGAGCTCGTACGCGATGCGCACGCCCTCGCAGAAGCCACCGGACCCGCCGGTGTTCTCCGCCTGCGGCGCATAGACCACGCGAGAAACCCCGCCCCGCTCATCGGGGTCGTCGGTCGTGTCGCCCCAAATCCCGCAGACTCGGTCGGCAAAGCCTGCCACGAGCTCGGCCGTCCGCTCTGAGTCTTCGTTGTCGACGACCACCACGCGCCAGGGAGCCATGGCGAGACGCTCGATCGAGCCGAAGAGGTTCGCGAGCAGCTCCTGCCGCTTGAAGGTCACGATGACGATAGCCGGTCTTCTCATGGTCCATCCAGTGGTCGTTGGTTTTCGGTTCGGCGAATGCGTCCTAGTATTATAGGGTACGTCCGTGCGAGCGCCCGCTCGTACGCCATGACAAGGAGGACACGTGAACGTCACCCTCTCCGACAGGCACAAGGTTTCCGTCATAGTCCCCATCTGCAACGTCGAGCGCTACCTCGGTCAGTGCCTCTCGAGCATCCTGCGGCAGACCTTCGGCGACCTCGAGGTCATCTGCCTCAATGACGGCTCTTCGGACGGTTCGTCCGCCATCGCGCACTCCTTCGCGGCGCAGGACTCGCGCGTCAGCGTCGTCGACAAGGACAACGAGGGCTACGGCGCCACGTGCAATCGGGGCCTCGACCTCGCGACGGGTGACTACGTAGCCATCGTCGAGCCGGACGACTACCTCGAGCCGGGCATGTACGGCAACCTCGTGGCCTTCGGCGACACCTTCGGCGAGCCCGTCGACGTAATACGCGCGCCGTACTGGCGCGTCTTCGAGTTCGGGGGGGGTCAGTCGCAACGCGTCACCTGCGCGTACAAGGGCCGAGTCAACCCCCCGTCCCTGCCCTTCTCGATAGGCGACGGGGTCGAGCTCCTCTGCCACCACCCCTCCATCTGGTCGGGCATCTACCGCACCGGCTACCTCAAGGAGCGCGGCATTCGCTTCGTCGAGGTCCCCGGCGCCGGCTGGGCGGACAACCCCTTCCTCTACGAGACGCTCTGCCAGACCGACCGCATCGCCTACCTGGACAAGCCCTACTACGACTACCGCGAGAACGGGCTCGCCGAGGCCATGGCGTTCGCAAGCAAGCACCCGCTCGTTCCCCTCGCGCGGTGGAACGACTGCATGGACGTCGTCGAGCGGCTGGGCGTCACCGACAGGCGCGTCCTCTCGGCCGTCATGCTGCGAGGCTTCAACTACTACCAGATCACCGAGCGCGCGTCGGGCGCAGCCACTCCCGACGTGGTGGAGGCGATCGACGCGAGCATCCGGCGCATGGACCCCGACCTCGTGCTCAGCGACGTCCGCATCAGCCCCGCAGCGCGGCGGAGCTTCGCCGAGAAGGTCGGCCGCTCGGAGGTCAGGATCGACGAGTTCGGCTACCTCGGGCACCTCGTCTCCGAAGGCGCCTACCGCATCCGCACCAACGGGCTTGCGTTCGCATACCTCACCGTCCGCGACCGTCTGGGGCGCGGGAGAAAGGCCTCGAGCAAGTAGGCTGTGGTGGAGCTCCCTACACGAAGGTGTCGGGAGCGATGCTGCTCGGCCCCGTGTACCTGCGCATGAGCGAGGCGAGCCAGGCCTGTGCGTAGGTGAGGCCGACGTTGCCCGAGCGGATGGGCGAGACGAGCGCCTTCGCCGAGCCGCTCTGCGGCCGTGCGACCGAAGCGGCGAGCTTGGCGCGGTCGGTGCCGATCATCGTGGCCACGAGACGCCGCCGCTCCGCGTTGGACATGCCGTATCTCCCGGCGCAGACGTCCTCGATGCACTCGACGAGACGCTCGAAGTAACGGCGCTGGAGCATCTCCATGCTCGCCGCGTCCCCCTCGAGACCCCAGTGGCGATAGAGCTGGACGAGATCCTCGTGCTCCGCCTCCATGCGGTCGTACTCCCCCGCGATGGCGTCGGCCGCGCTCCGCAGGGAGCGCTCCACGTGGTATCGGGCGGTGCCCGTGACGCCCACGCGCTCGACGTCACGCAGGAAGCTCGTCACGAACGAGTGGTCGTCAGCGGAGGATGGGTCAAATCGCGCGCCGTAGGCGTCGATCGCCTCACGCGAGAAGAGCTTCCCGCTCGTAGGCAGGAGCTGCCCCGAGTCAAAGAGCTGCCAGGCAGCAGCGCGAAAGTCGTGCTGGGTGAGAAACACCTTCTGGGCTCCGTTGACCGTGACCGCGGCATCGCGAGACCCACCGCTGCGATGCGCGCCGAGGGAGAAGCCCCCGACGACGAGCTCGAGGTTGTTCTCCTCGGCCATCCGCACGCCCTCGGAGAGAAGCGCGGGCTCGGCCCAGCCGTCCTGATCGAGCACGAGGACGTAGTCGCCGTCGCATCGGCTGAGCGCGAGTTCGAGGGCGGACCTGGTGCCGCGGGAGGAGGTGGCGAGCGCCTGCATCCGCACGTCCCTGTCGGCGATGGCCGAAAGCAGCGAGAAGGTACGGTCGGTCGACCCGTCGTCAACGGCCACGATCTCGTAGTGGTCATACGTCTGGCCATGGATGCTCTCGATCGCCCGCCGAATCGACGCCTCGGCATTGTGGGTCGAGACGATGACTGACACGAGTGGCTTGTTATGCGCTGCACCCGACATGCTAAGAAGCGACTTCCTTCCCCGCAGAGCCGAACTCATTCCCATCGCACGAACACGGTTCAGGTTATCAGTCGTCAATCAAGCGCATGTGGAGGGGGTGTAGACGCCTTTCGATTCCAGCAGAATCACAGACCCGTCAAGGGTGGACGGTTGGGTTGGGGCGGCGTACGGACTAGGAGATGAGAAGTCCCACGGACTGCTCGAGCGCCACGATGTCAACGAGCTGGAAACCCGTGTCCGTCGTCGTGCCATCGTCCGCTTGGGTGGTCTCCGCGTACGTCGGGGCGTCGACGCGACCGATGTTGGAGACGCCGAGGGTCTTGAGCTCGCCGGCAAGGGTAACCATCTTCTCTGCGCTCATGTCGGTCGTCATGGCGTCAAGCAGCGAGCCGTTCTCCGAGACGAAGCCGTCCGCCGATGAGCTCGAGGCGCCGGCAATAAGGGTGAGCAGGTCGTCCACAGAGGACTTTGTCACGATGACGTGATCGAAGGAGACGTTCGTCGCCGAGAAGAGCGGCACGACGATCGCCGCGGTCCCCGACTTGGAGCAGAGGTCGGCGAGAGTGTAGTCGGTGTCGCTCGAGGTGACCTTGACCGTGGTGGGAATCGTCGCCATGATGGCGGTACCCTGGGTCTCGTTCACGACGAGCGCATAGGCGCCGGAGAGCGTGCAGCCGCCGTCGCCGAGCGAGCTCGTGGTGAGGACGAGGACCTTGTCGAAGCTGTCGGTGGATGCCGCATGCCCGTCGATGGAGTTTGCGGCGATCACACCCGAGATCGCGTCCTCGAGGTTGTTGTCCCCCAGGTGGACCTCTCGCTGGACGCGCGCCCAGAGCGTTGAGCAGAGCAGCACCATGGCCACGGCCACCGCGGCGATCACGACGAGCGCGATGAGATTGCGGTTGGGATTCTCGCGGGGTACGTCCGTACGCTCGAAGCGCTCGCGCTGTCTTGGCATTGACCGCATCTCCCCTACGTCATGACGCCGTGCACGTGATTAGAAGATGATACCAAGACTTGCGACGACGAGTCCGCAGACAACCCCCACCGCATAGACAAACGCCGTGACGATGAGGTTCTGCCGAACGTCCGAGTTGGTGCGGTAGAGGACGAGAAGTCCGAGTCCGCCCGAGGTGAGAAGCCCTGCCATCATGGGGCCGGGGGCGAGAACCCCCTCGAGGTAGAGCTCGGTGATGGCGACGCTCGCGCCGCAGTTGGGAATCAGGCCCACGAGCGCCGCGAGGAAGGTCGCGCGGACGGGGTGGTCGCCCAGGGCGGTTGCCAGCACGTCCGTGCCCATGCCCTCCATCACGAGCCCGCAGGCGAGCGTGATGAGGAAGATGAAGACCGTGACCTGCAGCGTGTGGACGAGCGCGGAGCGGGCGATGGCCCACTTGCCATGGCCGTGATGGTGACCGCCCGGCACCTCGTCCTCGTCATCGTCCTCGTCGTCGCAGTGGCAGTGCTCGCGCACGCAGAGCTCGTGGATGTGGAGGCGACCGTCGCCCGAGCGGTGGAGCACGCGCAGCACCGCGTCGACCGCGAGCCCGACGATGAGCCCCATGACCACCTTGAACAGCAGGATCGACGAGAGTCTCCCCAGCTGGAAGCCCTGCGCCAGGCAGACGGGGATCAGCTCGTCCGAGGTGGAGAGGATCACGGCGACGAGCGTGCCGACCGTGACGACGCGGCCGGAGTAGAGCGTGGCGGCCATCGCCGAGAAACCGCACTGCGGAAGCGCGCCCAGAAGGCTGCCGACGACGGGTCCGAGCCGGCCGGACGAGGAGACGACCCTCTGCATCCTACCTCCGGCGGAATGCTCGATCGCCTCCATCGCGAGATAGGTGAGGAAGAGGAAGGGCACGAGTTCCAGGGTGTCGATGACGCTGTCGAGAAGAACGCCGGCGAAGAGTTCCAAGGTCTCATCCTTACGTAAGCCGCGCGAGGCGGCAGTTGTCACGTGTTGCGGGCTAGGCCCAGGGCGTGAGGGCGGACGGCGGATACTCCACTCCCTCGAAGGTGAGCCCCATCGCCGGAGCGCAGGGGCCGGCGGCGGACCTGTCACAGGCAGCGAGCACGTCGGCAACCCATGACGGCCGTCGGTGACCGCGACCCACCTCAACGAGTGTACCCACGATCGTGCGGACCATGTTGTGAAGGAAGGCATTGCCGCAGACGTCCACGGCGACGAGCCCCTCGCCGGCCTCCTCGACGCGCGTCACCTCGAGCGACGAGACGAACCTGCACGTGGGCTTGTCGACTGCCGACACCGCCTTGCAGAAGCTCTTGAAGTCGTGCTCCCCCACGAGACAGGCCGCGGCCTCCCCCATAGCCTCAACGTCGAGCTGTCCGCGGTACCACCACGCGTGGTCCCAGGCGAGGACGGGGCGCGCCTCGCCCGAGGAGATGCGGTAGCGATACCTGCGGGACGTCGCGTCGAAGCGCGCGGAGAAGCCGGCATCCGCCCGATAGAGCCCGCGAATCGAGACGTCATCGGGCGTGAGCGCGACGAGCGAGCGCAGGAGGCGGCCTCCGTCGAGCTCGAGCTCCTCGTCGGTCACGGGAAGGCTCACGTACTGCGAGAGCGCGTTGACGCCCGCGTCGGTGCGACCGGCGCAGGTGAGCTCGACCTCGCGTCGAAGCGTGATCTCGAGCGCACGGCACAGCTCGCCCTCCACGGTCCGCTCGGAGGGCTGGCGGGCGAAGCCGGCGAAGCCCGCGCCGCGATAGCCGAGACGCACGACGAGCGTTCCCGCGCCGTTCCCGTCTTCCCTCTGGTCCTCGTTCATCGTGAGCTGCCCCTTTCCTGCATGGAGTCTAGCACGTGGCTCGCTGGTCCTCCGTCGCCGCACGTCATCCGAGGCAGACTATGCGAGGCACACGAGCGCGCAGAGCGCGAGGCCTCCCGAGAGCACCGCCCAGTCCGCCGCACGCATCGGACCGACGAGGATCGTGCGCCTGTCTCCCGAGTAGCACCGGTCCCCCATCGCGAGGGCGAGCTCGTCCGCACGTCGGAAGAGGGCGACGGCGAGCGGAACGAGAACCGAGACGCGCTTCGCGAGCCTCTCGCGCAGCGACCCCTCGTCGAACCGCGCCCCTCGCGCCGTCTGTGCGAGCACGATGCGCACGTACTCGTCGGAGACGATGGGGATGATGCGCAACGCGATCGACGCAGACATGGCGAGGTCACCCACGGGGACGCCGAGCCTGCCGAGGGGCCGGGCGAGCGAGCTCGCCGCATCGGCCACCTGGGTCGGCATCGTCGTCGACGAGACCACGAGCGCGAAGCCGACGAACATCGCGATTCTCGCCACGGCGAGCGTGCCCCTGAGAGCACCCGCGACAGAGCCGCCGACCTGTCCCAGGATGGTCACGTCGGAACCCCCCGTCACGACGATCGCGTTGGCGAGAAACGAGAAGGCGAGCACGACCGCCGCGGGCCTCAGCCCTCGCACGACCGTCGAGAAGGACAGGCGCGACACGAGGAGCAGCACGGCGAGGGCTCCGGCGCAGATCGCGACGGAGCGGGGCGACGTGGCG
>DCZG01000074.1:702-4529 GCA_002331575.1 Atopobium sp. UBA2090 | reverse complement strand
CGGGAACATAGACGCCGAGCACGGGTCGTCTCGTCATGCCGACCGCCTCCCGAGTAGCTCACGCACTCGGACCTCATAGGGGGCGGGCAGGCCGGCGAGCGCGTAGGGAGCCGTGCTCGACCAGGCCTCGGCGGCGTCGCAGGACGAGGCGACACGCCCGTCCCGCAGCATCACGACGCGGTCCGCCACGGGAAGCCACTCCCCCACCGCATGCGTGACGAGGACGACGGAAGCCCCTCTCCGCGCAAGACCCGTGACGAGGGAGCACAGGAGACGACGACCCCGCGCGTCGAGACCGGCCGACGGCTCGTCGAGCACGTAGGCGCCGTAGTCGAGGGCGATGACCCCGGCGAGCGCGGCACGACGCCGCTGTCCGCCGGAAAGGGAGAACGGCGACCGGGCGAGAAGCTCCTCCGAGAGTCCCATCTCCCCCGCCGCGCGCGCGACCGCCGCCGAAACCTCGACCTCCCCCGCCCCCGCATTGCGAGGTCCGAACGCGATGTCGTCGGCGACCGTGTCGGCAAAGAGCTGGTCCTCGGAGCGTTGGAACGCAAGGCCGACGCCACCAGGCCTCACGGCGTCCCCGTCGAGAAGCGCTGCTCCGCTGCCCAGCTCGAGGACCCCGGCGAGCGCGCAGGCGGCCGTGGTCTTCCCGGACCCCGAGAGACCGGCGACGAGCGTGACGCCACACGGCGCCTCGAGCGTCGCCTCGTCAAGCGCCCTGACGCCGTCATAGTCGACACGTGCGCCGGCGAGCGAGAGAGCATGTCCGGCGGGCGCCGCAGCCGTCGCCTCTCGACTCCCGAGCGCCTCCAGCACCTCGGACTCCAGGCCCCGCGCCTCCGCGAAGGCGGCGAGCGCGTCGGGGTCGGCGCAGGCCGCGACGTCGGCACCCGCCCTCGTCGCAACGGCGATGGCCCTGGAGCGGGGGCCGTCGAGCAGCGCCGTCCGTGGCGCCGTCTCGGACGCGAACAGCTCGCCCGGCGACCCCTCCCAGGCGACGCGTCCGCCGTCGAGCACCACCACACGCGCGGCCCGGAGCACCGACCGCACGTCGTGGGCCATCTCGAGCACGCCGACGCCCCCGGACGCGAGCGAGTCGACCAGATCCTCGACCTCGATACGCGCGAGCGGGTCGAGGTGCGAGCAGATCTCGTCGAGCACGAGGTAGCGGGGACGCATGGCGACGACCCCCGCAATGGCGACGAGCTGCTGCTGACCGCCTGAGAGCCCCGCTGTGCCCCTGTCCGCAAGCTCCTCGATGCGACACCGCTCGAGAGCCTCGTTCGCCCGCGAGACGACCTCCTGCCGCGCCAGACCGAGGTTCGCAGGACCAAACGCCACCTCGTCGAACACGCGGGCGCTCACGAGCTGGCTCGCGGGGTCCTGGCGCACGTATCCCACGCGCCGCACGAGGGCGCCGTCCTTCTCGCCATCGACACGAACCGAGCCCGAGAGGGGACGCGCAGAGCCGTTCGCGACGCGTGCGAGCGTCGACTTCCCGCTCCCGTTCGCGCCGAGGACGACGACGCGCTCCCCGGGACGCACGGATACCGAGACGTCGTGCAGCGCATGCCCGTGAGCGTCCGCATACGCAAAGCTCACGTGGTCGATCTCGAGCATGGCAACCTCCCGTCCCGGTCTCGAAAAGCAGGAGGCCCCAGCGTGTGCCAGGGCCTCCATCAGTCTCTCTCGTTCCTGCTTCGGCCTACTCGGCGGAGTCCTCGCTCGGGGTCTCCTCGGTCTCGGCAGCCTCGCCAGTCGGTGCCTCCTCGGCCTTCTTGGCAGGCTCGACCTTGGTAACGGCCGACTTTGCGGCAGGCTTGGCCGCGGTCTTCGCCTTCACGGGCTCGGTCACGAGCTCCATGATGACGACCTCGGAGGCGTCGCCCTTGCGGGGGCCGAGCTTCATGATGCGCGTGTAGCCGCCGTTGCGGTCCGCCCACATGCCCTGCGCGGCCTTGTCGAAGACCTCGCGGACGAGCTCCTTGTCGTTCATCAGCGCGATGGCGTTGCGACGAGAGGCGAGGTCGCCCTTCTTGGCCCAGGTGATGACCCTGTCCACGTCGCCGCGGATGGCCTTGGCACGCACGTCGAGGGTCTTGATTCGATCGTTCTCGAACAGGGCACATACCAGGCTGCGCTTCATGGCCTTGGTATGGCTGGCGTCGGTGCCAAGCTTCATGCCCCTCTTCTTGTTGTGTCTCATGGTCTAGCTTCTCCTAAGCAATACGTGCGGCTTAAGCCTTGAGTGACAGGCCCATGGTCTCGAGCTTGTCCTTGACTTCCTCGATGGACTTGACGCCGAAGTTTCTGATGTTGAGAAGGTCGTTCTCGGAGAACTCGACAAGCTGCCTGACCGAGTGGATGCCTGCGCGCTTGAGGCAGTTGTACGAGCGGACGGAAAGGTCCAGCTGCTCGATCTGCTTGTCAAGCTCAGCGTTGTCCTCCTCGACGCCGACGGCGAAGATGGAGGAGTCCTCGACGGGCTCGTCCTCGTCAGCCAGACCCATGAACGCGGTCATGTGCTGGTTGATGATGTTCGCGGCCTCGACGACTGCGTCGCGGGGCGTCACGGAACCGTTGGTCTCGATCTCGAGGACGAGACGGTCGTAGTCCGTGTGACGGCCGACGCGGCAGGGCTCGACGACCTTGGCGCACCGACGGATGGGCGAGTACAGCGAATCGACGCTGATGATGCCGATGGGGTCGTTCTCGCGCTCGTTGTCCTCGCCGGAGACGTAGCCGCGGCCCAGGCCGATGCGCATCTGCATGGTGAGGTGCGCGCCCTCGCCGAGGGTGCAGACGACGTGCTCGGGGTTGATGAGCTCGAACTCCGTGGGAACGAAGAAGTCCCCGCCGGTGACCGTCNNGTCGCGGGACCGTCGATGGTGATGGTCGCCGTGGCGGTGTCGCCCGTGCCCATGGAGCGGAACACGAGACCCTTGACGTTGAGAACGATGTCGGTGACGTCCTCGTAGACGCCCTCGACGGTGGTGAACTCATGCTGGACGCCGTCGATCTGGATGGCCTCCACCGCAGCGCCCTCGAGAGACGAGAGCAGCACGCGGCGCAGAGAGTTACCGAGCGTATCGCCATAGCCACGCTCGAGCGGCTCGACGCTGACGCGCGCGATCCTCTCGGTAATCTCCTCTACCGACACCTGCGGTCGGATGAATTCTGACATTGATACCTCCAAACCCTGGTCGAACTACTTGGAGTAGAGCTCGACGATGAGCTGAGCGTCGATGTCGAGGTCGATCTGATCACGCGTCGGTACCTGAAGGACGGTGCCGCGAAGCTTCTCGATGTCAACCTCGAGCCATGCCGGCACGGCCATGTGCTCGGAGGAGATGAGGGCCTCCTTGATGGGGAGAAGGTCCTTCGCCTTGGGGGCGACGGCGATGACGTCGCCGGCCTTGACCTGGTAGGAGGGGATGTCAACGCGCCTGCCGTTCACGACGATGTGGCCGTGACGCACGGTCTGGCGAGCCTCCTTGCGGGTGCGGGCGAAGCCGAGACGGAAGACGACGTTGTCGAGACGGCACTCGAGGATGCTCATCAGGTTGTTGCCCGTGATGCCACCGCGAGACTTGGCGAGGTCGTAGTAGCCACGGAACTGGTTCTCGAGGACGCCGTAGATGAACTTTGCCTTCTGCTTCTCACGGAGCTGCTGGCCGTACTCGCTCTCCTGACGACGGCGCTGCCTCGGCTGACGGTGAGATTCCTTGTTGATGCCCATGACCACAGGGTCGATGCCGAGCTGGCGGCACCTCTTGAGGACCGGGGTCCTGTCAACTGCCATTAGTGGTGTCCTTCCTGGCTAC
>DCZG01000074.1:0-609 GCA_002331575.1 Atopobium sp. UBA2090 | reverse complement strand
GCCGGGGCCCTTGACGAAGACCGAGACCTTCTTCAGGCCGTGCTCCATGGCTGCCTTCGCGGCGGCCTCGGCAGCAAGCTGCGCGGCGAACGGCGTGGACTTGCGTGAACCCTTGAAGCCGACGGTGCCACCGGACTGCCAGGAGATCACGTTGCCCTGGGGATCCGTGATCGAGACGATCGTGTTGTTGAACGTGCTCTTGATGTGGGCCTGGCCCACAGCGATGTTCTTACGCTCGGAGCGGCGGACGCGCGTCGTGCGAACGTTCTTCTTCTGCGGCATGTTTGCTCCCCTTAGGCCTTCTTCTTGGCACCGATTTGACGCTTCTTACCCTTGCGGGTACGAGCGTTGGTGTGGGTGCGCTGGCCATGGACGGGGAGTCCCTTGCGGTGACGCAGGCCGCGGTAGCAACCGATCTCCATGAGACGCGAGACGTTCTGACGCACCTCACGGCGAAGGTCGCCCTCCGTGGTGTAGTTGTCGTCAATGAAGTCGCGAATCTTGGTGATCTCGTCCTCGGTCAGATCCTTGACGCGAGTGGACGGGTTGATGCCGGTCTCGGCGCAGATCTTGGTAGCGCGAGTCTGGCCGATGCCGTAAAGGTATGTA
>DCZG01000045.1:27436-27565 GCA_002331575.1 Atopobium sp. UBA2090 | reverse complement strand
CCGCGTCCGAGCATGTCGCCCCACTCGGCCGCAGGCGGCTGGACGCCGAGGCCGAGGAAGCCGAGGGCGGCGCAGTCGAGGATGGCGCTCGAGATGCCGAGCGTCGCGCGGACGATGATGGACGGCATG
>DCZG01000045.1:0-27321 GCA_002331575.1 Atopobium sp. UBA2090 | reverse complement strand
TGGCGACGACGGCCTTGTCGATGCCCTTGCCGAGGGCGGCCATGAACGCGATGGCGAGAAGGATGGACGGGATGGCGAGCATCATGTCCATGATGCGCATGATGATCGTGTCGACGACCCCGCCCTTGTAGCCGGCGACGGCGCCGAGCGTGACGCCGATCGTCAGCGAGATGGCGACGGCGAGAAGGCCGACCGAGAGCGAGATCTGCGAGCCGATCAGGATGCGCGAGAAGATGTCACGCCCCTGCTGGTCGGTGCCGAACCAGTGCGCCGAGCTCGGGGCCTGGAAGGACTGCGAGAGGTCCTGGGCGTAGGGGTCGTACGGGAGGATGCCCGGGGCGATCGCCGTGACGATCGCGATGACGACGAGGATGCCGATGATGACGAGGCTCGCCATGGCGAAGTGGTTGCACTTGAGCGAGTACCACACGTCTCCCCACAGCGACTGGGGCTTCTCGGCCGCCTCGGCGGGTGCCTCGGGAGGAGTCTGACTGGGACCGGTCTTGAGGTCGTCGACCGTCGTGACTTCGTTCTCCATGTGACTCACCCCTCTTCCTTCGAGTACTTGATGCGAGGATCAAGGTAGGCGTAGATGATGTCCACGACGAGGTTGATGATCACGAAGATGACGCCGATGAGAAGAACGACGCCCTGGACGACGGGGAAGTCGCTCTTGAGGATGCAGTCGACCGTGTACTTGCCGATGCCCGGCCAGGCGAAGACAGTCTCGGTGAGCATCGCGCCGCCGAGAAGCGAGCCGAGCTGCAGGCCGATGACGGTCGTCACCGGGAGCATGGCGTTCCTGAGGGCGTGATGGCGCGTGACCTTGCCCTCCTTGAGGCCCTTGGCGCGGGCCGTGCGCACGTAGTCCTCGTTGAGCGTGTCGAGCATGCTCGAGCGGGTCATGCGGGTGATGATGGCCATCGAGTAGAGCGAGAGCGCGAGCGCCGGCAGGATGATGTGCTGCATGACGTTGCCGAGCGCCTCGAAGTCACCCGAGAACAGGGTGTCGATGATGTAGAGCCCCGACCCGCCCACGGGCTGGAGCAGCGGGTCCACGCGTCCCCCGGAGGGCAGGACGTGCCAGATGCCCGCGAAGAGGATGATGAGGAGGATGCCCGACCAGTAGATGGGCATCGACACGCCGAGAAGCGCGAAGACGGTCGAGACGCCGTCGATCGCGGTCCCCTTGTGGACGGCGGAGACGACGCCGAGGACGATGCCCACGAGCGACGCGAGGATGATCGCCACGAGGGCAAGCTCGATAGTGGCCGGGAAGCGGCTCATGATCTCCTGGGTGACCGCCGTGTGCGTGTAGTAGGAGGTCCCGAGGTTACCGGTGAGCGCACCACCAAGGAAGTTCAGGTACTGCACCAGTATCGGGTCGCTCAGGCCGTTCGAGTCGCGCCATGCCTTCATGGACTCTTCCGTGGCATGCTCGCCGAGCACGACGGGCGCAGGGTCCGCCGAGAAGACCCTCATGATGAGGAAGACGATGACGGACACGCCGAACAGCACGAGTATCGACTGGAGAATGCGCTTGATGATGTACTTCGCCACTGGCCAAGACCTCCATTCGGTTTTCGAGGGGACAGGACTTCACGCAGAAGGTCCGGGCGAGAGTCTCGCCCGGACCGGAGTACCGCTGAGCGTTCGGAAGCCTACTGCTCCTTCGTGGCGCCCCAGAGCCACACGACGCCGGTGGGGTGAATGACGAAGTCCTTCACCTTGGGGTTGTAGCCCGCGAGGTTCTTGGCGTGGGAGATGAGGAGCCAGGGCTGCTTCTCGGCGGCCATCTTCTCGCAGTCGTGGTACACGTCATTGCGGGCGTCTCCCTCGGGAGTGGCTACGCCCTTGGCGATGAGTGCCTTGTAGTCGGCGTCGTCGAAGCGGGCGACGTTCATCGCGAGGCTGGAGTCGGCGAGGAGGTTCATGAAGTTGTCCGGATCGCCGTTGTCGCCCACCCAGCCGTAGAAGCAGATGTCGTAGGCCTCGGTCGTGACCTTGGTCTTGTACGTCGTCCAGTCGTAGGTGTCGATGGTGACGTCGACGCCCACGTCCTTGAGGTAGCCCTGGATGGACTCGGCGAGGACCTGGCCGCCCTTGGTGTTGTAAGGACGGGGGTTGGAGTAGGTGATGCACTTGACCGAGGTGATCCCGAGGGCGGCGAGCTCGGACTTGGCAGCGTCCTTGTCGAAGGCGGTCTGCTCGATGTCGGAGTCGTACGGGGCCATCCAGAGAGGCATGATCGAGGTGGCCGCGGTGGCATAGTCGCCGTAGAGGGACGTGACGAGCTCGTCGACGTTGACGGCCTTGGCGAAGGCGATGCGGGCCTCGGGGGTCTTGAAGGTGTCGCTCTGGGTGTTGAACGCCATGTAGTTGATGTTCATGCCGTCTTCGTCGTAGAGCGAGTTGCCCGCGCCGGTGATGGTGTCGACCACGGAGTCGTCAATGCCGTCGATGATGTCAGCCTCGCCGTTGTTGAGGGCGGTCACGCGGCTCGCGTTCTCGGAGATGAACTTGAAGATGATGTTCTGGGTCTTGGCGGCGTTCTCGGAGTCCCAGTAGGAGTCGTTCGCCTTGAGGACGACGTTCTGGCTCTTGGTCCAGGACACGAAGGTGTAGGGGCCGGTGCCGCAGGGGTTCTCGTTGAGGTTGCCGTCGTACTTCTCGAGGGCGGTGGGGCTCACGATCGGGGCCGCCATGGCCATCGCGAGGTTCTTGAGGAAGGGCGTCGACGCTGCGACGAGGGTGATGACGACCGTGGTGGCGTCCTTGGCCTCGACCGTGGAGACGCCGTTGCCCTCGGACGCGGTGCCGAAGACGAAGGAGGCGTAGGGCATGTCGTCGTTGCGGGAGCCCTCGAGCTGGCGCTCGATGGACTTCTTGACGGCGTCGGCGTTGAAGTCGGTGCCGTCGTGGAACTTGACGCCCTCGTTGAGGTGGAGGGTGTAGGTCAGGCCGTCATCGGAGACCTCGTAGCTCTTGGCAAGGCCGGGGACGATGTCGCAGGACGACTTGTCGTACTTGAGGAGCGTCTCGTAGATGTTCGACATGATCTTCGCGGACTCGCCGTCGTCGACGTAGGCGGGGTCGAGACCACGGGGGTCTGAGCCCTGCGCGAAGGTGATCGTGTCGGCGAGAGAGCTCGATGACGAGCTCGAAGACGTGGTGCTCGTGCTGCTCGCGCGCTGGCTGCCGCAGCCGGTGGCGAGAACCGCGGCCGCGCCGGTGGCGCACACGGCGCCGAACGCCTCGACGAACTTCCTCCTGGAAAGACTTGCCTCGCTCATGCTCATGCGAATTCCCCTCTCCTCCACTGTCCCCGATCCCTGGGGCTTTTGGAAGAATCCTATGTTGTTCCGCTTTCTTTAAGGCCGACATCAGCGAACCCCGTTGCCATTTTTCACTCGCTCGCAATCAATGGCGACGAGCGGAAACATTTCAACGGCTTTCCACGCCCACGACGTGCGGGAACGGCTGGCGAGAAGGTCGTGCGGGCTGCCGTATGTAAACGTTTACGAGAACGGAAGACGGGGCNNCTTCGCGGAGACGTGCGGCCGACGCTAGGCTGACGGTTGCTATTTGCGCAGCTCAGACGGGCAGTGCCCACTAATTCCAGCACCTTGCTAGGATACGTTCGCGGACTCCGGCGTCTTGGGATATCCAAAGGTTGGGCATGATGCTCGACAGGACGTCCGGATTCACCGGGCGTCCATTGCTATGCGCCTATTGTTGCCCGAACGAAGACCTGATCACTCCGTCCGGACATGCGGCAAGGAGGTCTGCGATGGCATCAAACGAGAGCACGGTTCCCTTCGAGCTGGGAACCCCCGACGCCTGCGCGTGGAAGGCGCGCTACAAGCCCTTCGGCCCCAAGGGCATTGGCTGGAAGGAGCCCGGCTTCGACGCCTCCGACAGCGCCGCCCTGAGCGCCTTCAACATCGTGAAGTCCGCCTATCAGATCCGTCCCGAGGTCTTCAACATGAAGGTCCTCTCAAAGGAGCTCGGCCTGCCCGCCGAGGAGATCTGCTCGCGCATGAAGCGCATGTACGACGAGCGCCTCATCATGTACTGCAAGAACTCCGCCCTCCAGACCACCGGCTTCGGCCTCTACTACTGGGCCGTCAAGCTCACCGACGAGGCAACGCCGGAGTTCAAGGCCCAGCTCGCCGACTGGTTCCAGAACAAGGACGACATCTGCACGGGCTACGAGACCGAGGGCTGCTTCGACTTCTTCAACGGCAACCACATGCGGGTGCTCGACAACCTTCTCGCCAGCATCATGAAGCCGTGGTGGAACGACCCGCGTGTCGCCTGGGTCCACATCTGCCCCATCCGACGCGACATCCGCGAGAGCGGCATCGGTCTCTGGGACGCCCCCGAGGGCGACTACCGCGAGTTCTTCTTCACGGACGAGCAGATGGAGAAGCTCGCCGCGTCGCAGAGCCTCGCCGACCTCACCGACCTCAAGATCATCTCGGCCCTCAACAAGAAGCGCCCGATGGCCGACGTCTACGACTTCGACGTCCTCGCCGACATCTCCGGCCTTGACCCCGACAAGATGCGCGCCGACATCGCTCACGTGGTCGAGGACAAGCACACCTTCGTGCCCGTCTTCTACGTCGACTACCCCAAGCTGGGCATCAAGCAGCACATGTTCTTCATCCGCACCTTCCAGACCCTGCCCAGCTACCGCAAGGCAGAGATCGCCGACGAGCTCTGCAAGACCCCGGAGTTCAACACCATCCTCGAGTTCACCGACGCGCAGTACGACATGACCTGCTGGGCCTACTCCGGCATCTCCGACATCGACGCCCTGAGGGCCAGGATCGACTCCTACAGCGAGGTCGAGGACATCATCGAGTGCGAGAGCCCGCGCCAGTTCCGCCGCTGGACCTGCCGCGTCGACGACGACACGGACAACTGGGAGGAGTGCGTCTTCACGGACGACTTCCTCGAGGACCGCACCATCGCCAAGAACCCCGCCACGTGCCGCTTCTGCTCTGACGGTGCCGCGCCCGCGTCCACGGGNNATGAGAATCGACTCCCCTCGCGACTACGTCGTCGAGAACCTCAAGTACGCGCTCGACCCCTCGTCCATCGCCGTCGTCGGTGCATCCCGCTGCCCGAACAAGGTCGGATACAAGGTCATCGACGGCCTCCAGAAGTGGGGCTACAAGGGCACCATCTACCCGGTCAACCCGCGTGCCGAGAAGATTGCCGGCCTCACCGCCTATCCCACGGTCGCCGACATCCCCGGCCCCGTCGACCTCGTCTTCGTCGCCCTGCCGGCGTACCTCGTGAAGATGGTGCTCGAGCAGTGCGTCGCCAAGCAGGTCAAGATGGTCGTCATCGCCACGAGCGCCTTCAAGGAGATCGGCCGCGCCGACATGCAGGACGCGCTCACGCAGTACTGCCGCGACAACAAGCTCCCGATGGTCGGCCCGAACCTCGTCGGCATGGGCAGCCCCTACCTGGACTTCAACTGCGGCTTCATCCCCTACCTGCCCGTCAAGGGCCCCGTCGCGATGATCTCGCAGTCCGGCGCGAACCTTCTCGCCGCGCTCGGCACCTCCCAGATGTCCCACTACGGCATGAGCTTCTTCGTCGGTCTCGGCAACAAGGCCGACGTGGACTTCTCGGAGTTCATCCTCTACGCCAAGGACGACCCCATGTCCAAGTGCGTCGCGACCTACATCGAGGGGCTCGACTCGCCCGAGGCCTATGTCGAGGCCTGCAACGAGACCGTCCCCACCAAGCCGGTCGTCGCCATCAAGGTCGGCGGGTCCAAGATCGGTGTGAAGGCAGCCTTCGCCCACACGGCCTCCGAGAACGAGGGCACCAACGACGCCTTCTACGACGACATCTTCGAGCGTGCCGGCGCCATCCGCGCCACGACCTGGCAGCAGTACCTCGACATCTCGCTCGCCCTCGGCCTGCAGCCGCCCCTCAAGAACGACAACATCGTCATGATCACCAACGGCGGCGGCTCCGGCCTTCTCTCCTGCGACCACTTCGAGCGCCGCGGCATGCCCATGCGCGAGCTCAAGGACATCTCGCCCATGCTCGCCCAGCGCATCCGCGCCTACATGCCCATGTTCGGCTCGCCGCTCAACCCCGTCGACATCTCGGGCACCGCGTCGCCCAAGCAGTACAAGGGCGCCATCACGCAGGCCATCCGTGACCCCAACGTCTCGTGCGTCTACGGGTCCATCGCCCCGACCGCCGTCACCGACGTCGAGGCCGTGGTCGACATCTACATCGACATCTACAACGAGTACCGCTACCTCGGCAAGCCGCTCGTCATGGAGTGCCAGGGCGGCCAGGAGTGCGCTGACGCGATCCTCAAGCTCCGCGACGCGGGCATCCCGGCCTACGCGACGCCCGAGCAGGCGGTCGACGCCATCATCGCGCTGCGCCAGTACGCGAAGATCCAGGAGCGGTTCGCGAAGTAGCACGGCGTGACAGCGTAAGACGAGCGCCCCGTCGCAGGGTCTGGGAGGAAGACCTGCGGCGGGGCGCCGTCTTTGGCTGACGTCGAGGGGGAGACCTGCGCTACGTCAGTCCTCGCTGTCGTCCTTCTTGGAGTAGAGCGCGGCCAGCCTGGTGAGGAAGTTCCCGTCCTGGCTGTCGGAGTCGTCCGAGGTCGTGTCGCTCGCCTGGGAGGTCTCGTCGCTCGTCGTGGTCGAGGTCTCGTCGCTCGTCGTGGTCGAGGTCTCGTCGCTGTCGTCGTCGTTCGAGACGCCGCTGACGACGTAGACGAACTCGACCTCGTCGACGTCGGTGTTGGTCGGCTCGACGAACGAGTGCAGCTGGTATCCCTTGCCGAGCTTCTCGTCGATCGTGTCCTGGAGCTCGTCGAGGACCTTCTCGTCAAGCCCGCTCACGGAGTCGCGGAGCTCGTCGAGGCCGGCGGTGAGCGTCTGCGAACCCTCATAGGCGCTCGACGTTCCGTCGGAGAGGGTCGAGAGGCCCGAGGCGAGCGTGGCGCCCCCGCTCTCGGCGGTCTCGAGACCCGTGGTGAGGGTCTGGGACCCGGCCGTGAGCTGCGTGAGACCGGTCGTGAGCGTCGAGGAGCCCGCGCTCGCCGAGGAGATGCCGCTGGAGAGCGTGGCTGCTCCCGTGGAGAGCTGCGAGAGGCCGGCGTCGAGCGTCTTCGCCCCCGAGTCGGCAGCGGAGAGCCCGGTGGAGAGGGCGGCCGTGCCGCCGTAGAGCGAGTAGCCGCTCCCGTACGTCAGGTTGCTCGCGTCGCCGATCGCGGCGACGAGGTTGGCGGCACCCGCCACGGCACCGGGATTCGACGCGGTACCATCGCCGTTGAGGCCGGTCACCAGGGCATGTGCCCCGTAGGTGAGGCCGGACGTGTTCGACGCGCTGAGGGCCCAGGCGAGCGCCTTCGCGCCACCCGTTCCGCTCTCGTCGGCGTAAGGTGTGCTGACGCCCTGGTAGGCCGCGTTCGCACCGGCGGCTGCCCGCGTGACTCCGTCGGAGAGGGCCTTGGCGCCGGCGACCGCGCTCGGCGTCTGCGTCGCGGAGTCACCGACCGCGAGGGCGTCGTAGAGGTTCTCCGCGCCAGACCCGAGCTGCTTGAGGCTCGTGTTCAGGGTTCCGCCGGCATCGAGCTGCGACTTGAGCGCCGTGGCGCCGGTGCTGAGTCTCGAGGCCCCTGCCGCGAGGGTATCGATGCCCTGCGTGAGGGCCGTGCTCGAGAGCGAGGACGTCACCGAGCCGAGGAGCGTGCTCGCACCCGTCGCGTACGTCGCGGCGCTGCCCGAGGCAGCCGCGACCGTCGCGGCGTCGGTGCTGACCGTCGTGGCGTCGGACTGGACCTTGTTCACGGCGGCGACGTCCACCGAGTTCAGCTGGGTCGAGACCTGGCCGACGGCGGCCGACGCACCATCGACGTCACCCTGGGCGGTCGTGATGGCGCCGCTCGCCGCCGTGGCATGCGTCGTGGCGGTGCTGACCTGCGTCGACGCGTCGTCGGTGGCGGCGACGGAGGCGTTGAGGTTGGCCACGATGTCGTCGTGGGTCTTCTGGTCGATCGCGTTCGAGGCGAGAAGGGCGTCCACCTGCTGGATGGCCGCGGTCACGTCGCTCTTGGAGGTTGCGAGGTCTGTTGTCGCAGCGGTATCGGCGCTGGCAGACGCGTCGGCGTCGTCCTTGGCGGTCGTGAGCTCGGTCGACGCGCTCCCCGCGTCCGTCGCGGCGGTCGACGCGCTCGACTTCAGGGCCGAGACGTCAAGGCTCGAGAGCCCGCTCGCGTCGGACTGGAGCGTCGAGGCGTCGGTCTGGAGCGTGGACGAGGTCGAGGTGATGGTGTTCTTGGCGGTAGTGAGGCCGGTCCCGTACTGGGTAAGTCCGGCGCTCGCCTGGGTGAGACCGGGGACGAGCTGGCTCTCGATTGTCTGCTTGAGCGCGGTGGCACCCGTGCTCACCTGACTCGCACCGTCGGCGACGCTCGTGACGCCGTCGTAGAACGAGGGCGACGTCGAGACGCCCGACGAGGTGGTGAGCTGCGCCTCGAGCTGCGCGAGACCGTCATCGATCGACTTCGATCCCACGGCAGCGGCCTGGAGACCCTGATAGAGCTTGGCTGCGCTCGGCTGGCTCCCCGAGAGGCCCTCGGCGAGCGTCTGAAGACCGGAGCTGAGCTGGGTCGCACCCGTCGAGACGGTGTCGAGCCCGTTCGCGAGCGACGTCGCGCCCACGCCCGCGGAGACGAGTCCGGTCGAGAGCTGCTTGGCGCCGGTGCCGACGCTCGTCACGCCTGTGAGCAGCGCGTTCGCGCCTGTGCTCGCCTTGGAGATGCCGGTGCTGAGCGTGTCCATGCCACCCGAAGCCTCGGCGAGCTTCTCCGAGAGCGTCATCGCACCCGCGTCGGCGTCCTCGAGACCGCTCGTGAGCGTGGCCGACCCGGAGGCCGCCTCGCCGAGCTTCTCGGTGATGGTGCTCGAGCCCTCAGCCGCCGAGACCGTGCCCGAGGCGAACTCGTCCGCACCGCTCGCCGCAGAGGCCGTGCCGTCGGCAATCTCAGAGAGGCCGTCCTCGAGGGTGCTCCCGCCGTCGGCGAGCTGCGAGGTCGCGCTGTCGAGCTCGTCGGAGGCGTTCGTGAGCTCCGAGGTGTCGTAGTCGTTCACGTCGACGTCCATCGAGAGCGGCATTGCGCTGATCTGCCATCCCGAGTACTCGAAGTCCTTCGCCGAGCCCTTGATGTGGTAGTCGCCGTCCGTGCCGGGCAGCAGGAGATAGGTCACGAGCGTGTTGTCGCCCACCGTCGCGACCGTCGCGTCGCCCGAGTCGGTGATGTCGAGGTTGGCGTTGGGGAAGGTGCCCTGCGCCTGGAGCAGGAAGCTCTTCGCGAAGTCGGCCGTTGCCGAGTCGTCGTCGAGACCCGTGATCTTGAGCTCGATGTCGAGGTCGCCGTCCTTGCCCGCCAAATCGTCGGGCGACACCTTCTTGCCGTCGAGCGTGTAGGTGATCTCGACGTCCCAGGGAAGCGTCGTCGACGTGGAGAGGTCTCCCTGGTAGTAGAAGGGCTCGCCCGCGAGAGTCNNCCCGAGCCGTCGCTCTCGGTCAGGGTCTGCGTGCTGGAGAGGTTGGTCAGCTTGACGTAGCTGCCCGGGTCGGTGACGTCCTCGGCGCTCGAGGTGTTGAAGTAGTTGACGACGTAGAGCCCCGTGTCGCTTCCGGTCGCGTCCGCCTTCGCGTAGACGATCTCGTCCTTGGCGGAGGTCGACGAGCTGGACTTGCTCGCCGTCGACGTTGCGTTCGACGTCGAGCCGTCCTTCGTGGTCGTGGTGGCCTCCTCGGCGAAGGCTTTCACCGCTTCGAGCGGCGTCGCCGTGACGAGCAGCGCGCTCATCGCGCACGCCATGAGCCTCCTGCCGAGTATGTGCGTCTGCGGCACGCCCTGAGAGGCATGGCTCTGACGGTTGGTGTTGGACATGCTGATCACTCCTATCGATTCTGTTCCTGAGGTTGGCTGTCGTCTTCGATCTGCTGCACGACGGCATCCATGTCGACGTGTTCCTCGCTCTTGGACTTCTCCACGTAGAACCCGAGCTTGAGGCTCGTGTGTCTGATGAAGCCGTCGGAGATCCTGAACAGCAGCGGGAGGATGAAGAAGATCTCGATGACCGAGATGAGCGCACCTCGGGCGATGAGAAGTCCCACCTGCTGGATCATGGGCGACGAGGCAACGAAGTAGATGCCCAGGCACGCCACGATCAGGATCGAGCTCGAGGTGATGATCGGCTGCGCGGTCTTCTCGACCGCCTGGAACGAGGCCGGGCTCTTGGCCATGCGGCGCCTGCGCTGGAGGTACTCCTCGGTATAGATGATCGAGTAGTCGACGGCGGCGCCGAGCTGCACGGCATCGATCACGAGGAAGGCCACGAAGTTGACCTTGTCACCCATGAAGTAGGGCACGGCCTCGTTGATCCAGATCGAGACCTCGATGGCCAGGATGAGCGAGATGGGAATCGAGATCGACTTGAACATGACGAGCAGCACAATGCCGATGGCAATGATCGAGGCAAGCTTGACGGTCATCTGGTCGCTCGTCGTGACCGAGCGGATGTCGTAGTAGCTCACGGTGTTGCCCACGAGGTGGTAGTCATCGCCGTAGCGGCTCGAGATGAGCGAGCGGACCTTCTCGACCAGATTGAACGAGGTCGTTCCCTCGTCGGGGACGTTCGAGACGAGCACGATGCGGCTGTATCCCCCGCTGATGAGCTGCTTGACCTGGTCCTCGTCGGCGAGCTCGTGCGGCAGGCCGTCACCGGCGACCGTGGTGTAGGCGAGCACCGACTTGGTGGTGGGCAGGGCCTTGAGGTCGGCGATGAGCGCGTCCTCGTTGGCCCACTCCCCCTCGGGCACCATGATCGCCCAGGTCTGGGACTCGCCGAACGCGTTGTTGATGATGTCGCCGTCGATCTTGACCTGCGAGGACTGCGACAGGTTGCTCGTCTCGCCGTAGGTGAACTTCACGTTGTTCGCGGCCAGGAGCGACGGCACGGCGATGATGGCGGCGATGACGAGGGCGGCGACGCCACCCTTGTAGCAGAACCGGGCCATCTTCTTGAACGACTTGATGAACGGCGCGTGCGTGGTCTTCTCCACCGCGTTGCGCATGCCGTACAGGATGCAGGGCATGAGCAGCGTTATCGAGAAGAACGAGCACACGATGCCCTTCGCAAGCGCGATGCCCATGTCCTGGCCGATGAGGAACTGCATGGCCGAGAGAGACAAGAAGCCGAAGAACGTGACGGCCGCGGACGAGAGGATGACCGAGAAGGATTTGGTCATGGCCTTGACCATTGCCTCGAACTGGTCGTCGGTCTTCTGGCGGTAGCGTCCGAAGTTGGTGAGCAAGACGATGGAGTAGTCCATCGAAACGGCCAGCTGTAGCACGCTCGCGACCAGCTGGGTGATCGACGAGATCGTGCCACGGAAGATGTTGGTCCCCATGTTGAGGGCGATGGCCACGCCGATCGTGAGGAGCATCACCACGGGGTGGAGGTAGCTCGTGGTCGAGAGCATCACGATGAGGAAGACCGTGATGACGGCGATGGTCATGATCTTGATCATGTCAGTGTCGAGGGTGGACATGCTCGAGGCATTCGAGATGGCGGAGCCGTCCATGGCCACGGTTCCCGCGTTGGGGAGGTCCTCGGCCATCGAGCGAATGTGGTCGACCTCGGTCTGGTCGACCGTGTCGGAGAGCACTGCCTCGAAGAGGTAGCCCTGACCGTCGTACCACTCGTCGATCGTGTCCTGGTCCTGGACCTCGAGCGGCTCGTCGAGGTCGACCTCGTCGCCCAGCCAGGTCACCGACACCACGTCGCCCTCGGCCTTGAGCTCGTCGACGAAGCTGCTCGCGTCAACCTGCGAGATGCCCGTCACGTAGATGCGAGCGTTGGTGATGTCGTTGCCATAGACCTCCTTCATCGCAGTGAGGTCCTGCGACGACTTGGCGCTTGGCGGCAGGTAGTCGCTCATGTCAGCGTCGATCTTGACGTGCGGGACGCAGGCGAGGCAGATCGCGGTCAGGACCACGAAGACCGCGACGACCACCTTCCTGTGCCGGAGCACTCCCCTGAAGACCTTCTCCATGGTGCTTGTCCTCTTCCTTTCAGATACAACGAACAGTTGTTAAAAGACAAACAACTGTCGCTTTTCTACGCGGATTCAATTATTGTGGGAAGTAGTCAAGAATCAATCCCCAATGAGATTGGATTCCGTCTGAAAACGAACACTTCTACCAGCGAGTGTTCGAGAAGGGACAGAGATGGAAGGTTCCGAGAACAGGAATTCGAGACGGTCCATCCGCCTTCTGAAGGAGGCGTTTCTGCGCCTCCTGGCCGAGAAGCCCTTTGACCAGATCACGGTGTCGGACGTCACGCGCGAGGCCGACCTCAACCGGGGGACCTTCTACGCGCACTATGACAACATCGAGGGGCTGCTGCGGGCGACCATGGAGGACATCACGGAGAGGGTGTCGCTGCTCATGGACCAGTCCCTCAGCGCGGACTTCCTCGACGACCCCATGCCCGTGCTGAGCCGCATCGGCGACTACCTGGGGAGCGACCGGGCCCTCCACGAGAAGATCGTCTCGTCGACGAGCGTCGAGCCCTTCATCAACTCACTGCACGAGATGTTCCGCAAGAAGATCCGCGAGCGACTGAGGCAGGACACGTCGCACCCCGCGACCCAGGTCGACCTCGTGACGATCGAGTACCTGGCCAGCGGCGTCCTGGGGACGTACCGGTCGTGGCTCTCCGGCGACTTCGGGGACGTCCCGGTCGAGAGCATCAACGGCTACCTGAGCTCGCTCGTTCGCGCGACGGGAAAGGTGTCGTTCGGGCAGGCGGGAAGCCAGAGCGCGATCGCCGCGCGTAGGGCGAGGGCGTGAGGGGCTAGTTCAGCACATCAGAATTGCACTCAACCCCACAGGTTGTTCGAGGTGGCAGGATTCCTGCCAGTTGGAGCAACTTGTGGGGTTTTCTCAGTCGACGACCTGATGGCCGGAGGCCGCGAGCGCCGCGAGGGCGGCCTCGTAGTCGGCTTCGTGGACGAGGACGTAGTCAGTGTTGAAGGTCGAGATCGCGAAGATGCCGATTCCCTCTGCCGCGAGGACCGCGGAGATGCCGGAGAGGATGCCCACCAGGGAGAAGTCCAGCACTCCCTGGATCCTCATCGCCCTCCAGCCGTCGTCGCGATCCGTCACGTTTCTCGGGACGGCCTGCGTCAGGCACACGAGGGAGTTTTCCTCGTCAGTCTTCCCGACGAACACGAACTCGCTCGTCAGGTCCGTGTCTGAGTAGTCCTCCACCTTGCAGATGGAGAACGACTCGCCCATGCGTTTGATCTGCATTGTTCCACCTCTGATTTGGTTCTCACGATACGTACGCAGCCTGGCAGCCCAGGTGATTGCGAGGAGTCCAGCCGGGACCATCGTATGCCGCTCGCTGGCCACGCGCTCATCGCCAGAGTCGCTCGTTCGAGATCGCCCAGAGCGGCACGTTGCGCATCCAGCTCTCCTCCCGATACCCGGAGAGCGAGAAGCGCCGCGGCCGCATGCCCTCGTACCTCACGCTGAATGCGCTCAGGCTCTTTGACCTCAGGTTCTCCTCCGCCTTCACCTCGATGGGGTACACGTTGCCGCGGTCCTGCACGAGGAAGTCGACCTCACCCCGAGAGTTCTCGGCCGACCAGTAGAACAGCTCGAACCCGCATTCCGCGACGAGCTCCTGGCAGACGTATTGCTCGGTGAGGGCACCCTTGAATTCCGTGAAGACGGCGCTTCCCCTGAGGATGGTCTGGGGATCGAGTCCGCACATCGCGCCAAGAAGACCGACGTCGACCAGGAACACCTTGAATGACTTCCCGTCATAGTATGCGGAGAGCGGGACGGCGGGCTTGGTGACTCGCCTCACCTTGTGAATGAGCCCGGCCCATTCGAGCCATTCCAGGGACTCCTCGAAGTCGCTCGCGCGGGCGCCCTCCCGCACCTGGCCGAACACGAGCTTCTTGTTCTCCCTCGAGAGGTGCTTGGGGATCGAATCCCATACGAGCAGGGTGCGCGGCAGCAGCCTGACGGGCATGTGCTTGGCAAAGTCGCGGGAGTAGTCGGCAAGGATCTGGTCCTGGAGCTCCCTGACCGTCCCGAAGTCCTGCCTCTCGGCATAGTCGGCCACGACGGCAGGCATGCCGCCGACCACGTAGTAGCGCTTGAGCAGCTCGGCGAGACGCCCGCCAAAGGGATTGAGCAGCGCCGCGTCACCGGAGTGGACGAGCTCGGAAAATCGCTGGTTACCCGTGGCACTCAGGAACTCGCGAAACGACAGCGGATAGAGCTCGAGAGTCGTGACCTTCCCCACCGGGAACCCGGTCCCCTCGTGGGCGAAAAGGCCGAGCAGGGACCCCGCCGCCGCAACCGCGTACTCGGGCGCATTCTCGGAAAAGTACTTGAGCGCGGTGAGTGCCTTCGGACACGTCTGGATCTCGTCCAGGATGATCAGGGTTCGATCAGGTTTTATGTCCATGTCCAGCTGGAGCGAGAGGGAGGCGATGATGCGCGCAATTTCGAAGTCAGGCTCGAAGTAGCTCCGCGCGAGCGAGTCGTTGTCAAGGCTGACGTAGGCGATGCTCTCGAACTGAGCGGCACCGAACTCCTTGAGAAGCCAGGTCTTTCCCACCTGTCGAGCTCCGCTGAGGATGAGCGGCTTGCGGTGGGGGGAGTCTTTCCAGGCGATGAGCCGCTGCATCAGGGTTCGTTCCATGGACACCTCCAGATGATATTACGTCCTGATTAGTGTCTGAGTATACATTTTTAAGTTCATAATTTTGTAGTAAGCAACATTTTTCTGCACATTATGTACCACAAGGCACCTGCGATGCCTTGGGCAGGTCAGCAGGCGATAAGTGCTCACGGAGGAGCAGAGAGTCGCATCCCAGCTCGAGGGTCAGGATGCATCACAGGTGAGAAGGACCAACCCTTGGAACAATTTACGAGGGAGAATGTCGTCCTGTCCATGGAGTATACCAACCAGGTGTAGTCAGAGGCGCTGGCAATGCTGCCGACATCAGGGGCCCGATCGCAGCATATTGACCGAAGGTCTAGACCGTTGGAGGGAGAAAACCATGGGCGAGTACTATCTCTGGGCAAACCCAAGGCGGCGCGAGTTCATCAGCCATGCCCCCTTCGAGGACTATGGCTTCATGATGAGCTGCGCCAGCGCCCAGCCCTGCACGACGACCGATGCCGCGTGCACGATGATCGCGACCGCCTGGCACGGCTACCCGGTCGTGTTCGTAGGAGACTACTGGGACAGCTTTCCGCCGAGAGACAAGAGCGAACGCCGGATTGCCGCGCTCTTTGACGGATACGCCTACGAGGACGTGGTCAGCCGCTTCTCCGATGTGACGGGCCACTTTCCCGAGTCACGGGGCAAGAGCCACCCCGGCAGCGTCCTTGCCGGCGACAGCGGCGAGCAGGACGTCCCCTATTGCGGCCCGTATGACCTTGAGGTCAGACACTACCGATACGCCGTGAGCGAGACGCGCCACGAGTTCGTCGACCGTGAGCAGGCACCGGTGCAATCCGTCTACAAGGCGTCCAATGGCGAATGCCGCTGGCTTCGAATGGACCCGATACCAACGCTGTTCTCCCCCGACTTCGGTCCGGATGGATGGTGTGGTCGCTGGTGCCTTGACCTCGTGAACATGACAGACGTGCGACCCGAGCATGGATATCGAGACGTGACCGTGGATGCGCTTCAGCCCGACTCAACGGAGATGGTGGACACCCCAAGAGTAAAAGCCTCCGACGAGGTCATCGCCGAGGTGACGAGCTCCGAGGCGTTCAAGTCCGAGCTCGCAAGGAGAGGAATAGTCGCACGCGCCAAGGGCGACGGTCGCCTCATTGGCGCA
The DNA here is from genome assembly GCA_002331575.1 of Atopobium sp. UBA2090. Taxonomy (GTDB): domain Bacteria; phylum Actinomycetota; class Coriobacteriia; order Coriobacteriales; family Atopobiaceae; genus Olsenella_D. The sequence goes on along the minus strand of DCZG01000045.1, from coordinate 11,382 downwards.
GTCGACGCGATTGGCGACCTGCTGCACGGGCGCCAGTAGCGTCTGCCTATAGTGTCCCTCCCCTCATTCGTGTCCCGTCGCTGTGCGACGATGCAGCCGTAGCAGGCCAACCCATGCGAGGAGGCGTATGGTCATGTTCGAGGACCTCAGTGACTACGACGTCGTCGTCCTCAAGGACGGGACGCACGTCACCATCGACACGGTCATCAAGCCTGGCAAGAGGTGGCGCTTCTTCGACGAGCGCCTTCCCAAGGGGCCAAACGGCATTCCACCCTACGGGGAGTTTGGCATCGATGACATCGACCACGTGGTGATGCGGGACAAGGCACCGTCCTATCTTGGCACCGATGGATGGGTGTACCGGTTTGGCGAGGACGCCTTAGAGGGTTGCGCCTGGGAACCCGAGCACGGCGAGCGTTACACGGTCAACGCAATAGCCCTCAGGTCCGTCTTTTCAAGCTCGTCCGTGCTGAAGGAAATCAGTAGGCAGAAGGCCGCGGAGCTCATCTACGGATACAACCATCCAGACTTCGACCCCGCCGAGGTGGCGCGGGACTTCGTCGACTACCTGGACCGATGCGACATCCCGCCGAAGGACGTGAGAAAAGACTGGAGGATGGCAAACCCGAGCGTGCGAGCGGAGGTCGATCGCATCCTCAATCCCGAACGCGTGGCGGAGATGGAGCGCAGACGCAACCTCAAACTGGATGTCGGGGACATCGTCCAGGATGATGCAGGCACCCTGCTCGTCGTGACTGGAATCCCCAGGCACAAGGGCTCAGACAATATCTCCTGCGTCGCAATGGCTGGCGAGAAGCGCGCCTTCGCTCCCATGACCCGCGTCCTCATAAAGGACGTTGTCGAGAAGGGTGCCTTCACCAGGCACGAAGCCACCGAGATGGTCGCTCATTCGTTCGAGTACTCCTATGACATTGCCAGCGGGAGGATCATCCCCTGGAAAGAGTACATCCACGATGCCGTAGCGCGGGCAGAGGCGCGTGACGCGGCCAGCGACACGCCAGCCGACGTCAGTGCGGACAATGACGAGCAGCCCACGACCGAGCCGCCCACCTGGGTATGGTGCCTCGTCGGCAACGTCATCGGAGAACACCCCCACGGAGAAGACCGCCGCATCGTGAGCGGAACGAGGCACTTCTCCGCCGGCACGAAGGTCTACTGTCTGCCAGCCAACTGGGGCGACGGATACGAGAAGATCGACGTGATAGGTCGACCGCGAGGTAGGCACGGCCTCCGGCACGTCGTCATGCGCCGCTCGCTCATCGAGAACTTCAGGATCCAGAAGGTCTTCTCCCCTGCCGTGATAGAGAAGATGTACGAGCCGAGCCGACCAGACTTCGACGGCCCCTCTTACCGGTCTTGGAACAACTCCCAAGAGGACCGAGAGACGATCGAGGACATGCTTCGGTGGCTCAACCTCAACGAGCAGCAGGTCAGGAGATTCAACACGGTTGCCGACTGTCACGCGCTCAGGCTCGAGATGATGCTCCTGAACGACGAGGTCTCGAGAAGGCGAGCGGTCATCGAACGCGTCCGGGCTCCTCAAGGGCACGACGGCTACGTCTGGCGGGCCCGGCTCGAGGCAAGCTTCCTTCTCACGCCTCTGGAGGTGGGGGGGCATTGGAAGGAACCTCGAACTGCATGACTCCGGAGACCGGGCCGGCAGCGAGAGGAGCTTTCCGGACTCCCTGCTCGACCTTAGGCTTCATCTGTGGGAGAAGCGCTACGAGGCCGATTCGAATCCCGAGAGACCCGACTTCTCGTGGCGTCTCGACGTCGGAGAGGGCGACACGGCCTTCTCGTCCGCTGGAACGAATGCCTATCCGGACGAGCTTCCCCAGCTCATGAGGCTGCTCGAGGCAAGAGGCTTCCCCCGCATGTGGGACCAGGAGGCGGGGTGCCCACTCTCCCCCACTCCGGCTCAGCGACGCGTCGCGGGGCATGTGGCAACGTGCCGCGACGTGCTCGAGTCCGACGAGCACCGAGCCGAAGTGATCAGACGCCTGCTCCGAGTCGATTCGAGCGAGGTCGAGCTGTCTGCCGCTCACAAGCTCCTCTCCATTGTCGAGGAGCACGTGGAACTCAGGGAGAAGCTCACGGACGAGGAGGTCGCGGCGATGGCTGCTGCCATGAGGTGAGAGAAGGGGCGAGGGCCCGAAGGTCCCGCCCCCGCGCCCCGCCGGACGAATCCAGCTGACGCTTCCGCAAGAGTCGCGGCGCCCTTCCGGGCATCGGCTCTGAGCCGACAAGAACTGATAGTCATTCTAGACGGCGGTGTTCCATATGCAATATGCATCCATACGTAGCGAAGGGGCTAGGAATGTCCTAGCCGTATTTCTGGACCGTAATAGAAATACCTACTACCCCCAACGAAGGGACCGCATAAATCCAGTCAGCGGGGAGCATCTCATCTTTCTATCTTAGATATTCTCCCATAAATCGAATTCATGTCCTGTTGGGTTTCTAGTATAGCCGATAAGTGCTAGAGTTATTTCTTGTTCGGTATTTATTAATACTTACTATTAAGCAATATTGGTTCATACGTTCCAACGGAGAAAGGAAGGTTGTCATGCAGGAAGAAAGAATCGATCTGGCAATGCTCGAAGAGACCGCATGTGCAGGAGGACCAAGCGCACTCTCTGATGTCACACGCCTCGGGCTCGCAGGCGGCCCGTCATCTCTCGTCGCTCCGGCAAAGTACACCGAGGGAAAGAATCCGACCTACTGTTTCTCCATTCGGGAGTATGACGGAGTGCCGACGAATGTCGTTCTTATCGACTCTCGAACTTCAGAGGCTAACCGACTCGAAGCGGCTCTGTGCCAAGCAATCCGCGAAGGCCATGACATTCTTTCTCGGATGCCAGTAATACGCGTAGTGTACAGGGAAAGCAAGCCTGACGAACTCGTTGAGACTGACCTACAGTTGCCCCATCGCGCATTTGATGCCCACATTCGTCTCGGCTTCGATGCAGAGAGCCCAGAGACGTCCATTCTCCAGAACGCGAAGTATCTTGCTGCACGAAATTCCACTCCCGCAAGCGCGGGCGGACTCTTCGAAATCAGCCCAATCAGCGTACTGCTTGGCTGCTGGGACTCAACCCGTCGCGTTAACCAGGCACGCTTTGCATCTTGCCTAACTGGGGAAATCATCGGGATCCTTTCTGACCAGGACTCGTTGCCAAAGGATACCGTCATGCATAGAAGCGGTGCACGCATTGATCCAGTTGCCGCAAGCATCACCTTCTCGAAAGCAGACGATGCCAGGATTCGCGAGCGCGTTGGCCAAGCCGCGAAAAAGGGCAGCGACAAGGCAAGCTCCTTTGTCATTGGAGCCATCCCTCCAGGAGTCGGTCCCGACGCACTCGATGGCATCTCTGTTCGTGAGATTATTCGCTCTCGCGTCCTGAGCCTTTCGACGCTACGCGCCCTGTGCTTTGGGAAAGGCATCGAAGGCGACAAGGCAATCCGCGCGTTGCTCGCAGCCATTGCCATTAATGCAATGTCGCGCGCGGACGCAGACCTCAACCTACGGGCAAATGCGCACCTTGTAGAGAACGAGGCTCCCAATCTCGTACTCTACAAGCGCTTTGGCGAGCGAGTTGTCCTCGTGCCCCCCACTATCGAAGAGTCGGACAAGCTGCTGAGCGAAGCCTATGAGAAAGCGTCATCGGTTGCTGGCGTCGACTGGCATGGCCAGACTCTCAATGTCATCGGTGAGCCCGCAGTCCTCAGCAACGCGGATGACACGGCCGACGGGGAGTAACTATGGCCTACGCAATCACAGCTGACTTCTATCTTGGTTTTTACCAGGGCAGAGATGTGGCGGAGGCTCAAGAGTCCTACCCCACCCCAGCTAGGTTGTACTCGGCGCTTCTCGCTGCCGCATTTTCCCTCGAGCGACTCGAAGATACAGCACCAGGAAACCCCCTCAGCCCATCTGATACAAGAGTATTTTCATGGCTGGAGAGTAATCCCCCTGATGCTGTCATGCTTCCCAAGGCCATCCTCGCAAGCACCGATGCAGTTGTCTATCGTGACCTCGGAGAAACGGTTGGGCTCAAGGGCACCAAGAAGAGCACTGGAAAGGGCAAGTCTCCCCGACCCGCCTCAGTGATTTCGTCACTATTTGGACCCGTTTGCTGGTATTGGAACATCATGCCAGAGAATGGAATCGCGGAGAGGCTCGACGAAATCGCTCACGAGGTTCCCTATCTCGGAGAAGCAGTATGTCCCGTCAGGATAAGCACGGCAATCGACAGCCAAATACCATCCGATGCGCTCGTTCGATGCAATCCATCATTCAGCGCCCTCAGTCTCTCGGTCGCGGAAACCGGGCGCCTCAACGAGCTCGAAGAACAGCATCAGGCCATGCGAGCACGGAAGTTCAAGGACAGCCAAACACAAAGCGCCTCCGAACAGCACGCGTCAGTATTTACCGGCTGCGTCGGCGTTCAATACTACCGCAGCGCCCACGTCGCACGGGAAATTGAGCAGGCCACTCCTTGGAGAACAGGATATTACCTCTCGTTTGACTGTAGCGGGATCCCCCGGGAGGATTACACCAGTTGGGCGGTCTGCCTCCACCAGGCCCTATCGCGCTACTGCGGTGATGGCCTGCCACGAATCATGCAGCGCGCTATTCGCGATGATGACCCTCTCCCAAACGGGCTTGCCATTCAGATGGTCACGAGCGCCATGCCAATTCGCAATGACTACTTGCCAGAGAACGACTCTCTGCTCGTCATGATTCCACAAGGCGCCTCGATAGACGAGGAAATGACTGTTGTCAGAGCTCTCTCAAAAGTACGGTCCCTCTTCTCGCGTTATCTCGGGAGTAGACAGGTCTCGTTTTCTGGGGAGAGATTGGACCTATCTCGTTTCTGGAAGCCAATCCCAGATGGGTATAGGCGCTTGTTTGAAACCGAGCCTTTGTTCATCTCCAACAACCGACCGCCCACAAGAGCCAAGAAAGACGGCTCTCGCTGGAACATCGACGACGATGCCCGTGTAGCAATTGGCTACGTCTGGAGAGATTGCTTCCCCGGCACAGGGAACGGCGATGCCGGCAGAGTTGCTCTGGCGGAGGCTGTCAGCGAGTCTGGCATTGGGGTCTGTGGAGGCCACATCGTCCCCACGAGCAACATCCGATACTATGTTCACCACGTCAACAGGGGCAGTATGCTCGTTGGAGCGCACGCTCTCGTCGACCTCTCCGCGACTGGCTGCAGTGAGCTCGTCGTTGCCATAGGTCAGACTCGTCACCTTGGCGGAGGGCTTCTCGTTCCCTTCGATATTCCCGAAGCAACAGAAGTGTCCACATCTGCAGGGGAGGCAATCGATGGATGAACTTGAGGGCCTTTTTTCCCGCTTTTATCTGGCGGTAAATGGTTATGAACCATATAGCTGGCAGGTTCGTCTCATGAAATACGTGGCAGAATCCGGTGATTGGCCGAATCAGATCGGAGCGCCGACTGGGGCTGGCAAGACCGCGGTCGAAGAAGTACATGTCTTCCTGAATGCATTTGCTGGAAGCTATGGCATCCCAAGAAATCTGCCGCGAAGGATATGCCTTGTTGTCAATAGAAGGTCACTTGTCGACTCTCAGTTTATCCACGCGCAGGACATCTCTCGACTTCTTGCTGATTCTCAGATGCACGTTGGCATCAGTAAACCCGATGACGATGGGATTTTGGAACTCGTTGCCAATCGTCTTTCTGCAAGGCAGGCTATCGTCGGAGTAGACGACAACGAAAGCTCAACTCCTCCTCTGTCTGTCGATAGCATGCATGGTGGGACCGATGTTCCTGGTCTTGACAGGGACTGGAGATCCCACCCCGAGCGGGTGATGATCATTTGCTCCACCCCTGATATGTTTGGCAGTCGCCTTCTGTTCCGGGGATATGGCATCAGCAAGGGAGCACGCCCGATTGAGGCAGGGCTCTTGGCGTATGACACTGTTCTCGTTGTCGACGAGGCGCACCTCAATAGACAGCTCGTTCAAACCGCATCCCGTGTCAAGAACATAGAGGGTCTCTCGAAGATGCCCCTGAGCAACTTCCCACTCAAGCCACTTCAAGTAGTCGAATCAACTGCAACCCCACCATCGAAAGCTTGCGCAGAGAATATCGTAGGCGTCACTCAGGACGACCTCCTTCTGGACGAAAACCTTGCGAGGAGATTGAATAGCAAAAAAGGCATCATCCTAAAGGAGTCCTCGGAGACGGGAGAGAAATACGCCTCGTCTATTGCGGCAGCATGCCAGGGCCACATTGGCTCGGTCGGAGTCATCCTAAATACCGTCTCGCTTGCACTCAAGGTTGCCGAGGCATTAAGGAAGAACAGCGAGAAAAAGTGCATCACGGTTGTCGGCCGTATGCGGCCTCACGACCGCGACCAGGAAATCAGCTCGATAGCATATTGCGAGGAGCACGATGAGGAAATCTTCATCGTCGGAACTCAGGCTCTTGAAGTTGGCATGAACTATGATTGCCAAACCATGGTTACTGAACTTGCTCCCGCCACATCGCTTGTGCAACGTTTTGGTCGTGTCAATCGATTTGGCCACTATCCAGATGCACAGGTCATTGTATTCATCCCTGAAAAACCGATTGGTCCCTACTCCTCTCGTGACCTACTGGAGAGCAGAGCATGGTTGGAAACCCTGCCAATCGAAGGGGTCAGTCCAAACTGGCTTGCAAACAATGACGTTCCTGGCACGACAAGTAAGAGAAAGGTATTCCAAAGACTCGAAAGAAATGACGTCGAATACTTCTCTCACACTAGCGAAGACCTTGCCGCCGACGAGGGAGTCCTTGGGACAGGCACAAGAGTAAACAGAGCCGACCTCGATCTTTGGCTGCGAGATGACTTCTCGACAGACGAGGACAGCGACCTTGATATCGTCGTAAGAGGAGGACTTCCAAAAGACGGCCAGGTCGCACTTGGAATCCTGTCGAGAGTCCCGTCACTACCGGAGGAGCGACTCCCATGCCCCATTGGATCCGCGAAGAGAATCCTTGAGATGGCAGGGAAGACAAAAGCACTCTCTCGCTTCTTCCTCTCGAATGATGGAACCACGTTTTCCTGCGAGAGCCTTAACGCTGGTGATGCAGAAAAGGTGCCCGATGAATTTGACCCTGACACGCTGAGGCCGGGGAGCCTTTTGGTCTTTGATCAAGAGGATGCGAGGTTCTTCAAGGAGAATACGATTCCGCCATATGGGGAGCTTTCGGCAAAGAATGAATTCGAGTGTATTCATGACGTTTACGAATCCGCTCTTCTCGTACGGGGAGAAGGAAAGGACGAGCCTTGCAAGCACCCGTTCATTCTCGGCAGTTACGATATTGGTCTTTCAAGTGAAGCGATGAAGTCTGCTCTTGGTTCTTTCTGCACACAGGTACTTGCTCGTACTGATGATGGACTTGATCCGGTCGACCAAGAGCTCCTCGAGAGCCTTGCGAAGGACCTCGAAGAGAAGGGCTGCAGCAAGAGCTACCTCGATTGCATCCCAACAGCTGAGGTTCTCGTCGTGCAAGATTGCCCAGACCTGGAAGAATCTGCAGTTTCTCTCCCTGATGCAAATCGTGTCTTCGTCATCTGTCAACCAAACCTATCCGATGCCAGCTCGAGCGGACTAGAGATGGCAGCCAGTAAGCCAATCACTCTCGCCTCTCATAGCGCTGATGTTGCGAAAATGGCATCAACGCTTGCCGAAGCACTGGGTATCGACGGCACAATCAAGGACGCCCTTGAAGAAGCCGGAAAGCGACATGATGACGGAAAGATCGACTCTCGTTTCCAAGAGATGCTCAGGGGTAGAAGCCAAGTAGGCAGCCCACTCGCAAAGGGACGAATCTCATCTCGAGTTTGTGTGATCAGCGCTCGTCATCGACTTGGAATCGTTGGATGGAGACACGAGCAGCTGTCTGCAGCTATGACGTGGTCTGCGCTTCGCAATTCTACTCAAAAGAATCTTGTCACCAGACTCGTCGGAACGTCACATGGATACGGACGCGATTCTTTCATATGGTCAGGCACGGGGTTAACTAAGGATGAGCAGCTTCTTGATGACCACCTTGTATCAATGGTAGAACTTTTCGACCAAGGCGAATGGGAGCATCTGGTTTCTGTCACGAGCAACGAGTTTGGCTTCTGGAGAATTGCGTTTCTCGAGGCTATCGTACGCGCAGCAGACGTCAGGATATCAGCAGGTGACGAACGATGAAACTTTCAAGGAACAGCAGCGATATGCTGTCGCAGATGGAGCTCCTCGGCATCGCATCGATCCTCAACGAAGATGATGACATCGACGAGTCCATTGTTATCTCTTGGGTCAATCCGAGAGTGATGAGTGTTTCTACCATTCATGGCGAGCTTGAAGAAGATACTGTTGCAGCATCGATATGGAAGTTCAAAGAGCAGATGGTCGCGGTTCGCGATGTTCTCTCAAAAAAAATACTGATTGGTGGAAGGAATCACTCCCCCCTAAGCCCACGTATCTCAAAGAGTTTCACCGACAAAGAGTGGGCCAATTACTTCCTTTCACGGTGTGAGGCCATTGACAGCACGGCCTCGTCAATCCCGCTTGTCACAAACCTTGCCGGCTCACTGGGTTATCCGTGTTACTGGGGCCACGACAGAAAGGGAAATCCCGACTTTTCTAATCTTGACCTTGGAGCAAGCGTTTGGGAAATGTCCGCGAGGAATAGCGGCAGCGAGTTCATGATTAACAAGTACATAAAGCTCCTTGATACGATTGCCCCGCTCACCACAGACGAAATCGCCGATAGGATCTCTGGAAGGGCAGTGGATAGTGCTGGAGAGACACGCAATGCATGTGGGTTCCGGCGTCCCGGCTCGGCAGATGTTTTGCTCTCATGGGTTGCTTATCAGGCAATATCTTGCTTTCCTACAAGGCCGGTCGTTCATGGGATGTTTTCATGCGGCTCTTTGTCCACTGGGGTAATCAGAGAGAAGTCCGGCCGAAGAAGCTCGATGCTCTTTGTTCTGCCCATCAACCAGCGTCCAATCACAGTCGAGAGATACTTGGCGATTTGCCGCTGCTCATCGATATATCGCCTAGGGCGATGGCTCGTCCAGAATAGCGACCAGCGTAGCCTTCTCGAGAGCACGCTTCCAATAGAAATGAGGGGTGATGCATCATGGCTACTGAGTCATCAGGTCGACTGCATCGCAACTTATGAGAGATACGTCGGTGGATCCGCGAGCTGTCCTGAATACTGGTCGTTGCCGGGCAATATCCACGCTTTGCCATCAACGGAGCACACACATGGACGAGTCTGATCCCATCCCCATCAGCCTGGTCGTTCAATGTTGCTATTGCCCTCGAAGAGCATGGCTCGAGGCTCAGGGAGAGCAAACAGATACCTTTCAGATGCAAGCTGGGACTACCTCCCACGAACGCATTGATGCCTCTGTCTCCTTTTCCGAGACAGAGGCATCCTCCATTGAAATAAAGAGCGAACAACTCGGAATCGTCGGAAAAACCGATGTGGTAAGAAGGGCTGGTGGAGGACTTGTGCTGCGAGAGTACAAGGCAACTCCCGTCCGCAAGAAGCCCGAGGTCATCGAGGGCACGCGAGTACAGCTAGCCCTCCAGGCTCTCTGCATGCAAGAAATGGGCGAGAAGGTCGCAGGCACAGAGGTCTACTTTACTAATCACAATTTGACAGTTCCCGTACCCCTCTCGGATGCTGACTTTGAGACGGCCAGGCACTTTGTGATTGAAACAAGGGACATCGTTCAGTCGATGTCATCACCAGAAGCCCTTGAAGATGATCCTCGGTGTAACTTCTGTTCTCATGTGGATGTCTGTCTACCTGACGAGAGATATCTGCGCCCGGTTCAAAAATCCGTACGTGCACCCATCAGAGACGCAAAGGTAATCCATCTTGAGATTCAGGGGACATATGCTCACACAAAACAAGGAAGAATGATCATTGAGTACAAGGGGGATTCCATCGGGTCGATTCCGCTGGAAACAGTGCAGGCAGTCCAACTCCATGGGAACATCAACCTGTCTGGCGGACTGATTAAAGAGCTCCTCTATCGGAACATCCCCATCCAGTGGTGCACTGCCTCAGGCAGACTCGTCGGGTGGACAAATTCCTCGATGGGACCAAATGGTTCGACGAGGCAGTTACAACACCTCCTGTCCCATGACGGCTCCCTCCCCTTAGCAATAGAATTTATCAGCTCGAAAATAGCCAATCAAGCGACACAGCTACGACGTTCAACGAGCGACTCTGAATTAATAAAATGCCTTCGCAATCTTCAACGGCAATGTGAGGACTCTCATGATCTAGAAGAGTTAATGGGTATTGAAGGAAAGGCAGCAGCACTCTATTTTCAATTTTGGCCACTTCTCATTAAAGAAGGATTCAGGAATGACTGGACATGGTTCGGGCGCTCGGGACGACCTGCATCCGATCCAATCAACTCGATGCTCAACTACTCTTACTCCCTCTTACTTGCCGACGAGATAAGGTCGATAACAGCATGCGGCCTTGATCCTAATGCAGGGTTCTTACACTCGTCCAGTCGCAACAAACCAGCTCTTGCTCTCGATCTCATGGAAGAGTTTCGTGCGCCAGTAGTAGACTCCGTTGTCCAGACGCTCATAAACTGCCAAATCGTCTCTCCAAGCGATTTCACAACAGTGTGCGGCAGTGTTCGGATGAACCAGTCCGCGCGAAAAGCGCTCATCGAGTGTTATGAACGCAGAATGGCAACGGAGTTCATCCATCCTATATTCAAATACAAAGTATCGTGGAGAAGGGCAATCGAAATCCAGGCTCGCCAAATACTAGGTTTTCTCGAGCACTCCCAAAGTTGCTATCAAGGGATACACATGCGATGAATGACGAGCCAACAAGATACCTCATCGCATATGACATTGTTGATGGCAAACGTAGGAGCAAGGTTTCGGATTACTTGCTCTCCTATGGTTTTAGGGTACAAGCAAGCGTCTTTTTCGTCACAGCACGCGGCGCAGCATTTACGCGAATGAAAAGCCGAATAAAGAAACTAGTTAATCTCAGAGAAGACTCTGTCATCATTTGTGAACTCGGCACCAAGAGCAACTGGAACAAGCACTACGAAAGACTTGGGAAGACCGTCGACCCATCATCGTTTGAACAATGCGTCTATTGATGCGAGCGGTCGTTTAATGCGAAAAAGACGACAGACGCTCGCGGTGCCTTTTCCCAGCTCACGGGCGAAGCACAATTCTTGGCAATTCGATTCCCATATTCAATTACTAGAAGTGATGTCCCACTCGCGACATGCATCATTTCACGAGATAAATAGGGGTATATTTGAGCTGCACTGACCAGAGGTTATCCT
>DCZG01000085.1:24736-24922 GCA_002331575.1 Atopobium sp. UBA2090 | reverse complement strand
GTGCTGGACGACGGAGAGGTCGTGGGCGATGAACAGGTACGCCGTGCCGAACTCCTGCTGAAGGTCGGCGAGAAGGTTGAGGACCTGTGCCTGAATCGAGACATCGAGGGCGGAGACGGGCTCGTCGCAGATGATCAGCTCCGGGCGCAGGGCGAAGGCGCGAGCGATGCCGACACGCTGGCGCTG
>DCZG01000085.1:0-24605 GCA_002331575.1 Atopobium sp. UBA2090 | reverse complement strand
GGCGTACGGGTCCTGGAAGATGTACTGCATGTTGCGGCGCATCGTCTTGAGTTCCTTCTTCTTCATCTTGGCCACGTCGTGACCACTGAAGAGGACGGTTCCCGAGGTTGGGGTCGTGAGACGCATGATGCAGCGGCCGGTCGTCGACTTGCCGCAGCCGGACTCGCCGACGAGGCCGAGGGTCTCGCCGGGATAGATGTCAAAGCTCACGTCCTCGACGGCCTTGACCTTCTTCTTCTCGCCGCCGAAGACGCTCGAGTCGACGGGAAACTCCTTGGTGAGATGCTCGACGTGAAGCAGGGGTTCGGCCATTACTCCTCGCCTCCCTTCTCGGCGACGTCGGCCTTGACGGGGGCGACGTCGGTGGCAGCGGACTTCTGGGCGGCCTTGCGCGTGCGGCTCGTGGCAGGCGCATTGGCCTTGACGAAGTCGGCCTCCATGCTGTAGTGGCAGGTGGAGTAGTGACCGGTCTCGGTGACGTACCTCTTCGGGCGCTCGGTGTGGCACTTCTCGGTAGCATAGGGGCAGCGCGGCGAGAAGGAGCAGCCGGTAGGCACGTTGACCAGCGAGGGCGGGTTGCCGTTGATGGGCGTGAGCGGGTGCTTCTCGGTCATGACCGGGTCGGGAATCGAGCGGACGAGGCCCCAGGTGTAGGGATGGATGGGGTTGTAGAAGATCTCCTCGGCGGTGCCGAACTCCACGGGACGACCGGCGTACATGACCATGATCTTGTCGGCGATGTCGGCGACGACGCCGAGGTCGTGCGTGATCATGACGATGGCGTTGCCGTTCTGCTCCTGCATCTTCATCATGAGCTCGATGATCTGGGCCTGGATGGTCACGTCGAGGGCCGTGGTCGGCTCGTCGGCGATGAGGATGTCGGGATCGCACGCGAGCGCCATGGCAATCATGACGCGCTGGCGCATGCCGCCCGAGAACTGGTGCGGATAGTCCTTGACGCGCTCCTCGGGGTTGGGGATGCCGACCATGTCGAGAAGCTCGATGGCGCGTGCGGTGGCCTGCTCCTTGGTGTAGCCGCGGTGGAGGCGAAGCCCCTCTCCCAGCTGGCGACCGATGGTGTAGACGGGGTTGAGCGACGTCATGGGGTCCTGGAAGATCATGGCGATGTCGTTGCCGCGGATGTCCTGCATCTGCAGCTCGCTCATCTCAAGCAGCGACTGCCCGCGGTAGCGGACGTCTCCGCCCTCGATCTGTCCTGGGGGCATGTCGATGAGGCCCATGATGGTCAGGGCGGTGACAGACTTGCCAGAGCCGGACTCACCGACCACGCCGAGCGTCTCGCCGCGGTCGAGCGTGTACGTCACGCCGTCGACGGCCTTGACCACGCCATCCTGCGTGTGGAAGTACATCTGCAGGTTGTCGACCTCAAGCAGGTGGGAACCCTCGGGAACCGGCTGCTCCTTGAGGTTCATCTGCACTCTGTTGATCTTCTTAGCCATGGTCTATGCGTCCTTCATCTTGACGTCGAGGGCATCGCGCAGGCCGTCGCCGAGGAGGGTGAAGGCGAGCACCGTGGTGAGGATGGCAATGCCGGGCATAATCATGAGCCACGGCTGGGTTGCCAGGTAGGTCTGGCCATCCTGGATGAGGAGGCCCCATGACGGGTTGGGGGCGGTGACGCCCATGCCCAGGTACGAGAGCGCCGCCTCGGTGAGGATCGCGGAGCCGATGTTCATCGTCGCGTAGACGACGATGGACGCCACCGAGTTGGGGAAGATGTGGCGGACGATGATGCGCGCGTCGGAGGCACCCATGGAGCGGGCGGCGTCGACGTAGTCGTTCTCCTTGACCGAGAGGATCGCCGAGCGGAAGACTCGGGCGATGGACGGCCAGCCGAGGACGCCGATGGCGATGAAGACGTTCTGGATGCCCGAGCCGATGACGGCGAGCATGACGATCACGAACAGCGTGTAGGGGAACGCCAGGAAGACGTCGGCGAGTCGCATGATTATCGTGTCCCACCACCCACCGTAGTAGGCGGCGAGTGCGCCGGCGATGAGTCCGATGACGGTCGAGATGGCGGTGGCGAGAAGGCCGCNNAAATGCGCGAGCCGTAGATGACGCGGCAGAGTACGTCACGACCGAGGGTGTCGGTACCGAAGGGGTGCTCAGCGGACGGGGGGAGCCTCGACTCCGTCGCCATGGTCGTGGAGTCGATGTCCGTGGGGTTGCCAAGCCACTGGGGCACCCAGAGGTCGGCGGTGATGGCGATGACGGCGATGACGACCATCAGCTCGATGAGGGTCATTGCCAGGCGGTTCTTCTTGATCCTCTTCCAGGCGTCTCCCCAGAGGGTGCGCGAGGACGTGGGGGCGTTGGCGGCTGCCGCCGCGGCCTTCTCGGAGAAGACTCCGAGGTTGTCGTTGGAGAAGTCGTCGTTCCGAGCGGTGCCCTTGTTCTCAGCCATTGGTTCTCCCCCCTTCCTAGTTCTTGTCCTTGGGCGCGCCGAACCTGATGCGAGGATCAAGGAAGGCGTAGCTCACGTCTACTACGAGGTTGATGATCATGACCACGATGATGATGACCGTGACGGACCCGAGCACGATGGGCCAGTCTCGCTGGGTGATGGCTCGATACGTCTCGTATCCGATGCCCGGCCAGTTGAAGACCGTCTCAGTGAGGATGGCACCGGCGAGCATGCCGCCGAAGTCCATGCCGATGTAGGTGACGACAGGGATGAGGGCGTTCTTGAGCGCGTGCTTGCGGATGACGTCACGCTTGGAGAGGCCCTTGGCCTTGGCGGTGCGGATGTAGTCCTGGTTGAGGACCTCGAGGAGCTGGGAGCGCATGATGCGTGCGGTGTACGCCATCGAGATCGCGGCCAGCGTGAACGCCGGGAGGATGTAGTAGACCCAGCTCGGGAAGTCGGCATAGGGGCCGCCGACGCCGGAGATAGGCAGGTAGAACGCTCCGCCCGTGGCGTTCTTGAGGAAGATGCCAAAGAACAGCTGCAAGAGCATGCCCAACCAGAAGGCGGGCATCGAGACGAACAGCGCCGACAGCAACGTGACGAGGATATCCCAGAACGAGTAGCGTTTTATCGCTGAGATCATGCCCGCACCTATGCCGAGCACCGCCTCCAAGATAATGGCCACGATGGCGAGCCTTACCGTGTAGGGATACTTGGCCGCGATGATGCTCGACACCGACTGACCGGCCTTCTGATACGAGACGCCGAGGTCACCGTGGAGAAGTCCGTTGATGTAGAGGACGTAGCGCTTCCACAGCGGCGTCTCGATGGTGTTGCCGTTCGCATCGTAGATGACGTTGCCATCCGAGTCGGTCTCAATGAGGTGGAACGAGACGCGCAGGTTCTGCTCGGTGACGGCATCAAGCTTCTTCTCACCCGCAATCAGCTTGATCGGGTCGCCGGGGACCACGTTCTCCATGAGGAAGAGAATGAGGGTCACGCCCAGAAACACGGGGATGAACTGGAGCACTCGCTTGAGGATGTATTTACCCATCGAAACTCCCTAGGTCTGCCGAACTGCACGAGTTGTGGGCAGGCAGCTACACAACATGAGTGAGTATAGCGGTTGGCTCGGCACACCAACCACCAGACGGGTATGAGTTACCCGCGTTTCAGGCGCAAATTAACAAATCGATAATAACTAAAAACGGGGCACCGGATGTAGCTCCGATGCCCCGTCAATCAGCCGAGCGGGATGAGATCGACCTACTTGGTGTTGAGCTGGCAGGTGGCGAGGTGCGCGATGCCGGCGGCGTCGTAGTAGACAGACTTGAACTTGTCGGAGCCCACGTGGTTGTGCGCATACCACATGATGGGGATGACCGGCATGTCGTCTCCGACGATCTGGTTGGCCTCACGATAGGCCGCACGACGCTCGTCGTCGTCGACGATCTTGCGGGCCGCCTCAACCTTCGCGTCGAAGTCAGGGCTGTTCCACTTGGAGTAGTTGTTGTCAGCCGTGGAGAAGAAATTCGGGTAGAGGAAGTTGTCCATGGTCGGATAGTCGGCGATCCAGCCGAGACGACCGATCTGGAAGCTGCCGTCGCCGAGCTTCTGCAGGTAGGCGGCCCACTCGGTAGCCTCAATCTCGACCTCGAAGCCAACGGCCTGAAGGTCGCCCTGGATGCAGGCCATGATGTCCTCGTGACCGCCGCCGGAGTTGCAGGAGAGGGTGATCTTGGTGCCGGCAAGGTTGTTGTCGTCGACGAGCTTCTGGGCGGCGTCCTTGTCGTAGTAGCAGTCCTGCCAGTCGTTGGACGAGTCGTCGTCGATGATCGGCGGGAAGATGTTGGTGGCAGGCTTGCGGACGCCCTCGAAGAGGGTGTCGCAGATGTTCTGGCGGTTGATGGCCAGCGAGATGGCACGGCGGACGTTGATGTTGCTCATCGTCGCGTCCTGGCAGTTGACGGCAAGATAGTACGTGGAGGCCTCGGCGCCATCGACGACCTGCGCGCCCTTGGTGACGGTGTAGCCGTCAGAGGACTCGCCGTACTGCTGCTTGACCTCAGCGAAACGGCCGGAGGGGATGGAGGTGAAGTCGATGTTGCCGGCGGTGAACTCCAGGAACGCGGTGTCCGGGTCCTTCTGGATGGAGAAGTTCACGGCATCGATGTTGGCGGAGGTGCCGTAGTAGTCATCGAACTTGACGACGTTGATGTACTGGCCGGAGACCCACTCGCCGTCCATCTTGAAGGGGCCGTTGCCGATGGGGGCGGTGAGGAAGGACGCGGGGTCGTCGAGCGCGGCCTGCGGAACGGGGTCGAGGGCCTGGTGCGAGCAGACGATAGGCCAGTCAGCCATGGGGGCGGTCAGCTTGACAACGAGCGTGTTGTCATCGGGGCAGGTGACGCCGGAGATCTCGGTGGCCTTGCCGGCGACCATGTCCTTGGCACCGACGACGGGATCGAGGTGGTAGGAGACCTCAGAGGGGGTCGTCATGGTCGAGTCGCACATGCGCTCCCAACCACGCTTGAAGCACTCGGAGGTGACGGCATCGCCGTTGTGGAACTTGGCACCCTTGACCAGATGGAAGGTGAACTCGGAGGCGTCATCGTTGGCCTCCCAGGACTCGGCGGCAGCCGGGAGCAGCTCCTGGTTCGCCCAGTCATACTTCGTCAGAGGATCGAAGAGGCACTTCACGACCTGTGTGCCCTCGGACTCCTGGCAGTTGTAGGGGTCGATGGCGACGGGGTCGTTGATGTAATACGAGACGGAGCCGCCCGTGTAGGTGCTGGAGCTGTTGGAAGCGGTCGTGCTGGTGCTGCTCCCGTTGGAGCTCGAGCACGCCGCGAGGCCCGCGAGGGCGCCAGCCGCCACGCCACCCTTCACGAAGTTGCGACGGGTGACACCACCAAACTTATCGAACATTGATCCTCCTCCTGAATCTTCGAAGTGGGACAACCGATTTGTCCCCCGCTCCGACCTTCCCCGGGACAGGCGAACCTTGACCTGCCCTTAACAGAACTACCTCGCTACTGTATACCAAATGACCATTTGGGGCAAAAACGGCGCGGGGAAGGTCGGTTACGAAACGGTTAATTGCGGCTCGTCGGCAGTTTGCAGCTGGCAAGCGTACCTGGAAAAGGGGACAGGTTGCTTTTCCAGGTTCTCTAGTCAAAGTGGGGAGAAAAATCGGGGAGCGGACGTAGGTCCACTCCCCGAGTGCGGTGCCCCATGAAGCTCGGACTAGATCGTGCCAAGAGGGAAGGTGAGCGCCATGATGATGATGCTCGCCATGAAGACCGTGGTGGTGATGACCGTGAGACGGTCGAGGTTCTTCTCCCAGACACCCGAGCCGGAGTTGGCATTGTACATCGAGGCGGCAATCATGTCGGAGACGCCAGTGCCCTTGCCAGAGTGCATGAGCACGAGAATCACGGTGAGCACACCCGAGAGAAACATGAGGACGAGCAGGAAGATGTTGAGAACGCCCACGTTCAATCTCCTTCGTAACCGGCACGATGCCGATGGTTGACCGATAGAATAGGCTACCACAGCGACAGATCCGCTGCACGGCTTGTCTTTCCTCCCCCACAGCTTCTCGACGGCTTTGAGGACAACCATCGCCGCGAAGAGAAGGGGGTCCGAGCATAGCCCGGACCCCCCTGTACGTCAGTGTCGAGACGGACTACGCCATCGCGCTCTTGACCATGGCCGCGAAGGAGTCAGCCTTGAGGGAGGCGCCGCCGACGAGCGCGCCGTCGACGTCCTCCTTGTTGAGGAAGCCGGCGATGTTATCGGGCTTGGCGGATCCACCATAGAGGATGCGGATGCCGTCGGCGGTCTTCTCGCCAAAGACCTCGACGAGGGTCTTGCGGATGGCGCCGCAGACCTCCTCGGCGTCATCGGCCGTGGCGGTCTTGCCGGTTCCGATGGCCCAGATCGGCTCGTAGGCGATCACGTACTTGGAGGGATCGGAGATCTCGAGCCCCTTGGTGTCGGCCTTGATCTGGTTCACGACGAACTCGACGTGCGTGCCAGCCTCGCGAATCTCGAGGGGCTCGCCGCAGCAGGAGATCGGCACGATGTCGTGGGCCATGAGGGCCTTGGCCTTCTTGTTGACGTCCTCGTCGGTCTCACCGAAGTAGCCGCGACGCTCCGAGTGGCCGATGATGCAGAAGGTGCAGCCGACCGCAGTCAGCATGTCGGGAGCGGTCTCGCCGGTGAAGGCGCCCTTCTCCTCGAAGTAGACGTTCTGCGCGGAGAGCGCGAACGGGGCAGAGGTCTGCTCGATGACCTCGGAGACGCCCTTGAGATCAACCGCGGGCGGTGCGATGACGACGTCGACGGAGCCGGTCCCGTCCTTGAGCTCGTCAGCGAGACCCTGCGCGAGCTCGACGCCCTCGGCATAGGTCTTGTTCATCTTCCAGTTGCCGGCAATCATCCTGTTACGCATCGAGAAGAGCCTCCACTCCCGGAAGAGCCTTGCCCTCGACGAGCTCCATGGAGGCGCCGCCGCCCGTGGAGATCCAGCTCATCTTGTCGGCCAGGCCAAACTTGTTGATAGCGGACACGGAGTCGCCGCCGCCGATGATGGAAGTGCACTCGGCGTTGTCGGCAATTGCCTCCGCGATGACCTTCGTGCCATGTGCGAACTGATCGATCTCGAAGACGCCCATCGGGCCGTTCCAGAAGACGGTCTTGGCCTTCTTGATGCAGTCGATGTAGGCCTGCTCGGTCTTGGGGCCGATGTCCATGCCCATGCGGTCTGCGGGGATCGAGTCGGAGTCGACGATCTCGGGAACGGCATCCTCGCCGAAGTGATCGGCGACGCGGTTGTCGACGGGAAGCATGATCTCGCAACCCTTGGCCTTGGCCTCCTTGAGCATCTCGGCGGCCTTCTCGACGAAGTCGGGCTCCTGCAGCGAGGTGCCGACGGTCATGCCCTGGGCCAGGAAGAAGGTGTAGGCCATGCCGCCGCCGATGATGATGGTGTCAGCGGAGTCCATGAGGTGCTCGAGGACTCCGATCTTGCTGGAGACCTTGGAGCCGCCGACGATGGCGACGAACGGACGCTTGGGCTCGGCGAAGATCGACGTGAGGGTGTCGACCTCCTGCTCGAGAAGGAAGCCGGCGACGGCCGGGATGTAGGCGGCGGGGCCGACGACGGAGCCCTGGGCGCGGTGAGCCGTGCCGAAGGCGTCGAGGACGAAGATGTCGCCGTAGGACGCGAGTGTCTTGGCGATCTCGGGGTCGTTCTTCTTCTCGCGCTTGTCGAAGCGGACGTTCTCGAGAAGCAGGACCTCGCCCGGCTGGAGGGCGTCGACCGCGGCCTTGGCCTCTGCGCCGTAAGTGTCGGCGACGAACTTGACGGGCTTGCCGAGCTCTTCCTCGAGCTTCTTGGCGACGGGCTCAAGCGAGAAGACCGGCTCGGGGCCATCTCCCTTCGGGCGGCCGAGGTGGCTCATGAGGGTGAGCTTGCAGTTGTGCTCGAGCAGGTACTTGATGGTAGGGAGGGCGAGGCGGATGCGGGTGTCATCCTGGACGACGCCGTCCTTCAGGGGGACGTTGAAGTCGACGCGCTCGATGATGCGCTTGCCGTCGACGTCGATGTCGCGAACAGTCTTCTTGGTAAAGGCCATGTCCACTCCTTCGATTTGTTGGATCTGCATGAAAAAGGGGCACGGTCGCGGCCTCGCGACCAACGACCGCACCCCTGGGTGCCGGGTGGCTAGCAGAGACTAGGCAACGAACTTCTCGAAGTACTTGATGGTGCGGACCATCTGAGAGGTGTAGGAGTTCTCGTTGTCGTACCAAGCGGTGACCTGAACGAGGCTCTGGCCGTTGCCGAGGTCCTGGACCAGGGTCTGCGTGGCGTCGAAGATCGAGCCGTGGGTCTCGCCGACGATGTCGCGAGAGACGATCATGTCCTCGTTGTAGGCAAAGGTGTCGGGGATGCTCTCGGCATAGGCCTTCATCGCGGCGTTGATCTCGTCGACGGTAACGGTCTTGGCGACGACAGCGTACAGGTTGGTGATGGAGCCGGTCGGCGTCGGGACGCGCTGAGCAGCACCGATGAGCTTGCCGTTGAGCTCGGGGAGAACGAGGCCGATGGCCTTGGCGGCACCGGTGGAGTTCGGGACGATGTTCTCGGAGCCGGCACGAGAGCGACGGAAGTCACCCTTGCGCTGCGGGCCGTCGAGGATCATCTGGTCGCCGGTGAAGGCGTGGATGGTCGTCATGATGCCTGAGACGATGGGGGCGTAGTCGTTGAGGCCCTTGGCCATCGGGGCGAGGCAGTTCGTGGTGCAGGAGGCGGCGGAGATGATGTTATCGTCGGCGGTCAGCGTCTCATGGTTGACGTTGAAGACGATCGTGGGGAGGTCCTTGCCTGCAGGAGCGGAGATGACGACCTTCTTGGCGCCGGCGTTGATGTGAGCCTGGGCCTTGGCCTTGGAGGTGTAGAAGCCGGTGCACTCGAGGACGACGTCAACGCCGAGCTCGCCCCAGGGCAGATTGTTGGCGTCTGCCTCCTTGTAGATCGTGATCTTCTTGCCGTCGACCACAATGTTGTCCTCGCCGGCCTCGACGGTGTGCGTGCGAGCGTAGTTGCCCTGCGTGGAGTCGTACTTCAGAAGGTAGGCCAGCATCTCGGGGGACGTGAGGTCGTTGATGGCGACAATCTCGGAGCCCTCGTGACCGAACATCTGACGGAACGCCAGACGGCCGATACGACCAAAGCCGTTGATAGCAACCTTTACTGCCATGCTTTCTCCTCTCGGATGGCCACCGAAGCCACTCTCCGGCAGCCGGACAACAATGGGAACCATTGCTTTGGATATCTTACCGCACGAGTCCAAGTTCTATGCGGCGCAATCCATGCGCGTTAGATTTTCCCGCGCTGGGGGCATGAGAACGTTCACACACCGAAGAACGGCATCGCAGGGGTAGGTGAACGGTACCCCCTTACCCCTCGCGCTCGGCATCCTCCACGAGTTCCTGGAGCCGCAGCAGCCTGTGGTACATCGCGGACTTGGACACGGGGGGGTCGAGCTCCTCCCCGAGGGCCGTGAGGCTGAGTTCGGGGTTAGCCTTGCGCGCCTCCATAAACGTACGGATGACGGGCGGTAGCGCGTGGACGTCGAGGGCTCGTTCCGCCCGCTCGATGAGCTCGAGCTGGTCTGCGGCGGCGCTCGTCGACCGTGCCTGGTTGGCAATCTCGGCGTTGACGCGCCGGTTGACGTCGTTCTTGATCGACTTCTTGGTGCGCACGACCTCCACGACGCGTGCCATGTCCGTGGCACCCATGGCCTCGAGCAGCGCGGTCACGTCCTCGAAGCTCTTGAGATAGATCGCGTACGAGCCGCGCCTTCGGTTGAGACGAGCCGTCACGCCGAGACGCGCGATGAGCGAGATGAGCCCTTGGGCGAAATCCTCGCCTGTCACGGCGATCTCGAGGTGGAAGTCACCATAGGGGTTGGCGACGAATCCTCCCGCCATGAAGGCACCGCGCACGAATGCGGCAACCGCCTCGTCGGAGCCGAGCAGCGCCGTCGGCACCCCCATGGCGAGACCGCGTCCGGGCACGAGGATGCCGAGTGCGATGAGGTCCTCGGCGAGACCGTCTTGCTCGGGCATCTCGATGAGGTAGTTACGAGTCTTGTGGAGGACCGAGCGGCGCACCGTGAGCGAGGTCTCGAGGTCGAAGAGCTTGTGCGTCGACTTGATGACCGTACGAGCGACGGCGCCCGTCTCGGTGGACACGCGAATGGTGTAGCGCCCGGACCCGTGGAACGACAGCGTGCCGCAGACTCTGACGAGGGCGGAGAGCTCAGCGAGCTCGACCTCGCGCGAGCTGGCCTCCACGCGCGAGAGCTCGTCTTTTACCTGAGCCGTGAACGACATCTGCTCACCGCCTCGATGGCACCGGCGAGCTTGGCGGGATCGTGGGCGGTCGGCGCGTCGGCGAGGTTGAAGTCGCGGATGACGACGACCGGGACCATCCGTTCGAGCTCCCGAATCACCGCCTCGTCAGAGCGGACGTCGTGGATGTGCTGCAGGACGTTCTCCGAGTAGGGCGGCCGTCGAGCGGCATTGAACGCGCGGCGGGCCTGGTCCGCCGCGATCTGCTCGGCGGTGAGCGCCTCGATGGTCGCCTGTTCCTCCGCCGATAGATGTNNCGAAGGCGCGGGTGGAGGTGCTGCCGTCCACGTGTCCGCGATGGACGAGGACGGCATCGACGCAGCCCTCGGCACCGTGTTCGAAGAGGGCGCGCACGTACTCGTCGGCCGTGAGGCCCCAGGTCTCGTACTGGGTGTCCGCCTTGGGGCAGACGAAGACCCGAGTGGCCGAGGTCTCGTGCAGCGCGCGGGCGATGCCGGGAACGAGCACGTTGGGAATGATCGAGGTGAAGAGCGATCCCGGGCCCATCACGACGACGTCGGCCTCGAGAATCGCGTCGACCGCCTCGGGGCAGGCCTCGGGAGCGCGTGGGTCGAGACGGACGCGGCTGAGCGTGCAGGGTNNAGGGGCTGCTGCCGATGAGCTCCTCGCCCTCGATCGTGCGACCGTCCCGGGTGACCCCGCGCAGGACCACGCGCTCCTGCGTGGACGGCAGGACCGACCCCACGCAGCCGAGCATGCGCTCGCACGTCTCGACGGCGTCGACGAACGAGTCGCACTCCTCATCAAGCGCGGCGAGGACGAGGTTGCCGATCGCATGACCGTCGGCGACCGCAAGACGGCGTTGGAACACGCGGGCGACGGGACCCATGGGGTCGGCCGCGAGCGCCACGAGGCAGTTGCGGACGTCTCCCGGGGGGACGATGCCCATCTCGCGGCGGATGACCCCCGTCGAGCCACCATCGTCCGCCATCGCCACGACGGCGGATATCTCGCAGTCGAGCATGCGCAGGGCACGGATGACCTGCGACTGCCCAGTGCCCCCACCGAGCGAGACGAAGCGTCTGCGAGAGAAGTGCCCGGCCATGGTTACGACCTCACGGCCTTGGAGAGGTCGCGGTGGGAGATTGTGACCTGATAGCCCCTGTCAGTGAGGTAGGCCGCGGTGGCGTTGGCGATGGCGACGCTTCTGTGCTGACCGCCCGTGCAGCCGATCGCAACCGAGAGCGAGGTCTTACCCTCGGCCACGTACCCGGGCATGACGACGTCGAGGAGGCGGAACCAGGCCTTCATGAACTCCTGCGTCACGGAATTGTCAAGGACGAAGTCCGCGACCTTCTTGTCGTTGCCCGTGAGGGTTCGCATCTCGGGGTCATAGAAGGGGTTCGGGAGGAAGCGCACGTCGATCATGAGGTCGGCCTCGGCGGGAAGCCCGTGCTTGAAGCCGAACGAGAAGACGCTCACGTCCATGAGCTGCTGCTCGGTGAGTTCGGAGAAGGTCCTGCGGAGACGCGTCCGGAGCGTGGAGGTGCGCATGGTGCTCGTATCGATGACGAGGTCCGCCATCTCGCGCGCTCCGATGAGCTGCGTGCGCTCCCGGGCGATGGCGTGCTGGACCGTCTCGCCAGGGGTGGCGAGCGGATGGCGTCGGCGGTTCTCGTCATAGCGGCGCATGAGGACCTCATCGGACGCGTCGAGGAAGAGCACCTTGCATGAGAGCTCGTGATCGCGAAGCTGTCGGACGGAGTCGGAGAGCTCGTCGAAGAGACCCTGGCTACGCAAGTCGCAGGTCACCGCGAGGTGCCTTCCGACACCGGAGTTGATGCCCACGAGGTCGGCGAGCTGCAGGATGAGACGGGGCGGGAGATTATCGATGCAGAAGTATCCCATGTCCTCAAAGACGTGCATGGCCTGCGTCCGCCCACTGCCGGACATGCCCGTGATGATGACGACGTCGGGCACGCGATCGCGGTTCTCGGCTGCGCGCATCTCCTGACTTCTGGTCGACACGTTACCCCTCCCTTGCCGTGTGAAGCTACCAAGAGCATACGCGAAAAGGACGAGTCGTGCGGCGCCAGAAGGCTTGGTAGGCGCCGACGTCGTTTTCACCTGCCAAAGGTGCCCACCTGCCAAAGGTGCCAACGCCCTTTGGCAGCCAAAGGGCCACCCTACGACGAACCCGTGTCAAAATCCCGTCAGGATCCTTCGCCGTTATTGGCACTGTGCCAAAAGCCCCGAAGGATCCTTCGCCGTTATTGGCACACTGCCAACTGGGCAAACGTCGCCGAGACAAAAGGGGCTTATCGGTACCCCCAGGTAGACGGCCCACGGACTGTACCAATAAGCCAGAAGGATCCTTTTACGTTGATGGTGCATCAAGAGGACTGCGGGCAAATACTTGACCGCAAGCCACCACTTACCGAGGGAGGGTCTCCTCGCGATGCCGCGGGAAGACCCTCCCTCACACATCTACTCATATGAAGCAGTCGAAGCCTAATGCTCAATCGCCGTCCTGAACCACGTGGTGAGACTCGTGGGATGGGTGATGCCCGTCCCGACGACGACCGCCCAGGCACCCGCGTCAATGGCCGCGCGCGCGTCCGCGGGCGTGTGGACGTGCCCCTCGCAGATGATGGGCAGGCCGGGGAACTCGGAGGTCGCCTGGTGGAGAAGGGCGATGTCGGGCCCGTCATCCATGGTGGTCTCGATGGCGGGCTTGTTGTGCGAGAGCGTAGTCGACACCAGGTCGCAGCCGATCGCGACAGCGTTCCTGATGTCCTCGATCGTCATGCAGTCGGCCATGACGAGGGTCTCACACTGCGCGCGGAGGTCAGCCACGGTCTGGGCGAAAGTCCGCCCGTCGGGACGGGGACGGTCGGTGGCGTCGATGGCGACGACGTCGGCACCGGCGTTGACGCAGGCCACGGCATGACGCAGCGTCGGGGTGATGTAGACGCCCTCGTGGCCCTCCTTCCACAGGCCGATGACCGGGACCTCGACGCGACCCTTGATGGCCGCGATGTCGGCGAGGCCCTGGCAGCGGATGGCGGCGGCACCGCCCTCCTCGCAAGCCTGGGCCATCTGCGCCATCGTCTCGGGATGGCGAAGCGGCTCGCCGGGATAGGCCTGCACAGAGACGACGAGCTTGCCCTTGAGCGACTGGACGAGAGGTGCGACTTCCATGGTGCGCTCCAATCCCTTTACTCGAACTCGACGTAGGCCGAGCGGACGATGTTCTCCGCGGCTCCAATGAGCGGGGCGTCGCCGCCGAGCTCCCCGGAGACGATGGGTGTGGCGGAGACCGGCGGCATCACGGCCTCGTTCCAGCCACGCGTCATGGCGTCGTGCCATGCCGGGCCGCACTGGGCGACGGACCCCGAGAGAATCACGCAGTCGGGGTCGAACATGTTGACCATGCTGCCGAGCACCTCGCCGAGCGCATGACCGGAGCGGGCCTCCGCGGCAATCGCGCGCTCGTCGCCCTCGGCGGCGAGGCGGTCGATGACGGCACCGTCGACCGGCGTTCCGTCGGGCAGCGTGGCATCTCCGCCGAGCTCGACGAAGCGGCTGATGATGCCAGGTCCCGCCGCGATGGGCTCGAGGTGACCGGTGGCCCCGCAGGTGCAGGGGATGCCCGCCGCATCGGAGCACGAGACGTGACCGATGTGGCCCGCCTCGTTGTGGACTCCGAGCATGATGTGTCCACGCTCCACGAAGGCACCACCGATGCCCGTGCCCACGGCGCAGACGAGGCAGCTCGTCTTCCCGCGACCACCGCCCCAGCGCGCCTCTCCGAGGGCATGGGCATGCACGTCGTTGAGGACGCGCGCGGGAAGACCCGTCGCCGCGGTGAGCTCGGCTCCCAGGTGGGTTCCACCCCAGCCGGGCATCATGTCGTTTGCGTAGGTCACGTCCCCGGTGGCGGGGTCGATCACGCCGCCCGATGAGACGCCGATGCCGCACAGGCCGTCGACGCCCCCCGCGAGCGCGATGACGCGCTCTGCAGAGGCGATGGCATTGGCGAGGACTCGGCGGCCGCCGGCCTTGGCCTCGGTCGGAATCTTGGCATAGTGCTCGACGAGGGGCTTGTCGCCGACGCCGATGGTCACGAGGGCGCTCGCGATCTTCGTGCCGCCGATGTCGATGGCGACGACCCTCTTGATGATAGGTGCAGACATGCAGGCTCCTTTCATGACAGGGCCCGCCGCGGGCGCGAGTGGCGCCGCCCGCGGCGGGAGGAGGGGGACTAGATCAGGCCGTTGTCGACGAGGACCTTTCGGATTGCCTCGACGTTGGCGCCATCCATGGCGCTGACGGGTCGCGGCATCTGGTTGGACGAGAAGATGCCCATGAGCCAGAGCGCCGTCTTGAAGGAGCCAACGCCACCGCCGTAGCCCTGGATGCCGGTCGTGACGTCGAAGATGTGGGAGACCTCGTTGAGCTTGTCCTGCTCGGCCTTGACCGTGGCCCAGTCGCCGGATTGGGCGGCCTTCCACATGCGGACGTAGCCGTAGGGCTCGACGTTGGCGAGACCGGGCACCGAGCCGTCGGCACCGCCGAGGTAGGCGCCGTCGACCACGATCTCATGGCCGGTGAGCAGACTCATGGGATGGCCGAGCTTGTTGTTCTCCTGCACGAGGTAGCGGAAGCTCACGTCGTCANNCGTCACCAGAGGAGTCCTTGACGCCGGCGAGAACGCCGTCCGCGCCGAGCGTCGCGGCGAGCTTCCAGGGGATCTTCGTGTGGACGCAGACGGGGATGTCATACGCGAAGACGGGCAGCTCGAGCTCATTGTGAAGGATGCGGAAGTGCTCCTCGACCTCGGCCATGCCCTGGAGGGCGTAGAACGGGCAGGTGGCAACCACGGCATCATAGCCAAGCTGCTCGACGCGCTTGCCCTGCTCGACCATGCGGTCCGTCTCGGTGTCGATGATGCCCGCGAGTATGGGCACGCGGCCAGCGACGATCCTGGCGGCGGCGGCGAGGATCTCCTCGCGGCGCTCATCGGTCGAGAAGGCCACCTCGCCGGAGGACCCGAGGAAGAACAGGCCGTTGACGCCCGCGTCGATCAGGCGGTTGATGAGCCTCTCGAAGGAGGCCACGTCAAGCTTGTGGTCTGCCGTGTCGGGGGTGACGACGGGGGGCACGACGCCTCTGATCTTGAAGTCTGCCATGGTGATTGTTCCTTCCTTCCCTTCCGCCTACGCGGCGGACTTGTCAGCTTGTCGGTCGTTCAGGAACCCGAGGAGCTCGTCCTCGAAGTCGTTGATGCGCTCGTGGCCCCACTTGGGGTACGAGATGAGAGCCCTCTCGCAGGTCGCGCGATTGAAGGCGGCGTACTGCGAAGATGGTGCCGAGACGTCGTTGTCGAGCCCGACACCGACCAGGAACCTGCTCTCGAGGGCGGGCGAGAAGCTCATGGCGTCGACGTACGCGAGCGCCGAGAAGAGCTCGTCGGCGCGGGCAGCCGTCGGGTCCACGTCACGAAAGTGCGCGCGCAGCCCCGCGTAGGCGCCCTTCTCGAAGCCCGACTCCCATGCGCCGCGGAAGTCCGCCGGCATGGGGTTCGCGGCGGCGCAGCGCCAGACGCGCTGTCCCAGCACGGCGGCCACGTCGATGGCGAGCGCACCGCCGAGTCCCTCTCCCCAGGTGACGACGCGGGTGGCGTCGACCCAGGGCAGCGAGAGCGCGAGATGAGCCGAGACGAGCGCGTCGTCGATCACCTGGGCGAGCTCGAGGCCCCGGGGACCGAGTTCCCACCCCTCCGTGACGTCGGCGGACCAGGGACGTGCCTCGAGGGCGACGACCCCGTAGCCGAGGGCGACGAAGCGGGTCATGTGGTGCCAGCCGCGCGCTCCCCTGCCGAGGTCGTGGAACATCACGACGACGGGATGGGGGCCGGACGTGCGCGGCTCTATCACGCGGACGGTGAGCGACCTGCCGTCGGTCGAGGCGACGCAGACCCGGGAGTAAGCCGCGAGGAGGTTCTTCGAGGGGAGCTCGGTCGCTGTCGAGGTGGCCGCGCATGCCTCGGCGGCAGCGTCACGGCGACGCCAGAAGGAGCCGAAGTCCGCGGGGCGGTCGCCCTGGCCGCGATAGGTCTCGAGTGACGCCCTCAGAGCGCTGACGGTCGGCATGACAGGTCCACCTCCTCGGAGCAGAAGAAGTCGATGAGGAGGTCGTCGAAGGCCTGGATCTCCTCATGACCGAAGTCGGGATAGAGCACGTGGCGCTTCTCGCAGGTCAGCGCGGTGTAGACCGCATACTGGGTGAGCGGCGGGCAGACGGTGTCGGCGAGGCCCGTTCCGAAGAGGACGGGGCAGCGGACCAGGTGCGCGAAGCTCAGCGTGTCGACGTAGCCCATCTGGCGGAACCTGTCGTCGGCATGGCTGCCGTCGGCGTCGAACCATCGTGAGTAGTAGCGGATTCCCTCGTAGGCAATCTGGTCGGCACCCAGCTCCCAGATCTCGCGGAAGTCGGAGAGGAAGGGGTAGAGGATGCCGGCGCGCCCGATGAGATCGGGGTTGAGGGCGCAGGTCGCGAGACCGACGCCGCCTCCCTGGGAGTCCCCGTACACGCACACGCGACCGGCATCGAGCCCGGGGAGCTCGCGGACGATGCGGCACAGGATGCGGATGTCCTGGTGGAGCCTCACGTAGTACATGTCCTTCGGCTCGCCGTCGAGACCGGCGGTCAGGTGTCCCGAGACCGTGGTGCCGGCGAAGCCGCCCACGTCCTCGCTCCTGCCACCCTGACCGGGGTTGTCCATCGTGACGTCGGCGAAGCCCATGCCGGCGAACGAGGCGTTCTCGAGCCAGCTGCGCGTCCTGCCGGGATATCCGTGGAAGCGGAGCACCACGGGCAGAGGGCGCGGGGAGCACGGTCGGAGGTAGCGGGCGTAGAGTCGAGCGCCACCCATGCCGCGGAACCACAGGTCGAGAAAGTCGCAGGTGTCGAACGAGGGAACCCCCGAGGGGAAGATCTCGTAGTCGAGCGCGACGTCATCGGCCTCGGCCATCCGCTCGAGCCAGAAGTCGTCGAAGTCGGCAGGGATGGGATTCGTCCCCCTGTAGGCCTCGAGCTCCTTGATCTGTTGCGGGTTGAGCGGCATCTTCTCCCTTTCCGTGTGGCGCGCCCGTCTGAGCGGGCACGCCGGTATCTGTGCTGACGGACTACTTGCCGAGCTTGGGGTGGAGCAGCGAGGGCGCCGCGCCGAGGAGCGTCTTTGTGTAGGGGTCCTGCGGGTTCTCGAAGACGTCCTTCGCCGCGCCCTGCTCCATGATCTGGCCGTGGTTCATGACGATGATGCGGTCGGAGATGTAGCGAACGGTCTGAATGTCATGGCTGATGAACACCATGGAGAGGCCGAGGTCCCGCTTGAGATCGGTGAGGAGGTTCAGGATCTGCGCGCGGACCGAGACGTCGAGGGCCGAGGTGGGCTCGTCGGCGATGATCGCGGAGGGCCTGAGCGACATCGCGCGGGCGATGGCGACACGCTGGCGCTGTCCGCCGGAGAGCTGGCCGGGAAGCGCGCGCAGGGCGCTCTTGGGGAGTCCCACGAGACCGACGAGCTCGTTGATGCGCGCCTCCTGCTCCTCCGGGGTGCCGACCTTGTGGACGAGCATCGGGTCGAGGAGCTGGTCATGGACGATCATGCGCGGGTTGAGCGCCGTCGAGGGGTCCTGGAACACGACGGAGACGACCCTGCCGATCTTCTTGCGGAGGTCGGGCGTGCGCTTGGTGACGTCCTCGCCCTCGAAGTACACGTGCCCCGAGGTGGGCGACTGCAGGCCGCACATGACGTTGGCCGTGGTGGACTTGCCGCAGCCGGACTCGCCCACGATGCCGATGACCTCGCCGGGCATGAGCTTCAGGGAGACGTCCTGTACCGCGTGCACCAGGTTGGGGTGCATGAGCGACCCCGTGCGGGTCTTGAAGGTGACCGAGATGTCATCGAGGAAGATGATCGGCGTCTGCTCGCTCATCTACTCCACCTCCTGTGCGGGTGCTGCCGCAATCGTCTCGAGGTACGGCGTGATGCCGTTCTCCTTGAGGTAGTCGTCGGGAAGCTCGGAGAACTTGTGGTCCGCCCTGTTCGGGAGCTGCTTGAGCTCGGGATGGACGTCGAGACCGATCGTGGGATGGCTCGAGCGCGGGGCGAAGCGGTCGCCCTTGGGGAAGTCCTCGGGCGAGGGAACGGAGCCGGGAACCTGGTGCAGGCGCGTGCCGTCTTTGGTGCCCTCCTCGATCGAGAGGACCGAGCCGAGAAGGCCGCGGGTGTACTCGTGGATCGGGTTGGTGAGGAGCTCCTTGGTGGGAGCCTGCTCGATGACCTGGCCGGCGTACATGACCGTGATCTCGGAGGCCACCTCGGCGACGAGCGCGAGGTCGTGGGAGACGAAGATCATCGCGAAGCCGAGCTTGGCCTGGAGGTCGTTCAGGAGCTTGATGACCTGCTTCTGGACCGTGACATCGAGGGCCGTGGTGGGCTCGTCGCAGATGATGAGCGAGGGGTCGCGCGTGAGGGCCATGGCGATGAGGACGCGCTGGCGCTGGCCGCCGGAGAGCTCGTGGGGATAACTCTCGAGGGTGCGCTTGGGGTCGAGGCCGACGAGCGTGAGGAGCTCCTCCGCGGAGCGGGTGCCGCCGCGGTCGGTGAGCTGCTTCATCTGCGTGGAGATGAGCATGGACGGGTTGAGCGACGAGAGGGCATCCTGGTAGACCATCGCGATCTCGTGGCCGAGGAGCTTGCGGTGCTCGTCCTTGGTGAGCTTGAGCAGGTCCTGGCCCTTGTAGAGGACCTCGCCGGTGATGACTTCCTTGGCGTCGGTGAGCCCCATGATGACCTTGGTAGTGATGGACTTGCCGCAGCCGGACTCGCCGACGAGCGCCATGCACTGGTTGGGACGGACGTCGAAGGAGACGTTGTCCACGACGCGCACGTCGCCGTGCGACTCGAAGCCGATGGAGAGGTTCTTGACCTGAAGGATAGGCTCGACGGAATGGTCGGGCACGTGTCGGTCGTCTCGACTGAGCTCGACCTTGCGAAGTTCCGAGAGTCTGCGGGCGAGCGGGGCGGCCTGCTCCTTGTAGGCACGGACGGGGTCGGAGGCGAGGATGTCGTCGGCGCGACGGGACTCGGTGTTCTCGGTGTCGACGGGGGCGCCGGGAGCGGCGGCCATGGCGTCGGTGATGCCCTCAGAGAGGATGTTGAGCGCGAGGCAGGTGATCATGATCGCGATGCCGGGGAAGAGCGCCTGCCACCAGCGACCCGAGAGGACGCCGCCGCGGGCGTCGGCGAGGATGTTGCCCCAGGTGGGCGTGGGCTCGGTGATGCCGGCGCCGATGAAGGTGAGGGAGGCCTCGAAGATGATGGCGTCTGCGACGAGCGTCACGGTGAAGACCATGATCGGGGCGAGGCAGTTGCGCATCACGTGCTTCC
This sequence comes from Atopobium sp. UBA2090, assembly GCA_002331575.1. Lineage (GTDB taxonomy): Bacteria > Actinomycetota > Coriobacteriia > Coriobacteriales > Atopobiaceae > Olsenella_D. Next base: position 4,830 of record DCZG01000085.1, on the reverse strand, counting down.
AGAGGATCCACGGGGCACGGGCGCCGGAGACGACGACCGCGCGTACGTAGTCCTCGCCGTACTCGGAAACGATGTTGGCGCGGACGATGCGGGCGATCTGCGGCGTATACATGAAGCCGATCGAGAAGATGATCGACGGCACGGAGTTGCCGAGGATGGTCACGAAGACTGCCGCGAGGGCGATGCCGGGAACCGACATGATGACGTCGAGGATGCGCATGATGGTCTCGGAGACGGCTTTGCGCGAGACGGCCGCGAGGGCGCCGAGGATGGATCCGAGCACGAGCGCCATGAACGTGGCGCCGAAGCCGATGACGAGCGAATAGCGTCCACCGTAGAGCATGCGGGACAGGATGTCGCGGCCCTTGTCGTCAGTGCCGAAGACGAAGGCGGAGCTGGGAGCCTGACGTGCCGTGAAGATGTCGACGGGGTTGTAGGGTGCCAGGAAGTTCGCGAAGATCGCGGAGAACGCTACCAGGATCAGGAGCACGAGCGCGATCTTCGAGGAGGTGCGCATCTTCTTGATGCCGCCGAGCTTGAGACCCTTGGAGGCAGCCTCCTCGAGCTGCTCGGTCTGCTTCTCACGAATCTGCATCATAGGGCTACACCGTCCTAATGCGCGGGTTGATCAGCAGGTAGAGCATGTCAACCACGATGTTGATGATGATGAAGGTGAGGGCGACCACAATGACGACTCCGAGGACCAGCGTGGTCTCGTTGCCCTGGATGCCCTGCTGGATGGCGGTGCCCATGCCGGGGAGGTTGAAGATGACCTCGATGACGACCGCGCCGCCCATGAGGTAGCCGATCTTCATGCCGAGGGTGGTGACGGGGGTGATGAGGGCGTTGCGAAGGACGTTCTTGCCGACGACGACGCGCTCGGGCAGGCCGGCGCCGCGCGCGGTCTTGACGTAGTCCTTGTCGAGCTCCTCGACCATGGCGGTGCGGACGATACGGGTCATCTGGCCGGTGAGGGGAACGGCGAGCGCGACGGCCGGCATGATCATGCGGGCGAACCATCCGCCGGGGTTGGAGGCGAAGCTGGGCAGGTTGCCAGACGCGGGAAGCGCATGCAGGTAGGACGAGAAGACCAGGATGAGCAGGACGGCCAGCCAGAACGACGGCGTGGCGAGACCAGCTATCGAGAAGATGCGGATGACCTGGTCAGGCCACCTGTCACGGTAGAGCGCCGCGAGCACGCCGAACAGGAACGAGACGATGGCGCCCATGATGAGGCCCATGAAGGTGAGCTGCATGGTGACGGGCAGGGCAGTCGCGATGCGGCCGGACACGGACTGGCGGGTGGCACCGTACGTGCCCATGTCACCGTGGAGAAGGTCGCCGATGTAGCGGACGTACCTGACGGGCCACGGGTCGTCCAGACCATACTGGACGTGGTAGGCCGCGACGGCCTCAGGCGACGCGGACTCGCCGAGAGCGTTGTACGCCGGGTCCACCTTCGAGAACGACATGAGGAAGAAAACGAGGATCGTCACGCCGAATGCCATGATCGGGAGTGCCACGAGGCGACGACCGATGAGGCGCAGAAGGTTGTTCACTACCTCTCCTTTCTTTACTACTGGCACTTGTTACAACAGTTGAAACATAGGAAGGAGGCCCGAACGACACGCTCGCCCGAGCCTCCTTTCTCTCACGATGTTATCCGCTCTCCTGGGCGGGCGCTTTTCCTACGGGTGGTACAGGCACTACGCCTTGAGCGACACGCAGTCGAGGAAGTACATCGATGTGGTGCCGATGCCCGAGAAGCCCTTGATGGCGGTGCCGGCGGGAGCCTTGGACGGGTCGTCCCAGGAGGCCGTCACGGTCTGAATCTGGATGACGGGGTACAGGGGGACGTTGTCGGCGAGGATGTCGAAGCACTCGTTCCAGGTGTTCTGCTGATCGTCGCCGCTCTGCTCGAGGGCCTGGGCCATGAGCTCGTGGAGCTTCTTCCACTCGTCGGAGGTGTTCCAGGGGCAGCGGGTCTTCATCCACACGCCGTCGCCGTACCACCAGTTGAGGAGCAGATCGGGATCGGCGCCGAAGCAGGACGGGTCACCAGGGGCGAGCAGGAGGTCATAGGCCTCGCCGCCGTCGATGGCGGAATAGGTGGCAGCGGAGGTGTCGGTCGTGATGGTGACGGTAAATCCGAGGGCGTCAAGGTCGTTCTTGACCTCGGTGGCCATGGAGACGACCTGCTCGTTGTCGGTCGTGCGAAGAGAGATGGCACCCGGGGTGATGCCGGAGTCCTTGATGAGCGACTTCGCCTTGTCGACGTCGTAGTCATAGACCGTGGAGGCCTTGTGATAGTTGGCGAAGGTCTCGGGCAGGTAGCAGGTCGGCTTGGAGGCGAGGCCGGAGAAGGTGTTGGAGATCATCTGGTCGTAGTTCAGGGCGTACATGACGGCCTGACGGACCTTGACGTTGTCCCACGGAGCCTTGGCGACGTTGAACATCATGAACCTGGTGCCGAAGCCCTGTACCTGGTCGATCTTGGCGCCGGCGGACTTGAGCTGGTCGACCGCGTCGGCGGAGACAAGCTCCATGACCTGCGTGGAGCCCTCCTGCATGGCGGTCAGGCGTGCCGTGGCATCCTTCAGGATGTCGTAGTGGATCATGTTGTCCTTGGCGGCATGGTCGCCGTTGTACTTCTCGTTGGGGACGAGCTCGACGACGGTGTCGGACGCGGTGGAGTACATCCAGGGGCCGGAGCCGGTGGGCTGGGCGGCGAGCTGGTCGTCGGTCTGGCTGGCGGGGCAGACGCGGACGATGGCGAGGCGCTCCTTGAGGAGCGAGAAGTTCGCGACGGTGGTGGTGATCGTCACCGCGTTGTCGCCCTTGGCCTCGATGGAGGCGATCGGAGCGAGCATGGCGGTGTAGAGCTTGCCGGCGACGGCGCGGTTGAACGAGGCGACGACGTCATCGGGAGTGACGGCGTTGCCGTCGGAGAAGGAGGCGCCGCTTCGAAGCGTGACCTCGAAGGTGGTGTCGTCGACCTGCTTGGGATCACCGGTGGCGAGCTCGGGGAACGTGGTGTAGTCGTGGTAGTCGATGCCGTAGAGACCCTCGACGACATGCCAGTTGGCGCCGATGCCGATGGCGGAGCCGGTGGACGCGGGGTTGAAGCTCGACGGTGCGTACGCGGAGCCTGCGGCGATGGTGCCGCCGCCCTCGGTGCCAGTCGAGGCGGTGCTGCTGGAGCTGCTCGAGCTGGAGCTCGTGCTGCTCGAGCCACAGGCTGCCAGACCGAGCGCCGCGGCCGCGCTTGCTCCACCGACGAACGCACGACGAGACAGCGGGTGGTTCACGAAGTTGTTCATAGTAACCTCTTCCCTGTTCGGTTCTCCTCCTACGGCCACCCATGGTGGTCGCCCTTTGTTACGAGAGTATTGTGGGCACGGGAAAAAGGTAAGCCGCCTGCCGCCTAACGGCATCCTCTCGTTCATCGATGGCTTTTCATGTGACATAACACATTCGACGGGCTTAAAATATATATTTGTGTGTTAACCCCACTGTTATGACAGATTGCCCGCAAGCCTTCCAAGGGGGTCTTCCTCCTGGCAGATAGCCCTTTCTGCTGTTCGCGGGACGGCGGGCTCGCCTGCTCGGGAATCGTGCACGCTACGCGTGGACGGCGTCGAAGACGGCGCGGGCGACGTCGGCCGGAACCCCCTCGACGGCGGCGATGTCATCGAGCGAGGCCTCCCTCAGGCGCCTCATCGAACCGAACCTCTTCATGATCGCGCGCTTGCGCTTGGGCCCCACCCCAGGCACGTCGTCGAGGACCGAGACGGTCATCGCCTTGTCGCGCAGCTCGCGGTGGAAGGTGATGGCAAAGCGATGCGACTCGTCGCGCACCTGCTTGATGAGGTAGAGCGAGGCGGAGCCGGACGGCAGCACGACGGGCGTCTCGTCCCATGGGACGAAGACCTCCTCGTCGGCCTTGGCGAGGCCGCATACCGGAATGTCGAGGCCGAGCTCGTCGAGCTGGTTCATGGCTGCCGTGAGCTGTGGCTTGCCGCCGTCGACGACGAGCAGGTCGGGCCTTGAGCCAAAGCGCTCGTCGGCCATGCGCTCCGGGGCGTAGCGCCTGCCGAGCACCTCCTCCATGGAGAGGAAGTCGTTGGCCTCGTCGAGGTCGGCGTGAATCTTGAAGCGACGGTACTGCGACTTGTCCGGCCGCCCGTTCGTGAAGACCACCATGCTCGCGACCGTGAACGTGCCGTGAAGCGTCGAGACGTCGAAGCACTCGATGCGCATGGGCGGGGTGTCAAGCGCGAGCGCGCTCTCGAGCTGAAGCAGCGCCTGGTTGGTGCGGTCGTCGGCATAGCCCGTGCGCACCATGTAGCGGGCGAGCGCATGGTGCGCGTTGTCGCAGGCCATGTCGAGCAGATGCCTCTTCTCGCCACGCTGGGGGCGGTGGAGATGGCAGGCACGCCCGCGCTTCTCGGCGAGCCACTCCCCCACCACCTCGGCGTCGGGCAGGTCGATCGTGAGGTCGACCTCGGCGGGAACGTCGGCCGTCTCGTCGTAGTAGCGCTTGACGAAGCCACCGACGAGCTCCTCCTCTGAGACGTCGAGCCCCTTGTCGAGGATGAGCTCGACCGAGCGCACCGTACGCCCCTCGCGCACGACGAAGACGCAGGCCGCCGAGATGGTCTCCTCGCGGTAGGTGCCGATGAGGTCCACGTTGACCTCGGCGGAGAACGTGACCTGCTGCCTGTCGTCGAGCGCGGCGAGACTCTCGAGTCGCTGCTTGAGGCGCCCCGCCCGCTCGAAGTCGAGGTCGGCGGCGGCGTCACGCATCTGGTCCTCGATCTCGCCCACGAT
>DCZG01000096.1:183-35653 GCA_002331575.1 Atopobium sp. UBA2090 | reverse complement strand
TGTTCTCGTTCGTGCCCCTCTCCCAGGGGTGCCTCGGCAGGGCGAAGCAGGACTCGACCCCGAGGGCTCTCGAGACCTCGTCGGAGTCGGCGAACTCCGCGCCGCGGTCCGGCGCCGCGGTCTCGAGCGGCTGCCCCGCCAGCGAGGCGACCATGACCCCTCCCACCGCGTACGCGTTCCTGGCGGAGGCCTTGCCGCCGACGAGGTAGCCGCTCATGCGGTCGACGCTGGTGACCAGGCACGGGCCTCCCCGGAGGCCGGCGACCGTGTCGGCCTCCCAGTCGCCGAGCCTGGAGCGGGCCTCGGCCTCGGCGGGCCTCTCCGTGATGTCGTGGGCCACGCGGATCCTGCCGCGCCGCTCATCCTCCCCGCGCCGGTGCCGTCGCTTGCCCCTGTGCCGGAGGCGCGAGCGCAGCCCGCGCTTGGTGCCCGCGAGCTCGGGCGGGTCGAGCCTGTGGCCGTTGATCGCGCGGCAGGTGGTGGCGGCCGAGACGGCCGGGCGTCCCTCCTCGAGCCGGACCCTGCCCGCGACCTGCTCGGGCGACCACCGCCCGACGAGTATCAGCCGCTGCACGAGCGACCCCAGGTCGGGGTCGTCGAGGACCCTGGGGCGCACGCAGCGGAGCCTCCTCCCGTCGGCCGCCGCCTGGGCGTCGGAGGCCCGGTAGAGCCCGTCGCGGGAGTTGCGGGAGAGCTCGCGCGAGACGGTGGACTTGTCCCTGCCAAGCCGCCGGGCGACCTCGCGGACCGAGAGGCCCTCCCTCCTCATGCACATTATGTCCTCGCGCTCGCTGATGGCAGGATGCTCGTACTGGCCCATGGCCGCCTCCGAGGGTGATGTCTGTCGCAAGCACCATCCTATCGGGGCGCCGTGGGTCTTTCCAGCTCACGGGGCGTTGCACTCGGAATGAGAATTCAAGTAGTCAAATCCATGTCCAGAAATTGTCAGCCACATTACACGTCGAGCTCGAGCCGACGGCCTGCGGACCTCGGTTCGCAGGCCGTCGGCCGCCTCCCGCGGCTCGTCGACGTCGTCGGGCAGCCTGTCGCGCTCCTCGCTCGCGGGTCTCCTCTCGTGTCCGGCATCGCCGTCGACGCCATCATGGCCCCCGAGCAGCTCCCCGCGCCACGCGTACGGCGACGTCCTGGACACGCCATGCCTGCCGGCGACTTCGGCGGCGGTGCCGTCTCGCGCCTCGAGTTCGGCGACGACCAGCACCTTCTCCCCAAGCGACGGCGGCTCTCGACAGGGGTCAGGACGCCTCTTCCTCTCGCCGGGCGCGAGCTCGTCGACCCAGGAGGCGAGGACCTCGTGGCTCGGGTAGCCCATCGCCCGCATCGTGCGTGCCAGGCTCCTGCCGTGCCCGAGGTAATAGTCAACCGCGGCACGCTTCTGCTCCTCGGCATAGCGGGGCTCGCGCTCGCGCTTGCTCGACCGGACCACCCCGTGCTCCGCGAACTCCAGCCACCAGCTCCCCGGCGCCGTCCTGGTCGGGTAGCCGAGCTCGGCTATCGTGTCGGCATAGCTGTGGTCGAACCTGACGAACGTCTCGACGGCCTTTTGTCTCTGCTCCAGCGTGTACATGCGGTTCCTCCCGTCCCAATCTGGTCCAGGATTTCCACCGCACCCCTTTCTGCTCAGTTGCTGTTGACAAAACACATTTCGTCTCGGCCGCCACCGGGGAGCCCGCCCGCACCTGCGCGAGGATCGTGGCCGCCGCCGGGTGCCCAGATCTCTCCGAGTACGACCCGGTGGGCTCGCGCTGATATCCTCTTGGGTGGGCCTGGACATCGCCGTCCCCCCCTACCTCTCCTGCGGGTCTTGTGGAAAGGACCCCGCCGGCACGAGCGTACGCTGATTGCGACGCCCGGGCTCTCCCGCCGACGTGCGGTCCTACCGACCTTGACATTCTGGCTCGGTTTCCGATGACGTCGGTGGCCCAATTTACGGTGACGTTGCGGCACAAATCAAATTGAAGCAAAACAATCTAGCTCAGGCTCGCTGGAACATGGCGCAGCTCGTAAGGGCGAGTGGCGCAATCCCGAGGGTCGCAGGCACCTGAGATTTCACATGAGACGGGCGTACTGGCACGGGTATTGGACGGAGCCGCAGAAAGCGCCGACTGGGCTGGAGATCCGCCGAATCGCGCCGACATTGGGGTTCGAATTCGAGAACGAGTGACTGCAGGCGACGAGGCTATTAGTCAAAGTCAAGAATGGTTAGTGATACCCGAGCGGCGATTATTACCTGATAAACATCACTTATGCCATCGATATTGCATTGAACACCCCCCCACATATTATTGGTATTACTGTTAGTCCAATTGGGAGAGGCGACAATATTTATGGCAAATCAAGAATACATACCATGTGGCAAGTGCCAAGGTACTGGCGTCATCAGCCGGCCTGATAACGGAGCAAAAATCACCTGCCCTAGGTGTGGCGGGAGCGGCAAGATAAAGAATCCGGTCTATCGCTCGCCTATGTCAACCAAGAATCCGTTTCAGAATCGATAGACATTGTTAGGAAGGAAATAACGTATGGCACAGTTCAAGGATCCACTTTCAAAGAATTCCTGGAACCTCCTCAGCTATCACATTGGTGGTGCACAGGGAGTAGACCTGAATGATCTTGTGAATCATCTACTTCAGGTTGTCCCCGAGAACGTCTCCAATCAGTACGGGCTTAACGTTGACGCAAGACCTGAGACCGTGACGATTGGTGGACTCTTGAGCAAGAAGGACTATCCGGGAATCGTGTTCAGCTTCTCCGACAGACCGAAATATGCAAAGGTGTTGCTCAGCCTCGGCAAGGTCGGTGCAATTCTCGATGTCGAAGCAATACAATACGGCGCGGCTTCCAAGAACATGCAGCACCGCAACGCGTCACAAGCTGAGAACGAATTCTCACTAAGCGGGCTCGCAAAGAAGGGTCTCCACTCGCTTATGACAGACTCGAATGCGGTCGAGGAGGAAGAGATGTACTACAACGCTCTCGTCTCCTCGCTCAAGGGCTGCATCGAAGACCTCATGAAGTAGTCTATCCAGCCCTCTAGGAGCTTGATAAATGTGCCAGCACCTATTTCATCGATGTCTGACTTAAAAGCCCCCTCATCGGAAAGATGAACCGGAAATGATCAGGTGTTTTCAAAGACTATCATAAGAGGCATGACTGGTCTATTCAAATGCAGCAGCTGTAGCTATAAGTTCGATGTGAAGATTGATGTTTTATGTGTGCGTTGTCTCGAGTGCGGTGGGCGAGCATATCCCATCGGCTAGCCACACACATGGATGCGACTAAGGTACGGATTTGATCTCGTCTGAGCAAATGTGACACATTAGATGAGGTAGGTGTATGTTGCGACAACTGAAGGCATCTTTGTATAATCATATGGGCGAATTGGCTGACGACAAGGTAATTTGCTACAACCTAGTCACATCGGCCGTGTCCTTGCTCTCGCGCTCTGAAGTCGAGATGATCCGTGACCCTTCAACATGTACGAAACCATTCTTGCGCGAGGCTCTCGAAGCTGGTTTCCTGATTCCCTCCGATGAGAACGAGGTCGAAAAGGTCCTCGCGGTCCAGAGGATGAACAACTTCTCAACGCGATTCGCAGGCTTCCAATTATTGCCGACAACCGCATGCAATGCGCGATGCTGGTATTGCTACGAGGAGGGCTTCATTAAGGAGACCATGAGCGACGATGTCGTCACGGCGATTCCTGATTTCCTCGAGAGCTATATGGGCATGGTCGATGACTTTCACATTACGTGGTTTGGCGGAGAGCCACTAATGGGGCTTGACATCATGAGGCGGCTGTCACGCGAGGTCATTGATCGATGCGATAAACATGACATTGGATACACATCCGACATTATTACCAATGCCACGCTCCTCACCTCAGATGTCGCAAGAATCATCCACGAAGAGTGTCACGTCTCGCAGGCTCAGATCACTTTAGACGGTATGGGCAGCAATCACGTTGCGCGCAAGCGCTATGTGGATCCTTCGATAACCTTTGAAGACATCATCGACGCAATGGAGACCCTCGTTAACCTTGGGGTAAGGTTACTAATTAGGCTAAATGTTGACAAAGAAAACCTAGATGACTGTCTGGAGCTTATCGATAGACTTGGTAAACTATGGGCTAGGAACAAGAACGTCATGCTCTATGCAGCACCGCTGTACGGCAATCGTGGCAACGACAAGCTTCTTTCTAGGGATGACCTCGACCCAGTATACGATCGAGTCTTCAGGAGAATGATTGACTCGGGCTGGATACAGACACTAGACGGCTTGCCCATGAACTTCAACAATGCGACATGCTCCGCTCGCATGATCAATAACTTCGTCATCAACCCCAAAGGCGATGTATATAAATGCGAGCACCTTCTTTCCCGGGCCGACGAGAGAATAGGCACAGTATTTGATGGTGTCATCTTCAATGACGCCATGGTTCACTGGACCCTGCCCTCGTTGCCTGAAAAATGCCTTGAGTGCTCTTATCTGCCTGCATGCCAAGGCGGATGTTATGCAGCCGGAGCAATGGACTTCGGCTTCGAGCGGTGTCCGCATATCGCATTCATCACCGAGGCAATAACCAGCGCCGCTGGTTACCTGTTATCAAAATGCGAGAGAGAGGAAGAGTTATGACAATACTTCGTAACGAGAAGGGCAAGGGGGCTTATCGCGCCTCAGGCCTTACACACGTCGCTGCAAAGCAGATGGCCCGCAAGATCGAAGGTGCCAACTGCTCCACCATCTGCGAGCCCTACAGCGCGCAGCCCGGAACCCCCTGTGGGTGCAAGTGCATGATGTACTGCGCCGGCAAGTAACCCGAAATTGTACCATCGATAAGGTGCGGGGCTGCCAGAATGGTGGCCCCGCATTGTTGAAAGGGGGCTTGTCATGTATGCCTACCTCGTTTGTGACCTCCAACGAAAGCTAACCGACGGGGAATGGAATCTCGTCGCCTACTACATCGAGAAAGCCGACAGCCTTGGCAAAGGCGGGAACGATAGTGGTGCCAGGGAATCCCTTTTGGATGCTGTAGCAATTGCGCTCAGCCATGATGAGAGAAGCGCTGCGAACAAAATACAGTACTACCTTCGTTTTTACTGATCGACTCGTTCCCTGTAGCCCAGAGCCTTTCCTTCAATGATTGTCTTGGAATAATGCTCCAGGATGGTTCAACTGTCGGTATCGCATCCATTGCCGTACATAGGTATTTAAGGAGATAAGTTGGGATTCTTTGACAGATTGTTTGGTAGTGGCGCACAAAAGCGCAGCGAAATCCAGCCTGCTCGCAATACGGCTGCTCAGGAGCAACGTATCGCTCCGGTGGAGACGATTTATGACGTGCTGAGCGACTGTGAAATGCATATGAACGGGAGGAATGACCAACTTGAGATTGACCCCAAGGCGTGTCCGGCCTCCTATGACCACCGGAGCAGGGAACTGCTCTCCGTTCACATTAACGAGCGACCCATGCTTGGCTTTTATCCAAAAGGCATCGAAGAAGCCATGTTCAAATATCGAATAGAAGGAAAGATGAATGGCTGGAACGATGTCACCAGCTGGTACAATCGTATTTATAACATCGTATCAAATCAGGCAGAGCATGGCGACCCGTACGCCCAGGTGTTGATGACATCTAGGCTGGCAATGCCAGACGAGGATTCCGTGCAGCAGGGCAGGCTGAAGTACATCGAGAATTTGATTGCAGCGGCCGAAGGCGGTGATGTCGACTCCGGTGTTGCACTTGCCCTCCTGGGTACTGCTGATGACACGCCGTTCCCGAAGCAATTCGACTATCTGTTCCGTGCGGCGAAGCGTGGGCGCTCCGACGCAGCATACTGGATAGCGCACGATTTTATCCGCACTTTGATGATGGACGGCTGTGGCGGCTTCTCTGGTGTTCAACTAGACGCCATATTCCCAGACTTAACATCTGCCACTGATGCTCTTGAAGCTGAGCAGACGTGCATGTATAGACTTGGAGCTGAGGGCGGCTGGAGCCCTTACATTGGCTACTGCCAGTACTGCATCGCTGAAAACTATTGGAAGGGCGAGCTCGGTTACCGAGGTGATGCGCAAAAGGCCGTACGCTGGTTCACGTTGGCCAGCGACAACGGTGAATCCCTCGCGTCAACGCCCCTAAGTATGATCCAGGATGGAAGCTACCCGTATCAACCTGATGCAAACGCCTCAGATTGTGCTGAGGACATGGACCCCGATATTGCTGCAGCGGCGATTAAGGCGAAATACCATGAGCTTCGCAAGAAGCATGGCTGTGAGTAAGTACTGTCACCCCCTTCGGTAGGGATGGAAAGAGCAAGGCGGTTCGCAAACGATACCCGAGTAGGACATGGTCCACGGGGCCATGTATCCGACCATGCAGTCAATCGAATATCTGAGACTGACTCGTGACCTCAAGACTGAACTCTTCGAGATTGAAATGGCTCGCAACAATATAAGGTCGATTGTTCACGACTTGTAGTGTCGCAGCCTTCCCCGACCGAAACTAAAGAACGAAGTGTCTCACGAGTTACCCGATAGAGGTAAACAGGTTGCAATCATACTGATTTCTGTGGTATTCGGACGGCTCTTCCTCAGGATGCGAGGCATGGTATTCGGAACTATCGTCGGATTATTAATCACAAGTGCTGTTAGCTCCTCTGTTAGTACCAAGGCACAAGAGCTTGCTAATCAGTTTCAGGATGAAATGCTCTCGTCTTATTTCCGACTACAACGAGAGAGTCGACAGTACAGAACGAATACTGCTACGATGCCGGGTGTTCTCAGAGAGTATGACACTCGGCTGATATGTAGAATCTTCTGTCAAGAGTCAATAGAGGGCCGACCCNNCGGCCCTCCTCGCTCTATCTCCGCCTACCGTCGGTCGGCCGTTTCCAGCGTGTCTGATCCGACACACGAATGCGAGTCTGATATCCGTGGGAGGGCGGATTCCATCCGTCGCGCCGGTCAGCCCTTACAGAACGCGAGCGCCCAGACGAACCTCGCCAGCTCGCACGTCACGGCGACGTTGGCGACGTTGGGCCTCTTGCCCTCGCGGCCAGACGGGTGTAGCGCATGTGCAAGCGGCGGTTTGTCTCGACGGCAATCGCGGCAGTGGCCAACGAGACGCGCGTGGCGCCGGCGAATGAGGTGGCGCCCGCTGAGCTGTAGACTCGTGCGGCGCCACGCCGACTCCACGATTAGGGCGCGCATGTGTGTGTTGCCAGTGTGCGTTATCGCCCCCCCCGCGACACGGTCTCGACGCTCGAGCTCTCGGATGGGGCCAGGCAGAGGTAGGACATGAGCGAGCGCGCCGCCGGAAACTGCAAGAAATTGCCTGCTTCGGCAGCGACGGAGAACGCCGTCACGGTCGAAATGCCCCTGACGACGCCGACGAGCTCAGGTGCCGCCGTGGTCTTGATACTGCCAACGTAGATTTCGACAGTTGCGCAAACGGCAATACGCTCCTGCCCGACGTCGGGAAATCGTCGGACGGATCAGGGGTGGAGAGGAACGTGATGGGCGAGCCCAACATGTACCGCCGGGCCGGCACGAAGCCCAACTTCGGTGACATTGCGAGGAGACACGGGCTGCACAGACAGACGGTGGCCAAGCACTGGTGTTGATGTTCACTAGAAACTAGTCCGAAGAAGAGATGTGCTTTCCCTTAAAAGGTGACATGTACAGCTGATATTCTGTGACACCTTTGCCGCAAGTATTTGACATGACAATGGGAAGCGGATAAATGAGATTCTCAACTGGATGAGTCTCAGTGAGTATCGTGGGAGTCTAGATGCATCCGTCTATCCTTATGTTTCTGAGCGTTTGTCTATTGGCGTTCGAGAACCTTCGAGTCGAACTCTGGCGTCATACGCTCCCCACCACTCTCGAGCGTCGTCATGCTCAGCTCAATCTCGCTCGGGGAGATAAGGCTGATTGACCCCGTGCCATACTCGCCGCTAGAAGTCTCCCAGTCGAAGTCACTGCTGCCGCTGGAAATCTCGACGGTGATTGGCTTAGATCTCATTTCCATATAGCCTGGCGATGTTCCGTAGAGACTCGAGACATCGACCACGAATGTGATTGTGTTGGTATCGGCATCTTGCACATCGACATTGATGTCCGTTCCTGTCCAGGATCGGCCACCATCCCAGATCTTCTCGTCTGCGTCGAACCGATCGAACGAGCCGACGTAGCTCGTCAGATCGGAGTTGGACTCTGAGCTCGAGCTCTCGGCGGTCGTTGTGCTCGTACTGGTCGAAGGGGCGTCACTCACAGTCGTCGAGGGCTTGGGGACAGGGTTCCACGAATCGTCAGTCGACGTGCACGTTGCCAGCGTCCAATCACCCTTCTCAGCATCCCAGGAGAAGGTAGCCAACAATCCACCTGAATACGTGTCAGTATCAGTCTCGCTGCTGAGGGCAAAGGAAATGGTCCCTCCTGCAGACGTCGTCTCGTTGCTTGTGATGCTGATGTTGTCTGGGGAGGAATAGATGCTCGAGAGATCCATCGATTGACCTGACGAGGTGCTCTGGGCCTGGGCGAGGATGGAGCTGATATTGCTCATAACACTGTCGTTCGTGATGCCTGCGATAGGTTCCTTCGAGGTCTTCTGAACGTCGTCGGACGTTTTCTCCCAAGTGCCGTCTGATCCTTCGGAGAAGCCGAGAAGTCTTTCTTCGATGACTCTGAAGCTCGAGTTCTCATAGGTGACGATAATAAGCGTGCTGTATTCCTGGGCGTCGTTTTCGGCGGAGCCCTCGCTCGGTCCCTTTACCTCGGATGAGACGACCTCGTAGCCATCGTTCGAGCCCCATGATGAAGAGGTGCTGACGTCGGGGCTCGACGCTCCCTGCTGGTACTCCTCGAGGACGAGCTCATCGGATGGGGGTGTCACAGGCGTTTTTCTCGAGAGGATAATGATTGCGACAACGGCTGCCACAGCGATTGCCAGTAGCGCAATGATGGTCGCAGCCCTCTTCCCTTGATGCCGGGGATCGATGTGGTCAGCATCAGAATCGTCGGGGAAAGGATTGCCGGCGTCGAGGCCTTCCATCTTGCCCTCCACTTCGAGTGGAGACCCACAGCTTGGGCAGAAATGCATGTCATCCGGGTAGCTCTTTCCACAGCTGGGGCACTTCATGAAACTCCTCTTCCTCTCCATGTGCTTAGCTCATCGACTATACGTTCTCCTCCAGTCGCCAGGCTGTTTGATTGGCTCATGGTACGTATTAGTTTTGACATCATTCAGGATTGGAGCTCCTCCCCTTCGGAGGCGTCCTATCGGCTGACATCCCCCTTGCGCGTTGTTTTCTCAGCTTGACTACCCGATTGTGTGGTGCATTCGCAAGAACACCTTCTTACACTGTGCGCAGGCCGCATGGACAACGCTCCTGCCCATGCGGCCTGCGAGAAGGAAAGACGTTCTGTGCAAGCAGGCAGGCGGTATTGATTCTCGTGGGCCAAGCGGACTGCGTCACGATGGGGGAGATACTGATCGAACTCGCTGAGAGACTGCGTACCGCGCTGGAATAGTTCCTGTGATAGTGCCAACTCATGAGTGGTGAATGACGCACGAAATACCCGCACGGCATGCTGGCCATGCCGTTCAAGACCGTGACTTCCGAATTTGGTGAGAGGGCATTTCTGCGTCTCGCGCACTGCCGGAGAACGCCGGCCTGATGAGGATGGATCTGACGATGACCTCGTCTGATCCATCCTCTTTTGTTGCCTCGGTCTCAGACGAAAGTACTATGAAGACTTTCGGACCTACTACCAACTCGCTAGGTCCTAGTCAATTGCGCTGAAAACCAACACTTTGCCCAATTTTCATGGTTTTTCCGAGAGCCGAGAATCGGATTCGATGAAAGCCTGCCAGTCATCGCGATGGTCGGCAGGCTGCGCCCTTCCGTATCGGTAAGCAACTTGAAGGAGGAAGCATGGAAGAGTCTTTGGTTCTTGAGATGCTTGAAACCGGAAAGACGGCCACGTGGCCAGCAGTCAACCCGCTGCAGGAAAGCGGTGAGGTTGTTGACAAGGAAGTCAAGGGTACGCCTTCCACCGACCGCACCAAGCGCATGAAGGACCGCTTCATGAACGCGAAGTGCAAGATGGACATGGAGGCGCCGATTGCCTACACCAAGGCATGGCGCGAGTACGAGGGCAAGCCGCTGTACGTTCGTCGCGGTCTCTCCTACAAGTACATGCTCGAGCACCTCACCCCAGTCATCCGCGAGGACGAGCTCATCACCATGTCCAAGACCCGCTATGACCGCGGTGCCACGCAGGTTCCCCAGTTTGCCACCGACTTCATGATCTCCTTCCTCACTCAGGCGGAGGACCAGAAGGCAGAGGCAAAGCTCTTCTCCGTCGAGGGCAAGGACGAGGCCCACACGGTCACCGAGCAGGGCTGGACGAAGGTCGGCCAGCTGTTCTCGATTCGCGAGGAGGAGGTCAAGCCGATGCTTGACGTCCTCGACTACTGGAAGACTCGCTGCGTCGAGAACGTCTCAGACGATTGGATGAAGACCTCGTTCCCGTACTACCAGGACTATATCAACGCCAAGAAGGTCGGTCTCTTCCCCGGCTCCGGCCTGCACGCAGGCTGCGACGGACGTTGGATCCCCGCCTATGACGTCGTCCTCGGCGGCCTCAACAAGGTCATCGCGGAGTGCAAGGAGAACATCAACAAGATTGCCGTGACCACCAAGGACGTTGCGGACAAGGTCTTCTTCTGGCAGGGCTGCATCTACGCCTGCGAGGGCGCCATCGCCTGGGCGCACAACTATGCCAACGAGGCCCGTCGACTTGCCGAGACCGCTGCCGAGCCGCGTAAGACCGAGCTCCTCGAGATCGCCGAGCGTCTCGACCATGTTCCCGCCGAGGCTCCCCGCAACTTCATGGAGGCCGTGCAGGCTCTCTGGACCGCTCAGATCCTCATCATCTCCGACTCCCTGGCGCTTGGCGTCTCTCCTGGTCGTTGGGGCAAGTTCCTCGAGCCCTACTACGAGAAGGACGTAGCTGAGGGAACGATTACCAAGGAGAAGGCCCTCGAGGTCATGGAGATGCTCCGCATCAAGTTCTCGACCGAGGAGTACATCACCCCGGCTCTCTGGGCTGCCATGGCGTCCTCCAACTCGTTCATGAACCTCGCCGTCGGCGGTCTTGACCCCAAGACGGGCAAGTGCACTGACAATGAGGTCGAGGACCTCATCCTCCAGGCTGGCATCGACATGCCGACCCCGCAGCCGACGCTCTCGATCCTCCTCTCCAACAAGACCTCCGACCACCTCGCCATCAAGGCTGCCGAATGCACCAAGGCCGGCAACGGGTATCCCGCGTGGTTCAACTACGACATGATGGTCGAGCACAACCTGACCATGTATCGCGACGAGGGCATCACGCTCGAGGACGCTCGCAACTGCGCGCTCTCTGGCTGCGTCGAGAACGGTCTCGCTGGCACCGGCCACCCCATCGCGCACCCCGCCTTCTACAACGAGGGCAAGACCATTGAGCTCGCCTGCCACGAGGGCGTCGACCCCCGCACGGGCATCAAGGTCATGGACGGCATCATCCCGGTCAAGACCTATGAGGATCTCTGGAACAACTTCGTGAAGATTCGCGAGCACTTCATGAAGGTCTATATGCGCTACTGGAACGAGGTCGTCGCCTGCCAGCGCGATATCCACCCCAAGATCATGGGCTCCATCTTCATGCATGACTGCGTCGAGTCCGGCCGCCCGGTCGACAACCTCGGCTGCCGCTACAACGGCTCCGTCACCCTGCTCGACTCCGGCACGGTCAACGTCGTCAACGGACTCGCCGCCATCAAGAAGCTCGTCTTCGAGGACAAGAAGTACACCTGGGACGAGTTCATGGAGGCCATGGACAACAACTTCGGCTTTGTGCTCGGCGCCGAGAAGGGCAACTTCTCGATGCTCAACCAGGAGATCGATCCTGAGAAGCACATGAAGTACGCGCAGATCCACCGCGACGTCCTCAACGCCCCGAAGTTTGGCAACGACGACGACTACGTCGATGACATCTTCGTCGACCTCTGGCATGATTACGACCGCGTGACCGGCTCCGAGACCACCTACAACGGATACCGTTGGATCACTGCCGCCCTCTCGATCTCCGCTCACGGCCCTCACGGCCGCGTGACCGGCGCTACGCCCGACGGCCGCCTCTCCGGCGTCACCCTCTGCGACGGCATCCTCTCCGCCTCGCCCGGCACCGACGTCAACGGCCCGATCGCCCTCATCCGCTCCGGCGTGAAGCTCGATCCGACCACCTTCGCGTCCGTCCAGCTCAACATGAAGTTCCATCCGACCGCAATCCGCGGTGACGAGGGCTCCAAGAACTTCGTCGACTTCATCCGCAGCTACTTCCAGATGGGCGGCTACCACGTCCAGTTCAACATCGTGGACTCCAAGATGCTCCGTGACGCCCAGCAGCACCCGCAGAACTACCGTGACCTCATGGTCCGCGTCGCCGGCTTCTCCGCGTATTGGAACGAGCTCGGCAAGCCCATCCAGGACGAGGTCATCGCTCGTACCGAGTATGACGCCCTCTAAGAGGCGCGCTGCGCCAGGTCCCCTCGCACGGGCCTAGTGCCCGGAGGGGAAGGTGATCGCCGCATTGCCTTCCCCTCCGACTTTTTCCTGCATGATCACGCCGCACTTCATCCCCGGGCATTCTCCTGCCCACCAGGCGTTTTCAAACACTAGAGGTGAATACAAGTGGATACGAATTCTGAACACAGCGCGGAGAACACACGGTTCTCCGGCTGGGGCGTAACCGCCGCCGCCGTTATCATCGTCCTCTGTCACATGATGGTTCGTGGCTCTTTTGCCACCCTCATCCAGGGTATGGTTGCGAGTACTGGCTGGTCGACCGGCGTCGTCTCTCTCGGCAGCTCGATCTTCATGGTCTTCTACGGCCTGTTCGCGTTCCTTACGGGTACATACATCGGTAAGCTTGGCTGCAAGAAGACCTACCTGCTCCACGGCTGCATCATGGCCATCGGCCTGTTCCTCTGCAGCTTCGCCACGGAGCCCTGGCAGTACTGGCTCTTCTACGGTGTCATCGGCGGCATCGGCTCCGGTGCATTCTGGGCACCTGTCACCTCGATGGTTCGCCAGTGGTTCATCGACAAGCTCGGCATCGCCATGGGACTCACCACGGCTGCCGCCGGCGTCGCGATGTGCCTCGGCCCCATCGTCTCGATGAACCTCATCGCCGGCCAGTCCTGGCAGATGATGATGAGGGTCTTCGCGATCATCCTCATTGTGGGTATCGGCATCGCGTCGCAGTTCACGATCATGCGTCCCGAGGATGCCGGCCAGAAGCCGCTCGGCTACGACGCCTTCATGGAGCGTCAGGCTCAGCAGAGCAGCGATACCGGCAAGAAGACCTCCGAGTTCTACGTTCCCTTCAAGTGGGCAATCAAGCACAAGGCCTTCTGGGTCTGCTCGCTCCTCTGGTTCTGCTCCAACTTCGCCGAGTTCATCGTCTTCTCGCATGCCATCAACTACACGACGAAGGACCTCGGCTACGACAAAATCCAGGCGACGTACATCTATTGCCTCATCGGCCTGGTCTTCATCTTCAGCGCCATCGGCATCGGCGGCTTCACTGACAAGCTCACCAAGCGCCTCGGTGACCCCCTCAAGGCTCGCAAGCGCGTCCTGACCGTCTCCTACATCGGCTGTGCTGCGATGGCCCTCTGGCTCAACTACGGCGTTCGCCTCACCGCTGATGGTGGCAAGGCCGTCTGGGCGTTCGTCGTCTACGCGCTGATCTTCGGATTCTTCTACGGCATGTACATCCCGTCGGTCGCTGGCGTGGTCGGAGTCGTCTTCGGCCGCAAGGAGATGCCTCAGTGCTGGGGTCTCATCTCCCTGGTCGGCATGGCCGGCGGCGCTGGTCTTGGGCCCTACATCGCTGGTGCTCTCCGCGATGCCACGGGAAGCTACTTCGTTGCGATCTGGCTGGCGGTCATCTTCTACCTGCTCGCCTGCTTCTTCGTGAACATCGTCAAGCAGCCTTCTCGCGAGGAAGTCTGGGGCAAATAACATGACTGTCTGGGGCGTGTTCCGAGCTGTGATCAGTTCAGGACACGCCCCATTCGTTTTGGTGCTCTCCGAGCGGGATGGTGCTTGGCGGGATGACTTCGTAGGGGCGCTGTGTCTAAGAGGAAGTGAACCGAAGAATGAGTGACGATAGCGGGGAACTCAAGGCAATGATCTTCGACGTGCAGAGCTTCTCCACGCACGACGGCCCTGGCATCAGGACGAACGTCTTCTTCAAGGGCTGTGCGCTCAGGTGTCCGTGGTGCGCCAATCCGGAGTCTCAGGAGCGCGGCGTCCAGCTCTTCTATACCAAGATGAAGTGCATCGGGTGCATGTGCTGTGCGAAGGCCTGCCCTAACGGCGCCGTCTCGGCCTACATCGATCCCGAGGACATCCAGCGCTACGGCTACGTCCGCCATGACCGCAGCAAGTGCGACAAGTGCACGACCCACGAATGCGTCGAGGCGTGCCTTCAGGAGGCGCTCGCTGTCTGTGGCGAGATGATGACCGTCGACGAGGTGATGGCCAAGATCAACCGCGACTCGCCCGTCTACAGGAACAAGGGCGGAGTCACGGTTTCAGGGGGAGACCCCCTGCTCCACCCAAAGTTCCTCACCGAGCTCCTGAGAAGGTGCAAGGAGGATGGGTATAACGTCGCTCTCGAGTCAGAGCTGTGCGTACCCACCAAGAACCTTGAGATGGTCATGCCGTACATCGATTATTACCTGACAGACTGCAAGATCATCGATCCGGCGGAGCATCGCAGGATCGTGGGAGTGGACAATGGCGTCATCCTCGAGAATCTGAGACTTATCGGTGAGAGGTGCCCCGAGAAGATGTGCCTTCGTACGCCAATCATCCCCGGTTACACCGACTCCGACGAAAACATCGACGGTATTGCCGCATTTGCCGCCATGTGCCACTTTAGGAAGATGAACATCCTGCCTTACCACAAGCTCGGCGTGACCAAGCACGAACGTCTTGGCACGACCTATACGCTGCCAAGCGTGCAACCGCCGAGCGACGAACACATGCGCCACCTGGCGGACATAATCGAATCGCACGGTGTCGAGTGTATTATCAATTAGGCACCGTAAGTTGTTCTTTATTCTATGGACAACAAAGCGGTGTGACGCTTCTATGATTGGCTCGGCGAACTCTTCTCGAATCCGGTCTCATAGCGGTTGACGAGCGTTTTGTTCGCTGACGGAAGTGTGGGGGGGGAAGGCCTCGTGCCCGTTGGGGCTGACGCTGGCGCGAATTGTCCTTGTCGTGCCAGCGTCAGAGGGGGGGCAGGGGTTTGCTGATTGAGGCGCCATGTGCTAGGTCGATGGCGCACCACTCGACGCCCATGGCTTCAAATGGTGCAGTCCAGGTCGATGTATGATTATTCGTCTCTCGCGTGTGGTTCATGTCGTCATGGGCACAGCAAGAATCGGGGTGGCTCAGTGTCTCGTCACCAAGAGAACTCGTCAAGCATCATGGCTAAGCTGCAGAGGTTGCAGGACATGTACTCCCAGTACTTCTCGGTGAGTATTCGAATCCTGAACCGAGCGGATCTCAAGCTTCTCACCGTAGAGTCCAACGGGAACACGTGCTGTCTCGCGAACCGCGATGCCTGCCCAGACATCTGCGAGCGCTACATTCACCGGGGCATTAATCTTCAGTCGGACGGTGTACTAGTCTCGATGTGTCCCTTCGGTCTGCTGAGCGCCATCGCTCCTCTGGGTCTGTCCATGGAGAGGGGTTCGAACGAGGAGACGGAGTACTTCTTTGTCGCCGTTGACAACTCGTCGCCTCGGTCGAACGGCGAAGAGTGCGGAGAGAGCAGGGTCGCCTCTATAATCGATGGCATCGAACTTCATGACAAGATCGAATTTGAGGAGAAGGTGCATCTCATCTCAAGCGCGTTCGACCTGTTCTTTGCAGGACGAATGGAACGCGAGGGAAATGACCTGGTGGAGGCAGGTCGCGTTGATTCGGACGAGCTGGGAAAGCTCACCAAGCGAGAGCAGGACATACTTCGCCTCGTCTGTGTGGGCATGTCGAACCAGCAAGTGGCTGACGAGCTGTTCATCAGCGAGCATACCGTCAAGCTTCATGTGAGCAACGTTTTGCGGAAGCTCAACCTCTCCAACCGAACCCAGCTGGCAGTGTATGGGATACAGATGCTCCAATGAGACAGGCGAAAATATCGACGTACTTCAACGCGGGGATCACGTGCATCCTCGCGGTCGTCTTCGCGGTGATCAGCATCGCGAGCGTGTGGCTCGCCCGCAACTCGACGATCAACAGCGTGCTTTCGCGCCTCGACGTCTGCCTGCAGACGGCGTATGACCGCTTTGACCTCTTGGACGGAATCGGTACCGCCGAGATGCTCGACGCTCTCGATTACGAGGACGTCGCCATGTACGTCGAGAGCAATGACGTCTCCGATCTCAACAAGGTGCTCGACCGATGCAAGCCGTCAAGAGGAGAGAGCTACCTGGTTGCCGTCGACTCGGATGGCGTTGTCGTCGCCGGCAACGTGCATGCCCTAGGAAGCACCTGGCCGCTTGCTTATCTCCTGGGATCCGTCGCCCAGGAGGAGAAACCGATAAAGACGACCGAGATCATCACCGCGAAGCAACTCGAGGGAAGCCGCCAGTCGTTCTGCGACAGCGCGAGGGTGATTCTCAACCGCACGACCGGCGAGAGTTTTGACGACGCCTACGTCCACATCATCGTCTGCCCCGTCTACGATGGCAGCACCTTTGTCGGGGCTCTCGTCGCGGGCTACCTTCTCAACAACAACAGCACGCTCCCCGCCGACTATACCGAGGCGGTGCCGGACACCTATCTCTCCATCGGTACCACCGAGGGCACGCGTATCTGTTCGAACATCTCTTCCGATGGCTTCTCGTATCTTGCGGGCACGACTCAGAAGCAGGACTTCGTCGATGCCATCAACAGCGGTGGCATATGGCGCGGCGTGGTCTCGATGACCGGAGGAGGCGAGGGCGTCGTCGTCGCCGGACCGATCACCAACTATTCGGGTGAGGTCATCGGCAACGTAGGCGTCGGGTCACCTGCATTCATGGTCGCCGGCCTCTCGGTCGGCAGCTACTCTCTCATATTTCTCGCCACGGCGGTCTTGTTCGGCTGTGCACTGCTCGTTGGTCGCAAGCTTACCGCCAAGATTTCCCAGCCCATCTCCGACCTCCAGGAGATTTCGAGAACCATCGCGAGTGGCGAGATGCCTTCTGCCGACATCCTTCAGGACAGGCCGGGAACGCCAGTCGAGATCGTCTCCCTTGCCGATGACATGTTTGCCATGGCCAGGAAACTCACGAGCGAGAACCAGAGACTCGAGGAGAAGGTCTCTGCCCGCACGGCACAGCTTGCCAGCACTGTTGACGAGCTCAAGGCTGCCAACCGCCACAAGTCTCAGTTTCTTGCGAACATTTCCCATGAGCTGCGAACACCCCTGAACTCGATCATCGGTTTCGCGTCGCTTCTTCAGGACAACGTCGCGGGACCTCTGAACGAGCGTCAGACAAAGTACGTGACGATCATCATCGAGAGCAGCAACCACCTCCTCGACCTCGTCAATGACATCCTTCAGCTCGTCAAGCTCGACACGAGCGTCGACAAGCTCAAGCCCATCCAAGAGTCTGTCGGTGAGGTCGTCAGGAAGTCCGCTGCGCTCATTCAGCCTCTCGTCGACGAGAAGGACCAGAAGCTCGAGGTTTCTGTTGACGCCAATATCGAAGGGGCCTACGCGTACTGGGACGAGCAGAAGATTCACCAGATTCTGCTCAACCTCCTTTCCAACGCGGTCAAGTTCACTCCCGACGGTGGGCACATCCGCGTGGAGGTTGTCCCCGCAAACGCGAGCTTCGTGTTCATCCATGTCATCGATAACGGCATCGGCATTGCCGATGACATGAAGGAGCGGGTCTTCCTCGCGTTCGAACAGGCTGACAACAGCTACACGCGCATCTATAAAGGTGCGGGGCTTGGCTTGGCAATCACGAAAGAGCTCGTTGAGCTTCACGGTGGGCGAATCTGGCTGGAGGACGCCCCAGGCGGAGGGCTAGACGCGTGCGTTGAGCTTCCGCTGCACTCGAATGGAATTGAGCTCGAGAAGACTACGGGAGGGAAGAGCACGTGAAAAAGATACTTGTCGTTGAGGATGATTCCGCGAGCCTGATGCTCATCACTGAGATCCTGCGGGGCTACGACTATCACGTCGTGACTGCGCTTGACGGCCAGTCCGCTCTCGATGTCGCCGTCCGCGAGAATCCCGACCTCATCATCCTCGACGTGATGCTTCCTTCGCTCAACGGCTACCAGGTCTGCGAACGGCTTCGCGGCATGCCGAGGTTCCGTAAGACGCCCATCATCATTCTCACTGTTCTCAACGAGGACTCGCACCGCATCCGCGCCGTCGAGGCTGGCGCGAACGGCTTTCTGAGCAAGCCGTTCAAGCGGGTGGAGCTCATCACGCGAATCAAGGCGCTGCTGCCTGACAAGTCCAATGCTGCCGAGGACACGGTGCCCCTCAACACTGCGATTTCCTCTATGCTTACTGCGCTCGAGCTTCGCTGCGCCGGTTCGACCATGAGCAGCCGTCGCTGTGCCGACCTTGCCGAGCGACTCGGAACGGTAATGGGTATCCCTGACGGGAACATCAGGGACCTGCGCCGTGGACTTCTTCTCAGGGACATCGGACTTGTCGCCTGTGGCGATGTGAGTCTCGTCTCGAACGATCCGGCCTCGCAATCCCAGCATTCGATTCGAGGACTTCAGATCGTGGGAGCGTATGGGCGCGAGGTAATCGATGTGGTTGTGCGCTATCACCACTGCACCCTCAAGAGCGAGGACTATCCAGAAGATCTCAGTCCCGAGCTTCTCGCCTGTGTGAGGGTGGCCATCGTATGCAACCGCCTCGAGGAGCTCCTCTATGGGAACGGTTCCATCTCGGTGGGCGACGCCTGTGCGACGCTGACGCATGAGTCCGAGGCCGGGCTTCTTCCGAAGGAGGAGGTCAGCTTTATCACGAGGCTCATCTCCACATAGGCGTCCGCGATGTCTCGCGGGGTCCACGGTCTTCCAGCGCAATCTATAATGAAGCGCAGGTACGATATAACACCCGCGCGAGAAGAGAGGGACGTGCATGTCTGACTACTTTGGCAAGACCACTCCCAAGCTCGGCTTTGGTCTGATGCGCCTTCCCAAGCTCGAGGACGGTTCCATCGACGTCGAGCAGACCAAGTCCATGGTCGACAAGTTCATGGCTGCAGGACTGACGTACTTTGACACGGCGTACGTCTATCCCGGCTCTGAGGAGGCCGCCCGGGAGGCACTCGTGGAGCGCTACCCGCGCGGCTCGTATACCCTGGCCACCAAGCTCTGCGCGTGGATGGGCTGCAGCGACGAGAAGAGCGCCAAGCAGGAGTTCTACACCTCGCTCCAGCGTACGGGCGCAGGCTACTTTGACTACTACCTGCTTCACGCCCTCCAGAAGGACAACTACACCATCTACGACAGGTATCACATCTGGGACTTCGTGGCGGAGCTCAAGGAGAAGGGTCTCGTCAAGCACTACGGCTTCTCGTTCCATGCCGACCCCGAGCTTCTCGACCAGATCCTGACGGCGCACCCCGAGGTGGACTTCGTGCAGCTGCAGCTCAACTACGCCGACTGGGAGAATCCCAGCGTGACGAGCAGGGCGAACTACGAGATGGCGCGACGGCATGGGAAGTCCGTCGTGGTCATGGAGCCCATCAAGGGCGGCATGCTGGCCAACCCGCCTGAGTCCGTCGCATCGATTCTGCGGGAGGCGAACCCCGCGGCAAGTCTCGCCAGCTGGGCGGTCCGCTACGTCGCGAGCCTCGATGGCATCATCACGGTGCTGTCCGGCATGAGCACCGTCGCCCAGATGGAGGACAACATCTCCTACATGGGCGACTTCAAGCCGCTCACCTCGGATGAGCAGGCGACAATCGCCAAGGCACAGAAGGCGCTCGCCGCCATCGACTCCGTGCCATGCACCGCGTGTCACTACTGCACGCCCGGCTGCCCCATGGGCATTCCCATTCCCGAGATCTTCACGGCGCTCAACAGGATGTTCATCTACGGAGATTTCGCCGTGGCCAAGGACAAGTACGAGCGCGAGACCCACGGCAAGGGCAAGGCAAGCGACTGCATCCGCTGCATGCAGTGCGAGAGCGCCTGCCCGCAGCAGATCGAGTGCACGAAGTGGCTCGAGAAGGCAGTGGAGCTGTTCGAAGGCTGACGACGGCTTGGTCGTCTCGGCCATGCAACTTCAAGAGGGGCGCCTCCGGCTCCGTCAGGTCGAGCCGGGAGGGTGTCTCCTTCGCTGGAGTCGGGTATCAAGGAGTGTTCCGCGTTGTTACGTAATTTCATTTATCTGCATGGGCTCCATCAGCAGGAAAAAGATGCGTTACAGCAGGATTCTGCGGGTATTTCTCAAAGATATTAGTTGCGCTTTGAGCGATACTTCAAGCATACTAACGTAGTACTTTCGTCTAGATAGAGGTTTCGGCTCTGGAATACGAGTCGGGGTCTCGCGATGACAGCTTGGACCGCGGGGGGACCTGTGAGCGAGCAACTTCGATACCTCATCATCAACGTCAGCTCGCTTCCGCTTGACTGGGCGCAGTCGATACTGATGATGAGCATGCTGCCCATGAGGCACAAGTGGGTGTTCCTCGGGGTCAGCTGCTCGGCCGGGTTCCTCTTTATGGCATTCCGTGCCGTGTGGCCGATTCTCCCCTTCTGGCTGCAGATTCCGCTCATGCTGATTCACTTCTTCATTATCCCCTCCCTCTTCTACGATGACACCTTCGGGTGGAGAATCGCAGCGGTCGTCTTCGCCTTCGTCGGCAGCTTCATCCCCGAGATCGTTGGGGCTGGCGTCTGGCCGCTGCTCACCAACGGTGCCCCCACGGCGAGCATGGAGGCGGCTGCCGAGTATCTCCCACAGCATCTGATCACGAAGCTCATCTTTCTCCTGACGATCGCGATTGTGGGCAGCATCCTCGTGCCTGCGTTCCAGAAGATGCGCAGGTTGGAATCTCCCTCGGGCGTGAGCATGTTCGCGGGCTTCGTGTTCGTCCAGGGCGTGCTCATCCTCCTCTCGCTCCTCGTCGGAACGCGTCTTCTCGCGAGCGACGCGGTTTTCCAGATTAACGAGCTCTGGGTGTCAGGCGTCTGCGTCGGTGCCGACATCCTTCTCCTTGCGGTCATGGCGAGAAGCGGTCAGCGTGAGGTTGCGGCAGCCAAGGAGGAGACCCTTCGCAAGCAGCTTGACTGGCAGCTCGCGGGTTACCGTCACATGGCAGAGGAAATCGAGGCCTCCTCACGGCTCAGGCATGACTTCCGCAATCAGCTGCAGACCGTCGAGGTGCTTGCTGCGCAGGGCGACTACGCCGACGCCGAGAGGACCGTTCGAGAGCTGCGGCGACGTCTCGAGGTCATCGGGGGTAATGCCTCGTGACCTACAGCATTGCCGTCGTAGATGACGATGTCGACCAGGCGCGTTTGGCGGCGGACCTTGTGGCGTCCTCGTCTCAGGCGAAGCTCTTCAGCGAGCCGATTTTCCTTTCGCCCTCGGCGCTTCCCGCAGTTATCGAGAAGTTCGGGCATCTCGATGTCGTGCTCATGGACATCGAGCTCGGCGACGACGTGCCTAACGGCATCGAGCTCGTGCGCCAGCTCTTCCCCACGGGATGCGGCACGCAGGTCATCTACGTTACGGGACATATCGAGTACTGCACGCGCGTCTACAACACCGACCACGTGTGGTTTCTCGTCAAGCCCCTCTCGCAGGCAGACCTCGACCAGGCACTCAAGCAGGCGGTCTCCAATCTGAGAGCGAGCACCACGCGGCCGATTTCCGTGTCGGTGCGGGGTACGACGACGCTCGTTCAGCCCCGCCAGATCTCCTACGTGGAGAGCAAGAGGCGCAAGCTCTTCATCCATGTGGGTGATCAGGTTCTTGAGACCTACGGGGTGCTCGAGCAGCTTGCGCAGGAGCTGCCGGACTCCTTCGTCCAGTGTCACAAGAGCTTCCTCGCAAACCTCAGCTACGTCGAGTCGTACTCAGCCGACGGCCTCGTGCTACGTGGTGGGGGAATCGTCCCCGTGAGTCAGAAGCGCCGTCCCGAGGTACGTCGTGCGGTGCTCGACTTCTTCCGAGAATAGACGTCAGGAAGCCGTATGAGAGTCGAGACGCTCATAGTGTCGAGCACGTGCCTTGCCCTCGCCGCGATGCTGGTGGTGCTCGTGGTGTCACTCCATGGGGTCAGCCCGTGGCGCCGCGCGGCCTACGCATTGCTCCCCCTGAGTCAGGGAACCGTCGTCGTGTTCCTGTTTGCGGCTGCGGATGCCCATGGGCTCGAGCTGTGGTTGTATGGTCTGGTCGCGGGTGCCGGCATCCTCTGTGGTGCTGCAGACCTCCTGCTGTTCCGGGCGGTTCGTCGGTCCGAGGAGCACCGGCTCTCCGAGCAGCGCGCGGCGCTTCTCGCCGAGCAGCTTCAGTACCAGCAGGAATACGAGCAGCAGGTACTCCGTGACCGAGAGAGTGCCAAGGAGCTCCGCGCCAAGCTCTCCGAACGGCTTGCCTCGGTCGAGGGGGAGCTTGCGGAGTCCAGGGAGAAGTACGAGGAGGTCGCACGTGAGGCCGCGCCTGGCAATGAGACGCATGACGTCGCCGAGGTGACCGCGTCTCTCGCGCATGCGAGCGAACTCATCAAGTCACCCTCGGGCATCTACTGCGAGCATCCCGTGGTGAATGCGATTCTGCTCAACAAGGTGGGTGACTGCGAGCGCCTCGGAATCAAGCTCACGCTCGGGCTCGAGGTGCCCCGTGACCTGTACATCTCCAACGTCGACCTCTGCGCGCTCTTCGCGAACACGATCGACAACGCCATCCACGCCTGCGAGAAGGTGCCCGAGGGCAGGCGCTTCATCACCGTTCGAGCTCACGTTGCAGCCGGGCAGCTCATCTTCGATGCCGAGAACAGCTGCATCGAGGGACCCAAGGGAACGAGGCGGGGGAAGGTGTCCGTGACCAGGCGTCACGGGCGGGGCTCAGGTCTCTCGGAGCACGGATGGGGACTCGTCATCCTCGATGACCTGGTTCGCAGACATGACGGCGAGCTGGTCTGCGAGGAGAAGGGCGGAGTCTTCCGGGTGAGCGTGATGCTCGGCCTCGAGGGCGGCGGCGAGGAGTAGGGAACGGGCTGCTGGCGGGCGGAGCTTCGCTTCTGACGGACTGCTGACCATGTCGGCTGCATTTGCTCATCCCGTACACGCATATCGCTGACAAATGAGGGCGGGGTCATGCTCACGGCAGGAGGTGGCGGGTGAACCCAGCCGTCTGCTCGGCACGTGACGGTCCTACTAGGAAGTACCGGTAACCGTCTTCGGGCGAGAGTCCATCCTTGCCGAGGATGACGGTGCCGGTGATGTCTCCCGACGCGTAGTGGGGAGTCGACCTTCCGCCCACCTCGATGGTGACGAGGACGGTTCCATCAGTGCGCGGAGTGAGCATGGCACGGTTCGTCCGTGTGATGGTGGTCTGCTGGCGGTCGCGCATGTCAGTGCCGAAGGTGAGTTCGCCCCTCCCCGTCTCTCATCAGCAAGCTTGAACCGATCGTGCAGGAGATGAGCGTGATGAAGGGCCCGGCTGTAGCTGAGGCAATGCCGTCAGTCGTCGAATAGCAAAAGATTGAGAACTGATTGCAGACCGCAGGCGATACCGCCACGATGACGACCAGGCACAACAGTGCGTCCCCTCCTAGAACGCATAAACCCAGCAGTAGACTCTTGGATGCGGCTTCGCTCATCGGGGTCTTAGTGAACCTATACATGCCAAGGATGGTGAGGGTGGTTCCGAGGAACGCCGCCAGGAGGAAGACGACAAGAAGTGCGACGAGGATTGTGACGGGGGAGTCGGGAGAGACGCCTATCAGGGACAGGCGATTCATCAGGGTGAGGACATCCCATGCGTTGACGGGGCCGAGCCCATTGACGTTCGTCCAATCGAGGAGACATGCGGAGGTGATCGCGATGGCAGAGCAGGCTTGCGTCATCATCTTGCCTCTCATCTGTTCAAGGCTCATGCTGACGTACTCGGCGCGTATGTACGGAGAATCAAAGACGGGGTGATAACACGGCTCCTTCTTCTCGTCTGCCGGAAGGAGGTCGACTCCGCAGCTTGGGCAC
Source organism: Atopobium sp. UBA2090 (assembly GCA_002331575.1). Classification (GTDB taxonomy): domain Bacteria; phylum Actinomycetota; class Coriobacteriia; order Coriobacteriales; family Atopobiaceae; genus Olsenella_D. The sequence continues at coordinate 11,327 of DCZG01000096.1, read as the reverse complement.
TTCTTCCAGCCTTTTGCCCTCCACTCCTCTTCAAGGTCAAAGCCACATGACGGGCACTTATCCATGGCTCCTATCCTCTGCAGAATCGAGTATCGTTCTAATAAAACCATTTTCTAAATTGCAGGGTTCTAGGGAAGTCACATGAACAAAACAAAGCATTTGATGTAAGAAATCGCCGAGTGATTCAGATAAAAGTTCTTTAGACAAGCCGCACAGGGTGAGGGTGCTGAACGATGTTCTCGCGTGATGGAAGGTGGGTTCGTGCGATGATGGCACCACCCCAGAGTTCACGGGAGGAAGCATGGTCGTTGGCATTGGCGTTGACATGGTCGATATGGGCGAGTTTCGTCGCCTCTGCGGAGGATTCGGAAACCTGCCGGTCCGCCTCGGCGCGAGTGGCGAGAAAGCCGCGCCTCGCATGCCCAACGCGGCCAACGCTTTCGTCGCCAGGACCTTCTCGGAGGCTGAGCGTGCGCAGGCGCTCGAGCGTGCGGACTCGGCCGAGTTTCTCGCCGGTCGCTTCGCCGTGAAGGAGGCCGTGTTCAAGGCGCTGAGTCCCCACGCGTTAGGGACCCCCTTCGAGCTGAGGATGATCGAGTCGCTCGACGACGCGAGTGGTGCTCCCTGCGTGGTGGTTGGGGAGGGTATCAAACCGGTGCTCGAGGTCGCGGGAGCGACCGAGGCGCTCGTCTCGATAACCAACGAGGGAGACTACGTGGTCGCCTTCGCCCTCGTGCAGTAGCTGGAAAAGGGGACAGGTTGCTTTTCCATGTTCTCTATTCAGACGATGTCGCAGATGGATGCCAGATGGGCGTGAGCGTGCAGGGCTCGTCGAGCAGCGAGTGGTGAGAGAGGATTCTGAGATGACAAAGGCTCTGGTCGTGTATTACTCGTGGTCGAACGGCAACACGAAGCGAATCGCACTTCAGCTTCAGGAGGCCATCGGGGCAGACATCGAGCGCATCGAGACGGTCGCTCCTTATTCGGGAAGCTACGACGACGTGGTCGAGCAGGCACATGACGAAGTCAGGCGCGGCTTCAGCCCCAAGATAAAAGCTCTCTCCCATGACGCATCCGACTATGACGTGGTCGCCATCGGAACGCCCACGTGGTGGTATACGATGGCGCCCGCCATGAAGACCTATCTCGAGGGCGCCGCTCTTTCGGGCAGGACGGTCATCCCGTTCATGACCAACGGCGGCTGGCCTGGACACGTCATCAAGGACATCGAGTCAGCCTGTGCCGGCGCATCCTTCGGGCCGAGTATGGAGGTCCAGTTCGATTCGACCGGCGGCAGCGAGCTCGTGACACCGCAGAAGGATGTCGACGCGTGGGTCGCGCGCGTTGCCAGATCGCGGTAGACCTGGAAACGTAACCTGTTCCCTTTTCCAGGTCACTTCGCCTTCGGGGCGGTGTGCGCCTCGTAGGTCTCCTGGCACCTTCTCGCCCGCGGCTCGTCGACGATCTGGTTGATTTCGGGGAGAAGTGCCCTGGCGTCATCGTAGCGCCCACGCCCGATGTAGAAGTCGAAGGCCTTGACGACGAGCTCCTTCCTCTGCTCGTTCGACGAGTGGGCGACGAGAAGCTCGTCCAGCATGCGTGACGCGTTTGCGTCGTCACCGTCGGCGAGATAGGCGTTGAGCTTCATGAAGATGACGTTCCACTTGGGATAGGCGATGCGGACGACGGGCTTGTCGAGGTAGTCGAGGAGCTCCTTGTTCTTGTGCTGCGAGTACAGCGACTGAATCTGCGGGGATATCATCCTCTGAACGATCTGCGGTCCCACGATCATGAGGACCGCGAGGATGAGAAGGACGATGGTCATGGGAGTGATAGAGGCAGACATGGATTCCTCCGGCGAGTGGCTGCGTGCGCTTGTGACATTGTAGTCTCAAGCGCACGTAGCTGTCTGAGGGGCGGCTCGAGCCATGGAAACCTGGAAAGTGGCATGAGGACGTTTCCAGGTAGAATGGCTGGATGGACGTCGGAGGGAATCGCATGGACAGAGAGCGCTTCGAACGGCAGCGAGACTTCATTCTCGAGATAGACAGGGAGAAGGAGGTCCTGCGCCAGACGCACATCACTGGCTACGCGCGCCGAGAGGACGACGCGGAGCATGCCTGGCACATGGCGGTGATGGCCTACCTGCTGGGGGAGTATGCGAACGAGCCCGTCGACATCGCCCGCACCATGATCATGTGCCTCGTCCATGACGTCGTCGAGATCGATGCCGGGGACTCCTACGCCTACGATTCCTCCGCCCAGGCGACCCACGTGGAGCGTGAGACCCGCGCCGCCGAGCGCATCTTCGGCCTGCTCCCCGATGACCAGGCCGCCGACCTGCGAGCTCTTTGGGAGGAGTTCGAGGCGGACGAGACGCCCGAGGCGCGTTTCGCGCGGGCGATGGACAACGTGCAGCCGCTCATGCTCAACGACTCGAACGACGGCCGGGACTGGGTTGCCCATGACGTCTCCATCCACGAAACCCGCGGACGCAATGCCACCACCAGGCTCGGGTCCGCGGAGCTTGCGGACTATGTCGAGGAGCGCTTCGAGGCGAACGTGGAGAAGGGGAGCCTGCGACCGTAGTGGCTGCAGGTCGCACGGCGTGTGAGGGGGTTCTCATGGGAGTCGCTATCGTCACGGGAGCGTCGTCGGGGATGGGGCGCGAGTTCGCGAGGGCGCTTTCCGCACGCGATGACGTTGACGAGGTCTGGATCGTGGCGCGGCGCGCCGAGCGGCTCGAGGCACTCGCGGGAGAGCTTGCCACGCCCACGTGCGTCATCTGCGCCGACCTTTCGACAGACGAGGGCCTGGCTGCGGTGCGCTCGGAGCTTGAGGAGAACAAGCCGCTGGTGAGCTACCTCGTGAACGCGGCGGGTCTCGGCAAGGTCGGGTCGTATGCGACGATCTCCGATGCCGACGTGGCCTCCATGGTCGACGTGAACTGCCGCGCCGCCGTCCTTCTCACCCAGATGACGATTCCCTACATGACCCGCGGGTCGCACATCCTCGAGGTGGTCTCGTGCGCGTCGTTCCTGCCGCTGCCGCACCTCAACGTGTACGCGGCGAGCAAGGCGTTCATGCAGAGCTACACGCGCGGCCTTCGCTGGGAGCTCTTCGGAACGGGCATCTGCGCCACGGCAGTCTGCCCCTTCTGGGTGAAGACCGAGTTCGTCGCGGTCGCCCAGCGTACCAAGGGTGCCTCGGACATCAGGCACTACCCGCTCGCGCAGCGCCCCCAGACCGTCGTGCGCCGCGGGCTTCTCGCCAACCGGCTCCACCTGGCAGTCGCATGCTGCGGGGTGCCGTCGTTCCTGCTCCGGGTGGCGGGGAAGTTCATCCCGTGGTGCGTCGACATCGCGGGCTGGGAGGTTCTGAGGCGCGTGTAGCCGTTCGCCGAAACCTCGGAATACGAAACCTGGAAAAGCAACCTGTCCCCTTTTCCAGGTGGACCACAGCTGTTAACGCTGGGAAACCTGAGCATTCACGTTCCGAAACGCTGGTGGCCCACCATCGTATGCAGTCAACCGCACCGACAGGGGGTGGGACGATGCCAGCCTACGATGAGCTCCTCGAACACGCGCCCAAGATCAACCAGCAGCTCGCGCGCTACGGCGTTAAGTTCGGCCTGTACAAGAACGGGACCTTCAACGAGCGGCTCTTCCCGTTCGATGCCATTCCTCGCACGATCAAGCCCACGACCTGGGACTATCTCTCGCAAGGGCTTGCCCAGCGCGTCGACGCGCTCAATGCGTACCTTCGTGACCTCTATGGTCCCAAGGAGGCGATTCGCGAGGGGATTGTGCCCGAGGACTTCGCCTTCATGAGCTCCGGCTACCTGCCCCAGTGCGAGGGTATCGTCCCGCCGAAGGGAATCTACAGTCACATCTCGGGCATCGACCTGGTCGAGGGGGAGAACGACGAGTGGTTCGTCCTCGAGGACAACCTCCGCATCCCCTCGGGCGCCTCGTATCCCCTCATCGCCCGCGAGCTCTGCCGGCGCTGCGATGCCACGACGTTCCTGCGCGCCCCGCTCGTCGACAACCGCGACTACGGCACTCGTCTGCGCGCCGTGCTCGACAACGTCAACACGGGCGGCATCAACGTCGTGCTCACCCCGGGACGCTTCAACGCGGCCTACTTCGAGCACGCCTACCTGGCGGAGAAGGCCGGCGCGACCCTGGCCGAGCCCTCCGAGCTCTTCGTTGACGACGAGCGGCTCTACTATCGAAACGCGACGAGCGACCAGCTGGTGGGAGCCGTGTATCGGCGCCTGTCCGACGAGTTTCTCGACCCGCTGTGCTTTAGGTCCGACAGCCTCATCGGCGTGCCCAACCTCATGAGCGCATACCGAGCGGGCAACGTGGCGATTGTCAACGCGCCCGGCAACGGCGGCGCCGACGACAAGGGCATCTACTACTTCGTCCCGAAGATGGTCGAGTACTACCTCGGCGAGAAGCCCATTCTCCAGAACGCGCCGACCTACCTGCCCTTCTATCCCGACGATATGGCCTACGTACAGGACCACGCCGACACGCTCGTGATCAAGGACGTCGCCGAGGCGGGAGGCTACGGGGTGGTGTTCGGCTCCTCGCTCGAGCCCGGGAAGCTCGACGAGCTCAAGGCCCTCATCCGCCGTGAGCCTCGCCGCTTCATCGCGCAGGAGGTCGTCGACTTTCTCTGCCTTCCCACGCTCGTCGACGGAAGCATCGTTCCCCGCAAGGCCGATCTGCGCGCCTTCGTGCTCTCGGGCAAGAAGACCACCGTGTGGCCGAGCGGCCTCACGCGCTACTCGCGCGAGGAGGGCTCCGCCATCGTCAACTCGTCCCAAGGAGGAGGGTTCAAGGACACATGGGTTCTCTATCGCTAGAGAAGGTCGACCACCTGCTGTGGCTCGGCCGCTACATGGAGCGTTGCTACACGACGCAGCGCTTCATCCTCGCCACCTATGACAAGGCGCTCGACTCCACCGACGGCAACTGGAGGGGACAGCTCGAGGAGCTCGGCTTTGACTCCAAGGCCGATGACCCCATCTCGTTCTTCCGCGCCTGCCTCTTCGGGATGGACAACCACTCGTCCATCGCCTACTCCATGAACGCCGCGTACGACAACGCGGTGCGGCTGAGGGACGTCCTCGGGACCGAGTCGATCTCCTACATCCAGATGGCGGTCGACTCCATCGAGGAGGCCAAGGACTCGGACGCACCCCTCATCGACCTCCAGCTGGTGCAGGACGATATCATGGCCTTCAAGGGCTGCGTGGACGACTACGTCTCGGATGATGCGGCGCGCAATCTTATCAAGTGCGGCATGTCGCTCGAGAGGATCGACCTCTACGCCCGTCTCTCATACCAGCTCGGCGACCTTCGCCATGAGGTGCACCGTCTCGTCACGCGCGTCAACCGCACGGGTGCCCCGTACAGCCAGAAGCAGCTCAAGGCAGTGACGGACATCGTCTACGACCCGGACTTTCCGCAGGATGCGACCTATGAGAAGCGCGGCAAGCTCCTCAAGCATCTGGCGCGCATCTTCTAGGGGGGCGACGCGGATGAAGGTCCTCAGCTTCTCGTTCGAGACGAGGCTCCGCTTCTCTGAGCCCGTCTTCGACCATGACTTCGTGCTTCGTTGCCTCCCGACGAGCTCGCCGTCCCAGACCGTGCTCGAGGCTCAGACCATCTTCGACCCGCGCGCGACCGTCTCACGCCAGTGTGACGGGTTCGGCAACCTGCTGCAGGTCGGGCGTCTCGAGGCTCCTCACAAGAGGTTCGAGTTCATCTCGGCGGGCACGGTCGTGACCGAGGCGGATGACGCTCCCGTCGAGGAGGCTCACCCCATCTTCCTGCGTCCCAGCCAGATGACCGAACCAGGTCAGCACATCAGCGACTTCGTGGCAGACGTGCTGCGCGTGTGTGGCAACGTTGGTCCTCTCGACAAGGCTCTGCGGCTCTCGCTGGCGATTCACGAGACGTGCAGCTACGAGAAGGGGACGACCGACGTCCGGACGACGGCGGAGGAGGCGCTCGCGCAGCGGCGAGGCGTCTGTCAGGACTACGCGCACGTCCTCGTGTCGTGTTGCCGTCTCGCTGGGGTTCCTGCACGCTACGTCAATGGCTTCATGGTGGGGGAGGGTGCGACGCACGCCTGGGTCGAGGTTCACGACGGCAGCCGGTGGCGGGGCGTCGACCCGACCAACGACTGTCAGGTGACTGATGACTACATCGTCCTCTCCCGCGGGCGTGACTTCGCCGACTGCCCCATCGAGGTCGGGGTCTTCATCGGCGGCGCGCGGCAGAAGCAGACCGTGCGCGTGACCGTGACCGATGACTCGACGGTCGAGTGGGCAGGCCAACAATGATAGAGACGGTGTTCTCGGCGGAACTCCCCGTGGGGGAGCGGCTGCTCATCCAGAAGCATCGCATCGTGGGCACCGCTTGCGCTCCCTTCGGCGGCGAGGCGGCTACGAACGGGACTCAGCCGCGGATCGCCGTCGTCACGGGCATCCACGGAGACGAGCTCGAGGGCCAGTTTGTAGCCTTCGAGCTGGGGCGCGTTCTCGAGGAGAACCTCGACCTCCTCTATGGGACCGTCGACGTCTATCCTGCGATCAACCCCCTCGGCATCAACTCCATCGAGCGGGGCGTGCCGATGTTCGACGTGGACCTCAACCGGACGTTTCCGGGCACGTCGAGAGGGGATCTCACCGAGACGCTCACCGCAGCGGTGATGGACGACGTCTCCGGTGCCGATGTGGCGGTGGACATCCACGCCTCCAACATCTTCCTTCGGGAGATGCCGCAGGTGCGCATCAACGAGCTCTCCGCCGAGAGTCTCCTGCCGCTCGCGCCGCTTCTCAACGTCGACTACGTGTGGGTTCACGCCTCTGCCACGGTGCTCGAGTCGACCTTCGCCTACGCGCTCAACGAACGGGGGACGCGAACGCTCGTGGTCGAGACGGGTGTCGGCATGCGCATCACTGAGGAATACGGCAAGAGGCTCACCCAGGGCGTCCTTCGTCTGGCGGCCCATCTCGGCGCGTGGGGCGGCGACTTCGAGGAGCGCCCAGCCCCGATCATCTCCCGCGACGGTAATGTGAGCTACCTCAACGCCAACGCCGAAGGCATATTTCTCCCTCGGGCCGAGCATGGCACGATGGTCAACGAAGGACAGCTCATCGGCATCGTTGCCGACCCGCTCATGGGACGGCTGCGCGAGCGGATCGTGGCTCCGACGAGCGGCCTCCTGTTCACGCTCCGAGAGTACCCCGTCGTGTATCCTGGCTCTCTCCTTGGCAGAATCCTGGGTGACGTGCAATGAGAAGGACCACGCTCTTCTCGCTCGAGACGCCCTATCGCGAGCCGCTGCGCATCGAGGGCTTTGAGTTCGGCGACACGGATTCTGACAAGTGCGTGGCGATCGTGGGCTCGACCCGTGGGAACGAGGTCGAGCAGACCTTCGTGTGCGCCGAACTCGTTCGCCGGCTTACGGAGCTCGAAACTGCCGGCCTCACCGACCCCAGTCTTCGAATTCTCGTGGTCCCCGCCGTGAACGCCTTCTCGATGAACATCTCCAAGCGGTTCTGGCCGGTCGACAACACCGACATCAACCGAATGTTCCCCGGCAGCGACACGGGCGAGACGACTCAACGCATCGCCGACGGGCTCTTCTCCGCGGTGAGCGACTATGCGTACGGAATCCAGCTCTGCAGCTTCTACCTGCCGGGGGACTTCGAGCCGCATGTTAGGGTGACGTACGCCAACGACGTCTCCGAGGAGTCGCTCGACCTTGCGGAGGCATTCGGGTTTCCGTATGTGGTCGCCAAGGCACCGAGCTCCTTCGACACCACGACGCTCAACTACAACTGGCAGGTGTGGGGCACGCACGCGTTCTCGGTCTACGTCCGCGAGATGGGCTCGCTCAACGTTCGATCTGCTGGAGAGGTCGAGGACTGCGTGCTGCGCTTTCTCGGCAGCCTCGGAATAGTGCGCCTCTCGCCGAGGGGAGGCTTCGTCTCGAAGCTCATCGACGAGAAGGACCTTGTGGACGTCCGCACGACGCTCGCGGGGGGCTTCCTGGTGCGAGAGGTCGAGCCCGGCTGGCGCGTCGAGCGCGGTCAGGTGCTCGGGCGCGTGCTCGACGCCTACGACGCCCACGAGAAGGAGCAGCTCGTGAGTCCCATCGACGGGCGCGTGTTCTTCTGCCACGTGGCACCGCTCGTGAACCAGTACACAGTCGTCTTCAAGGTCGTTCCCGAAGGCTAGCTGGAAAAGGGGACAGGCTAGCTGGAAAAGGGGACAGGTTGTGTTTTCAGGTTTCGGTAACGAGAGCCTGGATATGCGCCCTGTTCCCTTTGCATTCGGGTGATGGCCACTCGCCGAAACGTCGGTATACGAAACCTGGAAAAACAACCTGTCCCCTTTTCCAGGTACGGATGGGCTAGGGTATGGGTACGTTAGCAAGGACGCAAAACGAACCACGAGAACGGAGCATCCATGCGCGTACTTCTCGCCGAGGACAACGCGAGTCTCGCTCGCGCCACCGCGACCATCCTCACCAAGAGCGGGCTCGAGGTCGAGCGCGCCGCCGACGGTGGCGAGGCCCTCTCCATGTTGAGGGGTGGCTTCTACGACGTTGCCGTTCTCGACATCATGATGCCCGTCATGGACGGTCTCGAGGTCCTTCGCTCCATCCGTGCCGAGGGCAACTCGGTCCCCGTCATCATGCTCACGGCAAAGACGCAGGTTGACGACAAGGTGGAGGGGCTCGAGCTCGGCGCCAACGACTACGTGACGAAGCCGTACAACGCGCGCGAGCTCGTCGCTCGCATCAAGGCGGCGGGACGCCCGCGCTCTGGGGCGACCTCGCTCGTCAACTTTGGTGACCTCACCATTCGCGCGGACACGCTCGAGCTCTCGACGAAGCGCGGCACCCTGCGCGTCGACCCCCATGAGATGTCGTTCGTCTCGCTGCTCGCACGTGCGGGCGGCCGGACGGTCGAATCGACCTGGCTTCTGGAGCGCGTGTGGGAGGGTGACGCGCCCGACGGCACGCTCTCGCTCTACGCCTCGTTCATCAACGGCAAGCTGCAGGCCCTGGGATCTCCGGTCTCCGTCGTGGGGTCTGACGAAGAGGGGTGGAGGATGGTGGGTCCCGATGGAGAAGCGACTCAGGGTTAGGCTCATCGTCACGGTCTTCTGCTCGCTCACGGTCCTTCTCGGCCTCATCCTGGGCGTTTCGGTTCAGACGCGAAGATTTCAGCAGGAGGCCTCCGCCGACGTCTACCTCAACATCATCCTCGACAACGACGGCGTGCTCCCCAAGGAGTCGAAGGACTCCCTCGAAGCCGAGGCGGAGGGCATCTACGACGCGCGCTTCTTCGTCGTGTGGCTCGACGAGAACGGTGTCGTGACCTCGACGAACCTCGATCAGACGACGACCGTCGACGAGGAGCAGGCAGCGAGCTTCGCGCACCTCGCCTACACCTCGGGACGCGATTCAGGCAACTTCGGGGACTATCGCTACCTCGTCCGTGAGAAGTCAGACGGGTCCTACGTCATCGGGTTTCTCGACAGGTCTCGTCAGAACAGCGACACGCAGCTGAGCGTCGTCAACGAGTCGCTCGTGATGTTCGGCGGCGTGCTCGTGGTGACGGGCATCCTCATCCTGATCTCGCGGCGAATCGTGGCACCACTGGTCAAGGCGCAGGAGAGCCAGCAACAGTTCGTGATTGATGCCGGCCATGACCTGCGCACGCCCGTCTCGATCATCTCGGCCGACGCCGACGTCCTCGCCATGGACATCGGCGAGGACAACGAGTGGCTGCACGACATCAAACACCAGGTGGGCGTCATGAGCGACCTCACCGAAAGCCTCATCGTACTCTCTCGCGCCGCCTCCGCCGACGGACGCAAGGGCGACGTCGTGGATCTCTCCTCGCTCGTGGGCGAGGAGGCCTCCTCGTTCAAGTCGCGTAGCCTCCTCGAGGGACATGAGGTGCGCTCGACGGTCGAGTCCGGCGTGTCCGTCCGCGGCAACGCGCAGTACCTCTCGCGCATGGTGGGCGCGCTCATCGACAACGCGATGAAGTACTCGTCCGAGGGCGGTGCCATCGACGTGAGGCTCACGGCCAGACGCCGTCAGGCGCAGCTGGAAGTGTCCAATCCCGTCGAGGGCGTCGACCCCGACGAGGTGAACCGCTGGTTCGACCGCTTCTACCAGTCGGACCAATCGCGCACGCACCGGAAGGGCGGCTACGGAATCGGTCTTTCGATGGTGCAGGCGGTCGCGACGTCCCATGGCGGCAAGGTCAAGGCAACGGCCGCGCCCGATGGCAGGTCGGTGACCTTCACCGTCACTATTCCGACCACGAAAGGTGATGTCAAGTGACCCCAGAGGACTACTACGGAGAGAGCTATCCCATGCTCGTGGCCGCGCAAGCCCAGCTTGACGCGTTTGCGGACGAGTTTGCCAGCCAGCGCGGCGACTCGGACGACCTCCGCCCGGTCGTGTACCACACGTCGCGCATCAAGAGCCCCGAGAGCCTTGCCGAGAAGATCGCGCGCGAGGGCGGGACGGGCACGGCGTTTGCCGACGCCCTCGAGATGGGCATCAACGACGTCGTGGGAACGCGCATCATCTGCGCCTTCACCGATGACGTCTACGCTGCCGCCGACTGGCTTCTCGCACGCCCCGACGTCGAGCTCCTCGTCCGCAAGGACTACATCGCGAACCCCAAACCCAACGGATACCGCAGCCTCCATCTCGTGGTTCGCCTGAAAGAGGGACCCTCCGCAGAGCTTCCCGCCGTCGAGGTCCAACTTAGGACCATCGCCATCGACTTCTGGGCGACGCTCGAGCACAAGATGAAGTACAAGAAGTCGATTGCGAACTCCGAGCTCATGAGCCGCGAGCTCAAGCGCTGCGCCGACGAGATCACGGCAGTGGACCTCTCGATGCAGGCGCTGAGAAACGCGATTCGAGACGCCGAGTAGGACGGTGCGGGCTGCACCAAAAAGCCAGAAGGATCCTTCTCGGCTATTGGCACCGGCTCAACTGGGCAAACGTCGCCGAGACAAAAGGGCGTTATTGGCACCCCCAGGTAGAGGGCTCGCGGGCTGCACCAATAAGCCAGAAGGATCCTTCTC
>DCZG01000096.1:0-127 GCA_002331575.1 Atopobium sp. UBA2090 | reverse complement strand
CGAGCGTCACCTGGTGCATGGCTCGCGAGATGGCGGTGTAGAGCCGGCGACGCGCGAGCGGCGTGTCGGGGTAGGTCTCCGCCTGCGCGTCGGGCACGATCACGTGGTCGAACTCGAGGCCCTTGGC
>DCZG01000100.1:50404-60325 GCA_002331575.1 Atopobium sp. UBA2090 | reverse complement strand
AGGTTATCCTCTGGTCCCTTCATTAGAGGCACGGAAAGTGCGACACACCACAACCGTCTCCCCGCAGGCCAGATACCCCAGCCGCTCGCCCATAATCCCCCGCAGGTAGCGGTACTGGTCCGCCCCCGTGCAGTGGCAGGTCACGTAGTCCGTCTCGTGGCTCAGGAGCTTCTCGGCAGCATCGTCGAGCACGTCTCGCCCCGCACCTTCCACGTCGAGCCTCATGAAGTGGAACCCGCCGATGAGGACGTCGGGCTCGAACCACTCCTCGATGTTCAGGACGCCCTTGTGCGAGCAGCCGCTGAAGAGGACCCTTCTCCCCCGCTCCGTCACTAGCAGGTACTGCTCATGCCGGAAGTCGTCGGGCACGAGCTCGCCGTCCGAGCGCATCGTGAGCCCGAAGGCGTTGACCTGGTGCGCAGGCACCCGGTCGTTGCACGAGAAGAGCTCGAGCCCGTCTCCCAGGTCGAGGTGGTCGTCCGTGTAGACGAGCCGGCCCGACTCCCTGAGCGCCGGGTCAAGGCCGATGTCCTTCTCCCTGGTGTTTCGGTGCTCCTCGAAGGCATGTCGGCTGAGGTAGACCGGCGCATGGTCGTTGAGCTCGAGGAAGGTCGCGAGGCCGCCGCCATGGTCGTAGTGGCCGTGCGAGATGACCACGGTGTCGACCGCGTCGAGGTCGATGCCAAGCCGTCGCGCGTTGTCCGCGAAGGCGGGCGACTGGCCCGTGTCGAAGAGGACCGTCCGCGCGTCCGTCTCCACGAGGAGGCTCAGTCCGTGCTCGGCGACGAGTCCCTCTCGGCCCGACGTGTTCTCCGCAAGCGCCGTGACGCGCATCTCGGCCCCTTCCCTCATACCTTCTCGCCAACGAACGTGGCAGGGTAGGCGCCATCATACTCCGGCACGCAGCAGCCCGACGTCCTTCTCGCCAGACGCGAATTTCACACGAAGGGCCCGAATTTCGGCAAACTCCCGAAAAAGGGCCCTTCGTGTGAAAACTGAAAGTCGAAAGCTCTTCCGAACCCCGCACCTACCCGATCGCGAGCCCCGAGACCCAACTGCGGACCTCGTCGTCCGACACCCCGCTGTCAAAGCGCTGGCCCTCGGCCCACGCGCCCGCGTCCCCGCTCGCGAGCGACTCGAGCCCCGTGGCGCTCTCCCCGACCGGCGACGAGATCGAGGTGCAGAACGGCACCACGGTCTTGCCCGCAAAGTCGTTGCCCGCGACGAAGCCGTTCGTCGGCCATGCCGCGATGCCCCACCAGATGGGATAGCCGAGAAGCACGGTATCGTAGCTGGCAAAGCCGTCCGGCGTCACCTGGGTGAGCTCGACGCTGCGCTTGCTCTCGTCGGCGTACTCCTGGCTCGCGCGGCTGGAGTCGTCATCGTAGTTGAGGTCGTCGTCGCTGTAGGGGCTCACGGGCGCGATCTCAAAGAGGTCGGCGCCCAGCGCGGTCGCGGCTGCCTGGGCGACGCGCCTCGTGTTGCCGGTCGCCGAGAAGTACGCGACGAGCACCGTGCCCTTTGCCTGCGTCGCGGTCGTCGCAGCCGACGACGACGCCGAGGCCGCCCCGCTCGTCTCGCCACTCTGCGCGCAGCCTCCGAGCACGACGGCACCCGTACCGCAGAGCATGGCGAGAAAGTCCTTCCTGGTCATGCCTGCCGTTTTCGTTTCCATGTCATGGCCTCTCTTCTAATGTGCCTGGACGAACTCCACGGTCTGGTCGGCCACGCTTCGCGCGTCGTCACCCCAGAAGCCGTGGTCGGCGTCGTCGATCTCGACGAGCGTCGCCGAGGCGTAGCACGTGACGAGCTTTCGGGAGAAGGAGATGTTGACCACGGAGTCCTCCGTCCCGTGGAAGATGATCACGTCGCCCGTGTACTTCACGAGCTCCGCGTACGGGTCGATGTCCCAGACGTCCGCGTAGTAGCACGTTCCGAGGTCCATCCCCCAGAGCTCCGTCTCGGTGATGCCCTCCTTCGTCGCGAACAGCGCATGCGCCTGGTTGACGATGTCGATTGCGGGATAGAGGAGGACGAGTCCCCGGACCTCGTCCGGTATCTGGGCGGCTACCAGCCCGGAGACAAAGCCGCCCTGGCTCTCGCCCATGAGGAACAGCCGGCTCGCGTCGACGAAGGACTCGTCGCGAATCTGCGAGACGACGGCGAGCAGGTCCTTCTCCTCGGTGACAACCGACATGTCCCGCGTGTCCCCGTCGCTCTTGGAGTCGGTGGAGCCGCCGCAGAAGTCGAAGCAGTAGGCGGCGATGCCGTTTCGCGCGAGGCGCCGCCCGTAGACGAGGCTGTCCTCGTACGTGCCCGAGAACCCGTGGGAGATGATGACGGTGGGGAACGTCGACGCGTCCTCGTCGGGCACGAGCGCGACGCCGTAGATGGCCAGGCCGTCCCGCGAGCACCAGATCTCCTGCTCGGAGTAGCCGCACACGGCCTGGAAGTCATCGTCCGAAGTCGCGTCGTCCAGGGCGGCGTCGTCCGAAGTCTCCGTGGCATTCACCTTTGCCGCGCACCCGCCGAGGGCGAGCAGGGCGAGCGTCGCGACGGCCGCCCTTCTCGTCAGAAGCCTGCCCGCCGAAGCCTCTGGCCGCGCTCCCTCGTGTCCTTGTCTCATGTCCGCAACGCCCCCCATGCCGGATTGATGCTCAGCTCGCCATCGTAGATCAGCGTGGGGTGGCCGTTACCGATCACAGGCATGCCGTGCGCGGTATCGCCATAGCTCGCCCTGAGCGCACTGCTTTTCATGATGCCCCCTCGTCTATTGCTCGAACGTGATGCCGTGCAGCCGAACCGCCTCGTCGGCCGTCGCGATGTCGAGGATGAGGTCCCTCCCCGTGTCCATCGTCTCGATCGTCGCCATCTCCGCGTCAGAGAGCTCGAAGTCGTCGACGTCAAGGTTCTGCGCAATTCTCTCCTCGTGGATCGACTTGGGTATGGCGACGACGCCCTCCTGGCGAAGCCAGCGCAGGATCACCTGGGCGGCCGTCTTTCGATGCGCGGACCCGATCTCCGACAGCGTCTCGTTGGAGAAGATGCCGCGTCGCCCCTCCGCGAAGGGCGCCCAGGCCATGGGGGCCACGCCGTAGCCCGCCTGCAGCTCTCGCAGCGCCTTCTGCTGGCAGAGGGGGTGGGTCTCCATCTGGTTGACGGCGGGAGTCGTCTCGTGCGAGAGGATGAGGTCAACAAGCCGGTCGGCGAGGAAGTTGCAGACACCTATCGCCCTGACGCGACCCTCGCGCTCGAGTTCCTCCATGGCTCGCCAGCTTCCGTGATAGTCGCCGTAGGGCATGTGAACGAGGTAGAGGTCGAGGTAGTCCGTGCCGAGGTTCTCCAGCGTCCTCTCGAACGACGCCATGGTCCGCTCGTAGCCCGCGTCCTGGATCCACACCTTCGACGTGACGAAGACGTCGGCACGGTCGATGCCGCTCTCCGCGATCGCCGAGCCCACCGCCCGCTCGTTTCCGTAGCACGCCGCGGTGTCAACGAGGCGGTATCCGAGTTCGAGCGCCGTGAGCACGCTCTTCCTGCAGACCTCCTGGTCGGTTATCTGGAAGACCCCGAATCCGAGGAGCGGCATTTCGACGCCGTTGTTGAGCGTGATCGTGTCCATGGTTTCACCCTTCTCTCGTTGCTCGACCACTCCGAGCTACGCCAGGCTTCTCGCGAGAAACGCCACGATCCTGTCGAACGGGATCTTGTCGACGTCGTCGTAGAGGTCGACGTGGTTGGCATCCGGCACGATGAGCATCTCCTTGGGCTCCGAGGCTGCCGCGAAGACCCCCTCCGTGAGCCCGCGCGACATGGCATTCTCGCCAGCGACAAGAAGGATGGGGCACTCGATCCAGTCGAGATGGTTGAGCTCCTGAAAGTCGAGGAACGCCATGTCGTCGGCAACGGCGAACTGGGCGATCGAGTTGTGGTGGTAGCCCCTGCTACGCGCATAGAACGTGCCGAACTCGGAGGCCACGGGATTGCCCTCGAAGTCGAGCTCGAGCCCCGTGCGCTGGTTGAGCGTTGGAGCTGGGTTGAGAAAGTCGATGTAGCGCTGCTCGGCCACGTCCGCGAGACGCGCCCTGCGCTGCTCGTCGGTGAGCATCTGGAAGTTGCTCGAGATGTCGACCATGCTCGCCGTCACGACCGCCCTGACGCGAGGGTCGACCTGTGCGGCGGAGAGCGCGAAGGCACCGGAGCCGCAGATGCCGACGAGACCGATCCTCTCGCGGTCGACGAAGCCACGAGTGCCGAGGTAGTCCACGCCGGCATGGAAGTCCTCGGTAAAGACGTCGGGGCTCGAGACGTGCCGCGGCTCTCCGCCAGAGTAGCCATTGAAGGAGGGGTCGAAGGCGAGCGCCACGAATCCGGCATGAGCGAGGGCGTTGGCGTAGACGCCAGGTCCCTGCTCCTTGACGCCGCTGTAGGGAGGACCGACCACGACGGCCGGCGCCTTCTCCGCGAGCGCGTCGAGCGCAAGTCCCTTGGGCGAGTAGAGGTCGGCGGCCAGCGTGATGCCGTAGTGGTTCTTGAACGAGACGTGCGTGCGGACCACGTCGCTCGCGAGCTGGAAGATGTAGTTCCCGTCCTGTGCCATGGTTAGATCCTCTCTCCGAACTCCTGAAGTCGCTCGGCCATGCGCTCGGACGTTGCCTCGCCCGTAGTCGCCTCGAAGACGCCGCAGTCCTCGGCGCCAAAGTAGCCCTGAAGGAAGCCGTGGTAGATGCCCTCGGCGTTGTCGTAGACGCCGCGGGCGCCCGAGCACAGGAGCAGTGCCATCTTCGTGCAGCGCTTGGGGATGCCGCCCGCGTAGGTGCGGTGAATGAGGCAGTGCATCTGGCCGGAGAACGACCCGTAGTAGATGGGGCTCGCGATGACGATCATGTCGGCCGCGTCCCAGAGCGGGTAGACCTCGTCCATGTCGTCGCGCTGAACGCAGCTGCCGTTGCCGCGAGCGTGACAGTACTCACAGCCCAGGCAGCCGTGGATGTCCATGCGGGCGATGTCGAGCACGTCCACGTCGTGGCCGGCGCTTCGAGCCCCGCGGGCAAAGGCCGCAACCATCGCCGCCGTCCCGCCGTCCGGACGCGCGCTGCCGTTCAGAACGAGAATCCTCATGCCCTATCCCCTCTCTATCACGAGGTCGTACGTACCGGAGAGCTCGCGCAGCATGTCGAGGTCACCGTCCACGCGGCCGATGCTCACCTGGTCGCCGTAGCGCATCGAGTTCTCCTCGTCGGCAAAGAGCAGCGCGAACCAACCACCGCCGGGGTTGTAGTTGACGTCGCCGTTCGCCCACCCGCGGTGCACCTGACGCCGCTCGTAGGGCAGCTCGAACGGCATCCGACCGCAGAAGTCGATGCCCGTCCCGCTCACGCGAATCGTGGCGGGGAGCTTGTCGGCAAAGGCCCGCGCCGTCGCGGTGTCGTTGAGCGTGCCCGCGACTTCGGCGTTTCCAAACCGCATGGTGATCTTTTGGGACATGGCCCGCATTCCTTTCGCTAGTTCGCCACCGAGAAGATTGTCCGACTGACGAGGAAGCAATACAATTACCTATATCGCATACTTTGGTATGCATTTTGGGCATCGATTGGAGCCACCATGGAGCTTCGCGTCCTGCGCTACTTCCTCGCCGTCTGCCAGGAGGGGACCATGTCGAAGGCGGCGGACGTCCTCCACGTGACACAGCCCACCCTCTCTCGCCAGATCGCCGACCTGGAGCGCGAGCTCGGCTGCGAACTGCTCGAGCGGCACAGCAGGAGCGTCACGCCCACCGAGCGCGGCCTCTACCTCAGGCGTCGCGCCGAGGAGCTCGTCGGACTCGCCGACCAGACGGTGGCCGACCTCGCGCGGAACGAGGACATCGTCGAGGGGGACGTCTGGATCGGCGCCGGAGAGAGCGAGGCGATGCGCGTCATCGCCGACAGGATCAGGGCGTTTAGGGAGCTCTACCCGCGGGTGCACTTCCACATCCACAGCGGGGACGCCGCCGACGTCGTGGAGCGCCTCGAGCACGGGACGGTCGACTTCGCCGTGCTGATGTCATATCCCGAGATAGACCACTACGACCACGTCCGTCTCGCCCCCACCGACGCCTGGGGCGTGCTCATGCCCGAGGGAGACCCGCTGGCGCAGAAGGAGACCGTCTCGCCCGCCGACCTGGCTGGGCTACCGCTCATCGCCTCGGAGCAGGCTCATGCCGCCGGGGCCTGCGCGGCCTGGCTCGGCGAGTACGCCGCTGACGCAGACATCGTCGCGACGTACAACCTGCTCTTCAACGCCGAGATGCTCGTGCGCGAGCATGTGGGCTACGCGCTCTGCCTGGACAGGATCGCCACCACTGGAAGGGGGACGGGCCTCGAGTTCCGACTGCTCTACCCGCCTGCGGTGGTGACCATCGACTTCGCCTGGAAGCGCGGGCAGGTCTTCTCGCCCGCACCGAAGAGGTTCCTGGAAAGCCTCGCGTAGGACCGACAAGCGCCTCATCCTTCTCGCCAGACCGAGAGCGCTTGGGCCGGGGAGCTCCGGATGCTGATTATCGCACATTTTGCCTGGCACCGGCGACAAAAGCCCAGTTGGCGCGCAAGCCGCGCGGCAAAATGTGCGTTATCAAAATCGGACATGCGGCACAGGGGATTTTGGCTCATGGTTGACGGTCTTATCAACACGCCCACCTGCGGAAACGCGGGGAGCCAAAATCGAAAGTAAGGTGCGACTTTGGCCCCCGCAGGTCAGGGCCTCGTCGAGAGGAACCAAACTCGCCGCAAGCCGTCATCGGCAGTCCCGCTCCCCAGCACCCGCCGCGTCCTTCTCGCCAGGCGCTGCGCTAGAACAGGAACGCCCAGGCCACGGCGAAGACGAGCGCCGGCAGCATGTTGGCCACGCGAAACTTCTTGCCCCAGATGAGGTTCACGCCTACGCAGAAGATGAGGACCGAGCCCGTGAGCGAGAGGTTGGCCATGGCGGCGTCGGTGAAGAGCGGCTTGGCGAGCACCGCGAGCAGGGTGATCGTCCCCTGAATCACGCCCACGGGAATCGCCGAGAAGATGCAGCCGCGCCCGAGGGAGGCCGTCATGACGAAGATGACCACCATGTCCATCACGGCCTTGGCGGCGAGGATCGACCAGTCGCCCGTGAGGCCGTCCTCGATCGAGCCGACCACCGCCATCGCGCCGACGCACACGACGAGCGACGCCGAGACGAAGCCCTCGACGAACTCGGAGTCCGTGTCGTTGCCGGTCTTGTGCCTGAGCCAGATGCCGAGCTTCTCGCTGCGCCCGTCGAGATCCGCGAGCTCACCGAGAAGCCCGCCGGCGGCCATGCTCACGACGAGCATGAGGGTGCCCTGCGTCGAGAGCTCGCCTCCCGAGACCTTGAGCATGTACGACATCGCTCCGGCGATTCCGACGAACAGGACCGAGATGGCGTTGGCGAGCATGAGCGTCTCGCGGTAGTTCTTGCCGAGGCGGTCGCCGAAGAGGCTGCCGAGCACGCCTCCGACGACGATGCCGCAGACGTTGAGGACGGTTCCGAATCCTGGCATGGTGCTGGCTTCCCCTTTGACGCATCGACGAGCGGACGCCGTTCATCATAGGCGATTGCCAGTCGCGGACGGAGGGACGGGAGGTGGCCATCCAGGAGAGGGCCGAGAAGCGGGTCAGGTACAATTGCAGCAATCTGAGGAATAGCATCCTCGCCATCCGTTCAGACAGGAGCATCCCATGCAGTACGAAATCGTCGGTGGTGCCTTTCCCGTGGTCGTCTGCCATCTCGTGCGGGGCGAGCAGATGAAGACCGAGTCAGGTTCGATGGCCTGGATGGACCCCTGCATGGAGATGTCGACCACGGGCGGCGGCATCGGCAAGATGTTCGGCAAGGCCATCTCCGGCGAGAGCATGTTCCAGAACGTCTACACGGCCAGGGCCGACGGCATGGTCGCCTTCGGCTCCTCGTTCCCCGGGACCATCAAGGAGCTGCGCATCGCGCCGGGCGCGGACATCATCGTCCAGAAGAAGTCCTTCCTCGCCAGCGAGATGGGCGTGGAACTCTCGGTCTTCTTCAACCAGAAACTCGGCGGCGGCCTCTTCGGCGGCGAGGGCTTCATCATGCAGCGCCTCGCGGGCGCGGGCACGGCCTTCATCGAGGTGGACGGCGGCTTCGTCGAGTATCAGCTCGCGCCCCGTCAGCAGCTCATCGTCGACACGGGCAACGTGCTCGGCTTCACTGGTGGCGTCAACCTCGAGATCCAGCGCGTCAAGGGTGCCAAGAACATCGTCTTCGGTGGAGAGGGGCTGTTCAACACGGTGCTCACGGGACCAGGGACCGTCTGGCTGCAGACCATGCCCCTCGTGGGTCTCGCCGCCGCGATCGCGCCGTACATCCCGAGCGGCAACTCGTAGGCTCAGGCCGCGGGCCGACGCACTTGTCGCTACGCCCGCTCCTCTGGCACATAGATCCGCTGAGAAGGACCATCGTCGTTGACGAGCGTCCGCGGGTTTGTGTACCTCAAGAACAGAAGGCCGACGTCGTAGAGGTCTCCGCTGCATCCGCTCACGTGCGCCGCAAGCAACAGCGAGAAGAGAATCGCGTCCAAGGGGCCGACGAACGCGAGCGGCACTCCAAAGACGAGGTTGAAGACGAGAAACGGCGCGAGGAGCGAGGCGAGCGTGCACCTGCGGTAGGTGTAGATGTCGGGAACCCCGCAGAAGGCGACCGTGAGCGTGACGCCGAACGCGAGCTTGTGCCCGGTCAGGACCTTGTACACGAGACCATGCAGAAGTTCGTGGGCGACCATGTAGCAGACGAGCACCACGAAGAGGTCCAGCATGCGTGCCTCCCCGAAGGTGGCTAGGTCGCGAGCGAATGCGTCCTTCTCGCCCCATCCGTAGGTCGGTGCGAGAAAAGCGTACGAGACCGCGAGGACCAGGAGGGCAAGCACGACGGCAACGACGTTGAGCATGACGAGCGTTCGCTTGTCCTTGGCGTCGATCACCTTGGCCACGCGATAGCCCGAGGGAAGCTCGGGTTCGAAATACCTTCCGACTCTCTGCATCGCCGCTCCAAACAAGTGTCTACTCGCTTGCGGGGTGCGACCCAAAGCGCTGGCAGTGGGTGATTCCATCGTCCGTGATTCTCGGCTGCTTGCGATAGGGTTTCAGGTCCTGACCGACGGGGCACACGTCCATGCATATCCCGCACGGCCAATGATGCTCGTTCTTGAGCTGCACGTGGTACTTGGTGCAGGTCACCTTGTCCATGGCGTACACGGGCCCGCCGTCCTCCGCAAAGCAGTGGGTCGGACAGGCCCGCAGGCATTTCTTGCAGTGGATGCAGAGATTCTTCTCCAGCATCGGATCGGGCTCGATCGGAAGGTCCGTGATGATCGAGACCATGCGAAGCCGTGGCCCGAACTCTGCGGTGATGAGGTTGTGGCTGTCGCCAATCGTCCCCATCCCAGAGTAATGGCCGGCAAGCACGTGGGAGAACGCTGCCCTGGGGTCGGCGACAAGGTCGTCGATCCCGTAATAGCAATCCCGCGGGAAGAAGACGGCCCTGGAGCCGAGCTCAGTCACGAGGTAGCTCGTGAGCCGATACGCCATCTCGTCCAGCACCCGATTGCTGGTGTCGTACAGCTCCTGATACACCATCGAGGGTGTCGTGTCGATCATCGGCGCGAAGAGGGGAATCCCCAGCACGATGACGCTCTCCGCCCAGGGCCAGATGTTCTTCGGCCAGAACTCCGGCTCCTGTATCGGGACTTCCTCCCATGCACACACGGAGCAGCAGTTGACCAGATTCGCACCCAGGCTTCTCGCCTTGTCGTACACCTTCTGCTTCACGTCATCGCTCATGCATACCGCCCCCCAGTGCTTATGGTCGCACCGCCTGCGCTGCCCCGGGGCATGGAATAGGGGACAG
>DCZG01000100.1:33192-50380 GCA_002331575.1 Atopobium sp. UBA2090 | reverse complement strand
TGTCCCCTATTCCATGCCCCTACGCCTTCGTCTGGCGGAGCCTCTGGGAGAACTTTCTGTCGAAGCGCGCGCGTTTCTCGGGACTGAAGGTGTTCGACTTGCCTCCCAGGTAGCCCGCGACGCAGAACTCCCAGTTTCGCCAGGTGACGAAGCGATTCCAGCGGAACTTCTGCCAGGGGGATCCCCCGAGCGACTTGACGTAGGCCTTGTCCGCCTTGATGCCGTCGCGGGCGCGCTTGGGGACCGCGCGCCACCGTTCGATGACGAGGAAGCCATCGAACAGCTGGTAGAGTGCCTGGTATTCGTCATAGCAGCGCATGAAGTACTCTTTGCGCCGATAGTTGTGGGAGTGATACACCTGGGCGCCGGGGCAGTAGACCTTCTTGAACCCCAGCCCGAGCATGGCTTTCATCCATGCCTGGTCCTCGGCGAAGTCGATGTCGGGATAGGGGTGCTCGAGGAAGACCTTCCTGCGGACGCAGGCGTTGTTGTCCGAGAAGAACGAGAGCTGCTGGCGGTAGGCCGGGTCGACCTTGTATCGCTCCGGGTCCTCGGCATAGATGACGGCGTTCTCGTCGCCCATGGTGTCGAACAGATTCGTGATGTTCCGACTGTCGATGATGTTGCAGTCCGGATAGGGCAGGTGCCTTCCGAAGCCGCCGACGATGTCGTCATCGAGTCTCATCGCGTCGACGAAGCTCTCCAGCCAGCGGTCGCTGGCTGGGAGCGCGTCCTGGGTGACAAAGATGACGAACTCGCCACTGCTGAGAGACGCCCCGAGGTTGCGGGTCCGCCCGTGTCCAAAGTCCTCGGGCGCTATCTGGACCAGCCTGCACGAGGGGAAGGAGCGAATGACGTCAAGCGTCGAGTCGGTGGAGCCGGAGTCGATGCAGATGACCTCGTATTCATAGCGAGTGTTCTGGGAGAAGATCGCCTTGAGAACGGACGCGAGTCGCTGACCACCGTTCTTTGTCGGGATGACGACGCTCGCGTCCATGTACAGCTTTCTCTTTGTATCACACGGCTCTTCCGGAGCCGACGGCACCTTCTTTCCAATCATGATATGAAATGTGTTGCTGCCCTCTCGAAGGACAGCCATCATTTGTCAAAAATAACGCTGAATATGTAAAAAACGACGCCGCTCCCCTAGCGCGGGAAGACGACCGTGAGCAGCATCTTGAACGACTGGTCAGCATGGAGCGAATGTGGGACCTTCGCGGGCATCACGAGCGCCTCGCCTGCATGCACGATGCGCTCCTCGCCACCCACGACGAAGCGGCCCTCGCCCTCGAGCACCTGCACGAAGGCGTCGCCCGTCGAGTCGTGCGTGGAGATCTCCTCGCCAGCCGCGAACGCGAACAGGGTGATGCTCACAGCGTCGTTCTGCGCGAGCGTCTTGCTGACGACCTCACCAGCACGCACCTCGACCTGGTCGGCAAGCCCGACGACCTCGTCCTGCGGGAAGTTCTTAACGTATGCCATCTTGAATCCTCTCCTTGTCGCATGGAATAGGGGACAGGTTCATATTCCATGTTCTCTGAATGACATGGAATATGAACCTGTCCCCTATTCCATGTCCAGCATCCTCTCGAGCGCCTCCGCGTGGGACCGGCGCTTCCGCGTCCCGGTCCCGAGCAGGGCGACCATCTTGTACGAACCGTACTTCGCCTGGAACGCCTCGACGGAGCCGCGCTCGTCCATGAGCTGCCGATAGCCCCGAGCGTACTCGTCCCAGCCGATCTTCCCGTGCACGTAGCGGCCGAGAAGCTCCTCCGAGGGCGCGAACTGCACGTCGTGGATGTACTCCGCCCCCGTGAGCGCGGGCACCAAGTACGCAAGGTCGTCTCGCTTCGTGAAGCCGCAGAGCTGGTTCGTGTTTCTCAGCCGCACGTCCAGCACGAGGTCGACGCCTCGCTCCCGCAGCGTCTCGAAGAACCGCTCCGCGCTCGTCTCGTAGGCACTCACGACCATGACGCCCTGCTCGCCCATGACCCCGCATCTCCCCCCGTCCGACTACTCCAGGATCTCGCCGCTGGTCGAGAGCGTGACGACCTGCCAGGGAATCATCTTTCCGCTCGCGAGAAGTGCCTGCTGGACCGCGTGCTGAATCCCGCCGCAGCAGGGCACCTCCATGCGGACGACCGTGACGTCGCGCACGTCGTTGTCGCGGATGATCTCGGTGAGCTTCTCAGAGTAGTCCACCGAGTCGAGCTTCGGACATCCGATGAGACAGACGCGACCGCGAATGAAGCGCTGGTGGAAGTCCGCACGCGAGAAGGCCGTGCAGTCCGCCGCCACAAGCAGCCGGGCGCCGTCGTAGAAAGGAGCCTTCGTGGGTGCGAGCTTGATCTGGACCGGCCACTGGGTGAGCTCGGACGCCGAGACGTACGCAGGCGCGGGCGCTGGCGACGAGGCAGGAGCGATGACGCTTCGGTCCATCGTCCTCGCCCTGCTTCCCGGGCAGCCCGAGAACGGCACGTGCGTCACGGGCTGCTCCGGAGAGCGATGGTCGATCACGGGCCTGCCCTGCGCGGCGCGCTCGGCCTTGTGAACCTCCACGGCGTCCGCGTCATAGGCCTCCGCCTCGCGCTCCTCGAAGGTGATGGCTCCGGCGGGGCAGGCGGGCAGGCAGTCTCCGAGACCGTCGCAGTAGTCGTCGCGCAGGAGCTGCGCCTTGCCGTCGACCATGCCGATGGCCCCCTCGTGGCAGGCGTCGGCGCACAGGCCACAGCCCGTGCACGCGTCCTTGTCGATGACGATGATCTTCCTTTTCATAGATGCTTCCTCTCATGGAAAAGGGGACAGGTTGCTTTTCCAGGTAAAACGCATTACCTGGAAAATGAACCTGTCCCCTTTTCCAGGTTTCTAGCCGAGAAAGTCGGCGAGGTCGTCTTCGGGCGTGGTGGTGGGGGCAAGGCCGTAGGTCTTCACGAGGTAGTCGAGGACGTTCGGCGAGACGAACGCCGGGAGCGTCGGTCCGAGCTTGATGTCGTGGACGCCGAGGGCGAGCAGCGTGAGCAGGACCGCGACCGCCTTCTGCTCGTACCAGGACAGGACGAACGAGAGAGGAAGGTCGTTGACGCCGCGCCCGAAGGCACCGGCCAGGGCGAGCGCCACCTGCACGGCGCCGTACGCGTCGTTGCACTGGCCCATGTCGAGGATGCGCGGCAGCCCCGCGACCTCGCCCAGGTCGAGGTCGTTGAAGCGGTACTTGCCGCAGGCGAGCGTCAGCACGATGGAGTCGGCCGGCGTCTGCTTCACGAAGTCGGTGAAGTAGTTGCGTCCGGGGCGAGCTCCGTCGCAGCCGCCGACGAGGAAGAAGTGGCTGATCTTGCCGGCCTTGACCGCTGAGACGATGTCGCCGGCGTGGTCGAGCACGAACCCGCGACCGAAGCCCGTCGTGACCTCGGTGCCGCCGTTGATGCCGTGCATCTCGTGCGCCTCAGGATAGCCGCCCAGCTCGATGGCACGGTCGATGACGGCCGAGAAGTCCTTCGTCCCTGCGGCCTCGTCGACGTGGGTGAGTCCCGGATAGGCGACGACCTCAGTCGTGAACACGCGATCGGCGTAGCTCGCCTTGGTCGGCATGAGGCAGTTGGTGGTGAAGAGGATCGGCGCAGGGATCCCGTCGAACTCGACGCGCTGGTTCTGCCAGGCGGTGCCGAAGTTGCCCTTGAGCTGCGGATGCGCCTTGAGCGTGGGATATCCGTGCGCGGGGAGCATCTCGCCGTGCGTGTAGACGTTCACGCCGCGCCCGTCGGTCTGCTCGAGCAGGAGCTCGAGGTCGCGCAGGTCGTGGCCCGTAACCACGATGAAGGGGCCGGGCTCGACGGTCAGCGGCACGGTCGTGGGGACGGGGTTGCCGTACGTGGTCGTGTTCGCCTCGTCGAGAAGTGCCATGCACGTGAGGTTCACGCGACCGGCCTCCTCCACGAGGGGAAGCACGCGCTCGAACTGGGTCTCGTAGCCGATCGCGAAGAGGGCACGGTACATGAACGCGCCGATGGACGCATCCCTGCGGCCGAGCACGAGGGCGTGGTACGCGTACGCGGACATGCCGCGAATCGCGAAGAGCACGATCGACTTCACCGAGCGCAGGTCCTCGTCGGCGCTCCAGAGCTCGTTGAGGTCGTAGTCATCCACGCGGCCGCAGTCGGACGTGCAGCCGAAGCAGTCAGGTGCGAGCCGGGCGGCCTCCGCATGGACGCGGTCGATGACGGCACGCACGGCCACCGGATCGAAGTCGACGTTGGTGATGGTCGTGAAGAGGCCCTCGAACAGGACCTTGTCCGTCTGGGCGTCGGGAGGCGTCAGCTCGGTCGCGCGGGCGAGACCCACGAGCGCACCCGTGAGCTCGTCCTGGAGGCCGGCCACGGCGGCGGGCTTCCCGCACACCCCTGCCCTCCCCGTGCACCCCACGCATCCTGCAGTCTGTTCGCACTGGAAGCAGAACATCTCGCCCATCATCGACCCCTCTCGTCGGTAATATTTCTTGAGAAGAGTAGACTCCTTCTATCACACGAAGTCTGTTGTATTTCCAACAAACGAGAGAAGTCGACCCACAATCATGGGAATCACGGCAGAGACGACCCGAGCATGCCTGGCCTGCCCGCTGTTCGCCGGCATCTGCGAACGCGACCTGACGGCGCTGCTCGGCTGCCTCGGCGCACACGAGCAGACGTTCTCCAAGGGAGAGTACGTTCTTCTCGCCGGCGACGAGACCAGGCAGTTCGGTCTCGTCGTGACGGGTTCGGTCATCATGACGAGGGAGGACGTCTGGGGAAATCGCAGCGTCGTGGGCATGGCCTCGGCGGGCAGCACCTTTGCCGAGAGCTTCGCGTGCGCGACGCAGCCCCTTCTCGTCAACGTCATCGCGCAGACCGACTGCACCGTCCTGTCGCTCGACGCGGGGAGGCTCCTCAAGACCTGCCGCTCCGCCTGCACGTTCCACACGCAGCTCATCGAGAACCTCGTGTCCGACGTCGCCGAGAAGAACGTCGCCCTCAACGAGAAGCTCGGCCACCTCGCGCAGCGCACCACGCGCGAGAAGGTGCTCAGCTACCTCGACGAGCAGTCACGGCAGGCCGGCTCGTCTCGCTTCGAGATCCCCCTCGACCGGCAGCAGCTCGCCGACTACCTCTCCGTGAACCGAAGCGCCCTCTCGGCGGAGCTCTCGCGCATGCGCGAGGAGGGAATCGTGACCTACCGTCGCAACTGGTTCGAGCTGACCGGCGCGCAGCGATAGCTGCCGCTATACACTCGGGCAGGCGGGTTGGACGGATTCGGGCGAAGAGCAGAGGACGTGAACGAATATGGGCGACGAGAACGAGGACTTGGCTCGCCTCGGGCGATACGAGGCATTCCGGTGCGACGTCGTGGCGGAGCTCGCGAGCACCGAAGGCCAGCTGCGCGACCTCAAAGCCACGGGGAAGACCAAGACGGCGACCTACCAGCAGCTCTTCGCGAACCGGCTCATCCTCAGGGGCATCCTCGAGAGGCTCGCCGACCACGGCATCTAGCCAGGCATCCGCGAGCCATTCTCGCCTCCGACCATCGAGAATGGCTCGCGACGATTTTGGCTCTTTTCAGCAAGGCTCTGACCTGCGGGAGCCAATATCGCACCTTACTTTCGATTTTGGCTCCCAGCGTTTCCGCAGGTAAGCCAGTCGATAAGAACGTGAACCATGAGCCAAAATCCCCTCAAGCCGAGACAGCCAACGCCGTCACGGCAAGTCCGTCCTAGACGGCATCGGTCTTCGCGACCCGCTGTCCGTCGAGCTCGATCTCGCCCAGAATGACGTAGAGGCGGTACCACTCGTCCGCCGAGATCCTCACGTAGGAGTCCCCCGACCTGCCGTACCACACGCCCGAGCCGCTCGGCTCACCGAAGAGCTCCCCCTGGTACAGCTCGATCCCATACCTGACGCACGTGTCCTCGGTGGTAGCCACGAGACCCTTCAAGCTCATGTCGCTCTCGTATTCCTCCGCCGTGATGACGTCGCCCTGGGCGACGCCATCCCCGTAGCACTCGACCACGAAGGACGACTCCCCCACCTTCCTCAGCTTGTCGTTCGCGAAGAAGTCGTTCTCCACGCGGACGGACTCGCCGGTCGGCGAGACGTACGTCGCGTTCCCGTTGAAGGCGACACCGAGGACGATGCCCGTGACGAAGCACGCCACCGCAAACGAGAAGGAGAGCCAGAACACCCACCTCAGGTGGGGAAAGCGCTCGACGTAGGCGAGCTTCGGCCGCTTTGGGTCGTAGAACACCGGGATTGTGCCGCCGATCGGGAACATCTCCAGCGCCGGCGCCTTGACGCTCACGGCGCCGTTGGTGTCGTAGTCCATGCGAAAGACCTGGTCGTTCCCGAGCTCGTCGTCCACGGGACGCCTCGTGCGGTTGTGGAGCCACGGCGCAGAGCGCGTCACCGTACGATAGCTGGAGTACAGGGGCCCGCGCACCACGTACGTGACGCCGTTCACCTCGTACTGGACGCGAGGAGGCGCATATCCGCTGGCACCCATCACGAAGTGGGAGTAGCCGATGACCGTGCCCGTCGTCTGGGCCGTGCACCTCGTGGGCATCAGGAGATACTTGAAGAAGCTCCGCGCTACCAGGAACAGGGCGAGCGCGAACGCCCAGCAGTACAGCAGCCAGAAGAGTGCGATCCGATCCACGAATCCCCCCAGGTATCCATTGACGGTCGTGCCTCTTGCCCCTCCGAGCCGATCCTACATCTCGGAGATGATGACCCCGAGGACCCAGAGGAGCACGATGAAGATGATCGGCCCCTTGTGGCGCAGCATGATCGCCACGTATTCGCGGATGAAGGCGTTGGGGAAGTAGTAGTGGGCGGTCTTGCTGCCCACNNCCACGCCGTCCGCCTTGAGCCTCACGCGCATCGCGTAGGTCGCCGTGCGCAGCACGTGATAGTCGCTCGTGACGAAGACGCAGTGAGGGCGTGCGATGCCCTCCTCGGCAGAGACCCGGTCTATGATCGCCTTCGAGTTCTGCATGTTCTCGAACGTGGTCGTCGACTTGTCCTCGAGCAGGACCTGCTCGCGGGGGACGCCCTTCGAGACGAGGTAGTCGCACATGGCCTGCGCCTCGGAGTTCGCCTCGTCAGCGCCCTGCCCGCCGGAGGCGATGAAGCGCGCCGTGCGGCCGCCCCGCTCGAAGACCTCGAGGGCCTTGTCGCACCTGCCGGCGAGAAGCGGCGTCACGGTGCCGTCAGGCATGAGTCCCGCACCATGGATGATGATGAAGTCGAAGTCGCGCCGCTTGGGGATGATCCGATAGAAGGTCGAGTAGAGGAGCAGCGCGGTGAACGTGACGATGACGTACAGCCCGAGAAAACCTGCGAGTATGCCCAGGAACAGCGTCTGCTGCTGCACTTGCATGGGATATGTGATCGAGAGGAGACAGAAGACGAGCGCCGCCCACATAACCAGGGGAAAGGCGATGGACAAAACGTTGGGAAGGCGCAGACCCTCCTTGCGGATGGACGTCACTCCCGCCGCCACGAAGAGCACGGTCGCCACGATCATCAGCAACGGGACGGAGAGGATCACGATCGCGGAGAGGTACATGCCGAACACCGGCGTGGTCCCCTTGATCGTCAAAAGCCCGATGACGAGCGTGCATATGAAGAGAAACAGGTAGATGGCGTTCCTGATGCGCCGCTTCTCGATGAGAAACGAGATGACGAACAGCGCACCGAACACGATCACGAAGCCCCAGATACCCATACACGCCTCCCTCTGGGTCGAACGCAGGAATCACTCGATCGTTTTGTCGCGACTGACATCCTACCAGTCGGTGCGCGCGCGGGTCTTCAGGGAGCTCATCCGGTGATGGCAGCAAGGTGGCTGCGATGGTCGTGGTAGTTGGCGAGATAGTCCGCGAACTCGGCAGAGGTGTCGGAGTTGCCCGTGCGCCACGCCTTGTGGTCGATGATGGCGCTCACGCCCTGCTTGCCCTCCTCGGAGAAGTACGCGTCGATGTAGGCGATAAGCCCGTCGAGAGCTGTGAGCTGCTCCTCGGGGTAGTCCTCCGTCCCGCCGACGTGCGTCATCTCGATACCGACCGACCAGGCGTTCATGCCGTAGTCCAGCGCCCACTCTCCGATGGGAGAGCTGCCGATCATGTCGTCGCGTCCGTCCTCGACGACCCCGTACCTCTCGTTGTTCCCCGTGTCGCCATGGCCGGCATGGTGCGCGATGCGGTCGAGAGGAACGCACTGCAGGATGTGCCCGTCCCGCGCGACGATGAAGTGGGCTGCCACGAAGTTGCCGTTGCCCTCCCACCAGTCGAGCGTGTTCTCGGGGGTGGAGTCGCCCTCGGTGTCATGCAGGACGATGTAGCTCTGGTATGCGGATCCCTTGTCGCCATGCTGCAGGTCGGGATAGTAGGTCTCCGCGAGGTCGAGTCCGGCTCGCAGCTCGGCGGCGGTGGGCGATGCGGGAGGCGAAGGCTCCGGCGAGCTCGACCCCTCGGATGAGCTCGCGTCGTCGGTCGCGGACGTGCTCGCCGAGTCGCTGGCATCCACTTGGACGTCGCCGGCACCCGACGCGCAGGCACTCAGACCGCTGGCGACGAGCAGGGCGATCGCGCCGAACGCTCGCCTCGAGCACACGAGCTCGAGTCCGCTATTGGACATACGGCGAGTTCCTGTCCTTCTCGACCTCGAGGATCAGCCCGGCATTGGCCTTCTCGGTGGAGTTCAGAAGCGAGTCCGGGAAGTCAGCGGGATCGTACAGCCGCGTGTACCAGGACTTGGAGTCGAAGTAGGTCTGCAGCTTGTCGCTGTCGAAGCCGCGCCCGTGCCGCGCGTAGATCTCGTTGCGCGCGTAGAACAGCTGTTCGTCGCTCAGCGACTCGAGCTCGTCACGGGTGTAGAGGTGCGTGTCGCTGTCAGGAAGGACGTAGTCGGAGCTCGTGCCGGTCTCGCTCGTGCTCTTGGTGTCCGTGGTGGTCGTGGTCTTCGTGTCGGTCGGAGTGGTCGTGCCGATCGTGGTGCCGGACTTCCCCTTGCTGTCGGAATTCGACGAGGTCGTGCTTACGGTAGACGACGCCGAGGTGCTCGTGGTGCTGCCGGACGAGTTCGGGTTCGCCAGCAGCTGGGTGTAGACGAGCACCGCGACCAGGGCGACGACGAGGACGGACAGACAGGCGATGATGGCGACCTGCGAGTCGTTCCTGCCCTGCTGCACGGACTTCTGCTGAGACGCCGGCTTCGTGACGCTTGCGACCGCGACGGGAGCCGCTGCTACCGTCTTCTCCGCCGTCGGCTCGGGCGTAGGCTCCGAGGGAGCGGTCGTCTCCTCGAGATCCGTGACCTTCGCTCCGCACTTCATGCAGAATTGGCTGTCGTCGGACATCCAGGCGCCACAGTTTTGGCAATACATGATCGTCCCCAATCCCATCTCGGCGAATGGCCTGTGGCACGAGGGCAGGCGCCATCGCCATGACGACTGCGCACCACGGCAGTGGCACGCATCACGTTGCTGAAAATGGTACACACTTCTCAGCTTGACCATGGCTGAAATCGGGGTATCGAAGACGACTGTTTAAAATGCGAGCCGTGAGGACGCTGGCGACTACCGCGCGGCTCCCGCGAGGCTGCGCCGGAGCGCCTCCTCGAAACCGCACCCCACGAAGCGGGGAATCTCGTCTCTGAACATGCGACCCGAGAAGGCCTCGTGCGGGAACCGGACGAACGTCGTGCTGGTGCCGTCCGAACGGTCACCATCGAGAAGCACCTCGTAGAGCGGGTCGGCGATGACGAGATCCGAGTCGCGCATCACGCGGGCGGCGTCCTCCTCGCCCTGGAGCGAGACGTCGTCGGGACCGAGCATGCCACAGGGGTCCTCGAGGGGGCAGGCTATCCGCACGTTGCCCTCCCCCAGGTCACCCGCCAGGCACCGGCGGAGCGACGCGGCGAAGACGGCCTCGCCGATCACCGTGACGAGCCTGCCCGAGCCGCGCTTGTCCGAGCCGCTTCCGAGCGTCCTCGTCCTGCCGTCGGCGGCCGTCTCCCGCACCAGACGCGCGAGCTCGGCCGAGGCCGACGTGCCGATCGGACAGCCCACGACGTGGGGCGTGCCGTACTTCTCGGCGAGGGCCTCCGCGCAGGCGAGCCCCAGCGAGGAGACCACGAGGTTGACGTCGGCCTCGCCCGCATGCAGGAGCTCGTCGAGGGAAGCGCCGATCGCCCATGAGCTCACTACCTCGAAGCCGCTCTCGTCGCAGAAGCGCACGAGCGCCTCGGCATTGCCAGCGACGGAGAAGTCGAGCGGGGTGACGCCGAGGAGGTTCACCCGCAGACGGTCGCCTCGTGCCGGACGGGTGTCGGGCGTTGCGTCGGGGCAGAGCCGACTCGCGACGCCCGCGAGGGCCTGGCTCGCCCCGACGACGTAGCTCTCCATGCCGCTCGTCCTGAACCAGAAGGTCGGGATGCCGCAGCGGCGCTCGATGATGCGCGCGACGCCGCGGAAGTCCGTGCCCATGAGCAGCGCGACCGGTGAGCCGAACACGGCCACGAACCTGGGGTGGCGCTCGAGCGCGATCTCCACGACGTCGTCGATGTAGGCGTCGTCGTTCCCGAGCACGGCGTCATACTCGGTGAGTCCCGAGATGTAGACCATGCTGTCGACGTCGTACCAGCGGGGCTCGTCATGCGTGGCGAAGGTCGAGTTGCACCCCGACGCGTCGTGCATGACGATGAGCCCGCCCAGCTCGTAGAGGGCGGAGCAGATGCCCGAGAGGTCGCAGGCGTAGTTGGGCGTCTTCACGCGGACTTCCCTCATGCGCGGCTCGCCTCCTCCCCTGCCGGTGCGTCGAGCGGGAGCGGATACCCCTCGATGCCGCGGGCCTTGACCTGGATGACGGTGCGGGCGTCCCTCTCGGTGCGGGATGCGTCGACGAGAAGGTCGGCGAGCCTCGAGATGCCCGAGAAGCCGAGAAGCCCGTCGTTGGCGATCATGTTGACGAAGTGGTCCGTGCCCG
Source organism: Atopobium sp. UBA2090 (assembly GCA_002331575.1). Taxonomy (GTDB): domain Bacteria; phylum Actinomycetota; class Coriobacteriia; order Coriobacteriales; family Atopobiaceae; genus Olsenella_D. The sequence continues at coordinate 39,372 of DCZG01000100.1, read as the reverse complement.
TGAAGTAGGCGGCCTTCTGCCCGACGGCGATGAACTTCTCGCCCCGCGCGCGGGCTCGCTCCTCGGCGTCGCGGTCGCGCAGGCGCAGTCTGAAGTCGACCATCGCGCTCACGAGCAGGTCGGGCCGGTGCCCGCGCACCCAGGAGAACGCCTGCTCATCACCGGCCATGACGGCGTCCGAGTAGACCTCGGTGACCTCGAAGCCGTGCTCCAGGAGCAGGCGAGCGAGCCCGAACGGACGAGGCGTCGAGGCGGCGTCGACGCGCAGCTCCGCGGAGCCGAGCTCGTCGCGCGCCCGGGAGAGGGCCTCGTCGGCCTTTCGCTCGAGGTCGTCGAGGTCGGGCAGGGCGAGCTCGCAGGTCTCGGCGAGGGCCGCGAGCGAAGAGCGAATCTCCGCCGCGTCCCAGCTGTAGGGAAGGTAGAGCGACTCCTGACCGAGCCGATCCCGCAGGTCGCGGGCGGCCTCGGCGGCGACGGGCCAGTGGTAGAGGTTGAGCCAGCTCGTCGCCATGGCCTGGTACTCGTCATAGCTGCGCACGCGGCAGAGGTCGCGCAGGCGGTAGCCGCCCGAGGCGAGCATCGACGCCACCTCGGAGCCGGGGTCGAGCGCGAAGTAGCTCCCGATGGTGTTGACGGAGCGTGGGTCCTTGGGGACCTTCCGGAGCGCCGCGTAGTTCTGCCGCCACTGGACGTCCTCGTAGCCGATCTTTGACTTGCGCATCGTGCAGTTCATGAACGACTCAACGAAGTCGATGTCGGGGAAGCGCCGGCGGAGCTCGTCCATGAGGTGCCCGAAGTCGAGCGCCATGAGCTCGTGGATGCACGACGAGGTCACGAACACGCAGCTCGGCCTCGTGTCCAGGCGGGAGAGGCAGTCGGTGACGCCCTCGACGAGGAGGTCCTCCATCGAGCTGTCGTAGAGGTTCTCCTCATGCACCTCGACGGTCGAGAAGCGATTCGAGAAGCCCCCCTCCGCAGCCGAGAGGACCACGCCGCGCAGGCAGTTGCCCGGGCACACGTAGACCTCGTGAGCGCCGGGGACGAGCATCGGCGTATGGGCGATGGTCCAGGTGCCGCGCGCGGGCGGGGTGTACTCGATGCCCGCCTTGAAGAGGCTCGTGCCCTCGACGTCGCCGATGTGCCGCTCCGCGAGGTCGACGGGCTCGCGGCGGTCGTGGAGAAGCTCACGCATGGGACTCGGCTTCCTTCGCGACGGCGAGCACCTGCGTGGCGAGCCGACGGTACATCTCGGCCGCCTCGCTCTCGGGGAAGGCCTCGAGCACCGTCTTGTGGAGCTCGTCGGCGTCCTGCACCGTCTCGGAACGGTCGAGCGTGCCCACCACCTGGGAGTGGATGTCCTCGCAGAGCTTCTCGACGTTCTCGTCCTCGTGCTTGACGTCCCGGCGGTTCACGATGACGCCGCCGAGCGTCGCGTAGCCGCGCTCCTGGAACGTGTCGACGGCGAGGGCGATGTTCATCGCCGCGTGAATCGCCATGGCCTCGCCCGAGGTGATGATGAACACCTGGTCGGCGTAGCCCTCCCGGATGGGCATCGAGAAGCCGCCGCAGACCACGTCGCCGAGGACGTCAAAGAGGACGACATCAGGCTTGTAGACGTCATAGGCGTGCTTGTCGTCGAGCAGCTCGAGCGCCGCGATGATGCCGCGGCCGGCGCAACCCAGCCCGGGCTTCGGACCGCCCGCCTCCACGCAGAGCACACCTGCATAGCCCGGGGTCACGAGCTCCTCGAGCGGGACGTCCCTCCCGCGGGTGCGGAGCGCGTCGATCACCGGCTCCTTGGGGGCGCCGTCGAGGAGGTTGATCGTCGAGTCCGCCTTGGGGTCGCAGCCGATCTGCATCACGGTGAGGCCCGCCTGCGCGAGGGCCACCGCGATGTTGGACACCGTCGTCGACTTGCCGATGCCGCCCTTGCCATAGAACGCCAGCTTGTACATCTTCGCCCCTCGTCTCGTCCCGTCTAGCAGATGCGCGGCAGGAGCTCTCCCGTGGGCTCGGGGAGAATCGCCTCGCTGCCGATGGCCGTGTGGATGACGACCTTGCCCGGATGGGTGCCCGTGACGCGGCCGATGAGAGTGGCGCCGGCGGTGTTCTCGCTCGACCGGAGCGCCTCGAGCGCCGCGTCCTCCTCGCCCTGGGGCACGATGACGACCATGCGGCCCTCGCAGGCCAGGTAGAGGGGGTCGAGCCCGAGCATGCCGCAGACCCCTGCGACCGCGTCGTCCACGGGGATGTCCTCCTGGTCAAGGCGGATGCCCACGCCGCTCTCGTCGCAGAGCTCGTAGAGCACCGTCCCCACGCCGCCGCGCGTGGCGTCGCGGATCACATGGGTGTCAGGCACCGCCGTGAGCAGCCGCTCGACGCCCTCCCAGAGCGGGGCGCAGTCGCTCGTGACGTCGGCCGCTATTCTGAAGTCGTTCCTGGCGAGAAGGATGGCGCAGCCGTGACGGCCGATGTCGCCGGTCACGATGACGGCGTCACCCGGGGCGGCCTTGTCGCCCGCGGGGGCGACGCCGTCGAGCACCCGTCCGACGCCTGCCGTCGTGATGAAGCACCCGTCGACCTGGCCCTTGCCCGCGACCTTCGTGTCTCCGGCGACGACCTCGACGCCCACCTCGCGCGCGGTCTTCCCCATGGCCGCCACGATGCGGTCGAGCGTCTCGAGCGAGAAGCCCTCCTCGAGCACGTACGAGCAGGTCAGGTACAGCGGACGTGCGCCCATGCACGAGAGGTCGTTCACCGTCCCGCAGACCGAGAGCTTGCCCACGTTGCCGCCGGGGAACTCCGCCGGCGACACGATGAACCCGTCCGTGCTCATGGCGATCCTGCCCGCCGGCACCTCCATCACCGCGGCGTCATCTTCCGTGAAGTGGGGGTTGTCGAGATAGCCCCTGAAGACGTCGTGGATGAGCCGCGCCGACTGTCTGCCACCCGCCCCGTGGGCGAGCGTTACGTATCCCTGCTGCATGCCGTCCTCCTATCGTGAGCTGTCGTACTTGAAGAATGCCGAGCAGGCGCCCTCGCTCGAGACCATGCAGGCCCCGACGGGATGCTCGGGAGTGCAGACGCGCCCAAAGAGCGGGCAGTCGCTCGGGTTGATCTTCCCCTGGAGCACGTCGCCGCAGCGACAGCCGGGGTTCGCCCTTCCCTGGATCTGGGGGACGTCGTACTTGATGCGGGCGTCGAAGTCGGAGAACTCGTCTCTCAGCTTGAGGCCGGAGCCCTCGATGACGCCGAGGCCGCGCCATTCGGAGTCTGCGGGCTCCATCGTCTCGGAGACGATCCTTCTCGCCGAGGGACTGCCCTCGTCGGTCACCACGCGCGGATAGCAGTTGACGAAGAACGGCTCGCCCTTCTCGCTCATCTTCACGATCACGGCGAGCGCGCAGACGAGCTCCGGCGCGGTGAAGCCCGCGACGACGCCCGAGACCCCCTCGGCGAGGAGCTCGCGGTAAATCGCGGTCCCGGTCATGGTGCTCACGTGGCCGGGATAGAGGAACGCGTCGGCCGAGCCCTTGAGCGCCCGGTAGGCGTTGTCCATGGTCTTGTTGGCGGTGAGCAGCGAGAAGTTCGTCATGCCCCGCTCGCGCGCCTTCCTCACGGCGATGCAGCTCGCCGGCGTCGTGGTCTCGAACCCGACGGAGAGGAAGACGACCTGCTCGTCCGGATGGGTGCCCGCGTAGTCCTCGGCGTCGATCGGCGAGTAGACCATCTGCACCTTGGCTCCCTCGGCGCGCGCCGTGGCGAGGCTGCCGTCGGTCCCCGGGACCCTGATGAGGTCGCCGAAGGTGCAGACCGTGCACCCGCGCTCCCGGGCGAGGAACATCGCCTGGTCGATGTAGCCCACGGGCGTCACGCACACCGGACACCCGGGACCCGAGATGAGGCGGATCCGATCGGGAAGCATGCCCCTGATGCCCAGCCGGAAGTTCTCGTGCGTGTGCGTGCCGCACACCTCCATGACGCGCAGCTGTCTGCCGTCGTAGGAGCGCACCAGCTCGGCCGCCCTCTTCACGCTATCGTTCATCGCACTGCCCCGAATCCCCTCGCATGGAGGCTAGTCGCCGAGAAGGTCGCCGAGTAGGTCGTCGGCTTCCGTCTCGTCGTCCGACGTGATCCTCGCTATCGCGGCTCCCGCGTGAATCATCACGTAGTCGCCAGGTTCCAGGTCCTCGATGAGCTCGGCCGAGACCTCGCGCCGGGCACCCGTGGCGTCCACGATCGCCACGCCGTCCTTGACCTGCCTCACACGAGCCGGAAGTCCAACGCACATATCGCCCACCCCTATCCTTGTCGTTCGCTCATTTGTTGTCCGCCCGTGTCGCCCGCGACGAGGGCCATTCCGTAGAGCGCCTGTCCGAGTGCGATCCCGCCATCGTTGGGAGGGTACCTGCGGTGCCGGAGCACCCTGAAGCCCTCCCGCTCGAGCCCCTTCGCGCAGAGGTCGAGAAAGAGCGTGTTCTGCAGCACTCCCCCGCTCAGCGCGACGGTCCCGCAGCCGCTCGCCTTCCGGCACTCCACGCACCCGTCCACGACCGCGCCAGCCATGACCTTGTGAAACTCGAAGGCGAGACGATCCGTGTCCTCGCCCGCCGCCTGCGCTCGTGCGAGCTCGGCGACGAGGCCCGCCACGGGAACGGAAAAGCCACCGTCGGCTTCGGGCACGAGCCGAAGCGGCGACAGGTGAGAGACGGGCGTCTCGCCCCTGGTCGCGAAGCGCTCCGCGGCGAACTCGAGCACCATCGCCGCCTCGCCCTCGCAGGTGGAGCGACGCCTCAGGCCGAGCGCCGCCGACGCCGCGTCGAAGACGCGACCCGCGCTGCTCGACGTCACGGCGTTGATGCCGTGCTCAATCATCGACGCCACCAGGTCGAACTCGGCTCCGCTGCAGACCTGTGCGGCGAGCGCGAGTTCCCGCGCCTCGTCGGACCTCTCGCACGCGTCGAGAAGGAGCGCCGCGGCGACCCTCCAGCCCTCCCTGGCGGCGAGGTCCCCTCCCGCCTGGACGAACGTGTCGATGTGCCCCAGCCGCTGGTACGACCTGGTGTCGGCGAGAAGGAACTCCCCGCCCCACACGGTGCCGTCGGCGCCGTAGCCAGTGCCGTCGAAGGAGACGCCGATCACGGGGTCAAAGCAGTCGTTCTCCGCCATGCAGGAGAGGATGNNTGCGCGTAGTGGTGCTGGATCTCGACCACGGGGATGCCAGCCCTGGTCGCGAGCTCATGGGCGAGGGTGCGCGAGTTGTAGAGCGGGTGCGCGTCGCAGACGACGAGCTCGGGCGAGAGTTCGAGAAGCTCCGTCATGCGGGCGACCGCCTGCTCGAGCGCGTCGACGCTCCGCACGTCGGAGAGGTCGCCCACGTAGGGGGCCATGTACATGAGACCACCGCTCGTGAGGCAGAACGTGTTCTTGAGCTCGCCGCCGATGGCGAGGACCGACGGCGCGTCATCGAAGGGGCCGTCGGTCATGAGGGGCAGCGGCGCGTAGCCCCGCGAGCGCCGCACCATGTAGGGCCCGCCGTCGTACCAGGCCATGACCGAGTCGTCCGCCCGAAGGCGGATCTTCCGGTCGTGCGTGAGCACCACGTCGCACATGCTCCCGAGGTTCTCGAGGACGTCCCGGTCGTCGCGGCAGATCGGGGCGCCCTTGGGGTTCGCGCTCGTCATCACGAGGCAGTCGCTCATCGGCCTCCCGTCCGGGTAGCCAAAGATGAGGAGCTGGACCGGGGCGTAGGGCAGCATGACGCCGACCCGCGGGTTGTCGGGGGCGACCGACGCCGCCATCCTCGGGGCGGGCACGCCGTCCTTCTCGCCACGTCGCTCGAGGAGGAGGATCGGCTTGTTGGGACCGTCGAGGACCTCCTCCTGCCCGGGAAGCACCACGCACTCGCGGCGCACGGCGGCAAGGTCGGCGAGCATGACCGCAAAGGGCTTGAACGGCCGGTCCTTGAGGGTGCGCAGGCGGGCGACGGCCTTCTCGTTCGTGGCGTCGCAGCAGAGGTGGAAGCCGCCGATGCCCTTGATCGCGGCGATGCCCCCGTCCCTGATCACGTCCCTCGTGCGGATGATCGCGTCGGCACCGCGCAGACTCGCCTCGCCCTCGGAGAGGGGCAGCGTGAAGACCTCGGGGCCACAGTCGTTGCAGCAGACGGGCTGGGCGTTT
>DCZG01000100.1:32853-33165 GCA_002331575.1 Atopobium sp. UBA2090 | reverse complement strand
GTCCGGGCACATCGGAAACTCCGCCATGCTCGTGCGCTCACGGTCGTAGGGCATCGAGTCGAGGATCGTGACGCGGGGGCCGCAGGCGGTGCAGTTGATGAAGGGGTGCAGGTAGCGCCTGTTGCTCGGGTCAAAGAGCTCCCGCTTGCACGCGTCGCAGATCGCGATGTCGGGCGAGACGAAGATGGCTCCCCTGGTCTTCTCGCTCTCGACGATGCGGAAGGTGCGCCCGGCCGCGTCGATGCCCGCGGCGGTGCCGGCGTCCGCCGGCCATGGGTCAGCGTCGGAGAGATCGACCGACTCCACCTTGAG
>DCZG01000100.1:0-32769 GCA_002331575.1 Atopobium sp. UBA2090 | reverse complement strand
GCCCTTGTTGCTCACGGTGCCGGCTATGCCCAGACCCGTCGCGACGCGGTCGACGAAGGGCCTGAAGCCCACGCCCTGCACGATGCCGTAGACGCGGAGCCGACGCCTCATACCTCGATCACCTCCGCCATGCCGCGAAGGAAGTCCGCCTCGGTGGCGGGGGCGTAGACCTCTCCGGAGAGTGCGAAGTGCGGGAGCGGCGCCAGGACGCGCACGCTGGTGTGGCGCAGGGCGCGACCGTAGAGGCGGTCGGCGACGATCGCGCGATAGCCGCGTGACCGCACGACCTCGATGAACTCGCTCTCCCCCTTGAGGAAGACGTCTTCGGGACGCATGAGCTCGCGCTCCATGCGGAAGAACGAGGCCACGTCGACGGGACCGTCCACGCGCCGCTCGAGACCAGTGCGAATCTCGTCCGCGAGGACCTGCTGGTGGACGACGAGCACGCGGCCGCCGAGCGGGAGTTCGCTCGCGAGGGAGTCGAGAGAGGTCGAGAAGTCGCCGTCGGGCTCGTCACCGAACGCGAAGCCCGTCTCGAGCTCGGCGCCGTTGGTCGCGGCGATCTTGCGTGCGATGGCATGTCCCGCAGGCGAGACCGCGAGCAGCCTTCTCGTGCCGTACGCGTGGAGGAAGCCCCGAAGGCCGCCGCCCATCCCGTATGTCACCGAGCTCAGCCCACGGGCAGCGAGGCGCGCGCGAATCGCCCGGGCGCTGTCGGGCGCCGGCAGGCTCAGGGGCGTGGCGCCCCAGACGCCCACGTCGGGTACGCCGCCCTCCGTCTCGCCCTCCTCGTAGGAGAGGTGCGCGACCAGGGCGGCAGCCGGTGTGTTCGCGGCGTTTCCGAGGTCGCGCCGTCCGCGGTCGATGAGCGAGACGACGGCCTCGTACGCCTTCAGCTCGCCGCGCTCGTAGAAGTCCATGCCGGTCGTGGGGACGTAGACGGCGGGAAGCCCGAAGCGCCGCTCGACGGTGTGACAGAGCGCCTGGTAGTCGGTCGCGATGACCGCAGGCACCGGGGTGCCCACGAGCGCGACGAACGCGGGCGAGGTCGCCTCGATGGCGTCGCCGAGCTTTCCGAGCAGACGGTCGTCTCGCCCGAGGATGGCGTCCATGTCGCGCAGGCCCGCCGAGAAGACGGCGCTCTTCGTGTGGAGCCACCGCGGCTCGTCGAAGCCGCAGACGTTGCCCGCGCAGCCGCCCGCGTCGAGGACCACGATCAGGCCGTCGAGCTCGTAGAGCACCGAGACGGCACCCGACTGGTCGGGCGAGAAGGGCGAGAGATAGCGATAGAGCCCCCTCATGCCGCACCTCCCTCGAGCGCACGGGACAGCTCGGCGAGAAGGTCGATGACGCCCTGGTAGCCGAAGGGCTGGTTCTCGCCGTTCCACGCCACGTTCACCGAGTCGGGGCAGTACACGCCCGCGTCCTTGCCGATGCTCGCGTCGACGTGGACGCCCTCGGCATAGCCGACCATCGTCGGCGAGATGCCTGCGTAGACCCGCGTCTGCGGCGACACGGCGGCGAGCCGCTCGAGGAGGGGGTACTGGTCGGCCGTCACGTTGGAGTAGACGGCGCGCACCTCCATGCCGAGCGAGACGAGAAACGCCGAGAGCTCGAAGGGGTTCGCGTTGCACATCTCGCCCACGGCGAAGGTGGTGCCCGCGTGACGCTCGGCGAAGCGACGACAGGCGAGACGAGCTTGCTCGAGGTAGGGGGCGTCGTCAAAGCGCAGGCCAACGCCTCTGAAGAAGAGATGGTACTGGTGATGGATGCGCTCGGGGTCGTAGAGGCGCGCGAGCTCGACGTAGGGCATGCCGAGCCGCACGCGCAGGTCCTCTGCGGCGGCCCGCGACTCCGGGTCGAGGACGAGGTTGAAGTTCGCCGCGCCCATCGCACGGTACTCGTCGAGGGTCCGGGCGGCCGAGACCTGGTTCACGCGGCGCACGCCTGCCGCCGCCAGGAGCGAGAAGAGCTCGCTCGTGGGCTCGAGGGGCGTGAAGAAGCCCATGAGGTTCACGGTGGTCGGCTCGACCTCGAGCCGTTCGAGCAGCGAGTAGATCGTGGTCCTGATCGCCGACATGGGCGGGCGCCGCCCCTCGCGCTCGAGGGCGTACATGTAGCTCGGTACCACGAGCACGCCGCAGCGCTCCTGGGCGGCGCGGCACACCCGCTCGAGGTCGGTGCCCATGAGGGCGTCCACGCAGGTGATGCAGACCACGACGACCTTCGGTGCCGGGTCGCACACCGAGAGGATCTCCTCGATGGCCTCGGGAATCTTCGAGAGGTGGTTGCCCGTGACGAGGTCGCTCTCGCTCATGAGCAGGTAGAAGAGGCGGTCGGCGTAGCCCTCCTCGCTGCTGAGCACCGTGGAGTTGCGTGCGCAGCCGTCGGGCGAGACGAGCAGCATGACCGACTCTGGGATGACGAGGGCGGCGCGCTTCACGCCGAAGCCGAGCGCACCGGGCGAGTTGTACGAGATCGTCGCGGGCGAGCTGTAGATGAGGTGGCACGCGGGCACGAAGTGGTCGGGAATGTCAGTCCTCCCCCGTCGCGCGAGCTCGCCCACCGTGATGCTGAAGGGCTCTCCGGCCATCGTCTAGCCCACCTCCCCGCATGCCGCGCAGGCGAAGGTCGAGCGAGAAGGCTCGCCATCCCGTCCGGCGTCTTGAGCGAGAAAAGCCGCGAGCTCGGCGAACCTGTGGCTCAGCGGGAGATTGGGGTCACCCTCGACGACGGTTGTGCCCTCCTCCTCGAAGCGGTTGATGTCATCGCTCCGCGGGATGTCGGCCACGATCTGGAAGCCGTGGGCGTCAGCGAAGGCACGGACCTTGTCCTCCTCGCCAGGCACGTTCCTCCGGTTGAAGACGATGCCTCTCACCTGCGCGTAGTTTCGGTCCGAGAAGTTGTCGACCGCCTTGGAGATGTTCTCCGCAGCATAGAGCGACATCTTCTCGCCCGAGGTCACGATCAGGATCTCGTCGGCATAGCCCTCGCGGATGGGGGCCGCGAAGCCGCCGCACACGACGTCGCCGAGCACGTCGAAGAGGACCACGTCGGGCTTCTCGCGCCCAAAGAGGTCGAGGTCCTCGAGCAGGCTGAAGGTCGTCACGATGCCGCGTCCCGCGCAGCCCAGGCCGGGCGTGGGCCCGCCCGTCTCGATGCAGCGCACGCCGCCGAAGCCCACACGCATGATGTCGTCGAGCTCGGGGTCGGCGTCGTGCTCACGCATGAAGTCCATGACCGGCTGAAGCGGCATGCCGCCGAGGAGGTTGATGGTCGAGTCGGCCTTGGGGTCGCAGCCGATCTGAATGACCCGCAGGCCAGAGAGGGCGAACGCGGCCGCGAGGTTGGCCGTGACGGTCGACTTGCCGATGCCGCCCTTGCCGTAGATGGCAATCTTCAGCATGCGATCACCCCAGCTCTGCGAGAACGTCGGGGAACAGCTCGAGGCTCCGGCGCAGGATGCCGTGCATCTGCGCGATGGCGATGCCGTAGTTGGTGAAGGGGACGCCCTGCTCCCGCGCGCGATTCCGCCTGCTCGTGACCTCGGCCTCGTTGAGCATGCAGGCGCCGCAGTGGAGCACCAGGTCGATGCCCGTGAGGTCGGTCGGGAACTCCCCTCCCGAGGTGTAGCGGAGGTCGAGGTCCGCGCCGGTGTAGTCGTGCAGCCACATGGGGAGCTTCACGGTCCCGATGTCCTTGCACTGACGGTGGTGCGTGCAGCCCTCCGAGATGAGGACGCGCGACCCATCGGTCAGGCGGCCGAGCGCCGACGCTCCGGCAACGGCGTCGCGAAGGAATCCCTTGTGGCGGGCCATGAGGATGGAGAAGGAGGTCAGGGGCACCGAGAGCGGCACGACCTTCGAGACGAACCCGAAGGCCTGGCTGTCGGTAACGACCATGCGGGGCGGCGTGACGAGCGAGGCGAGCGCCCCGGCGAGCTGGTCCTCGCGGGTGACGAGGTTCACCGCCTGCGCGTCGAGCACGTCGCGGATCGTCTGCTGCTGCGGGAGGATCATCCTGCCCTTGGGCGCGGCCGTGTCGATCGGGGTCACGAGCACGACCACGTCGCCTGGCGAGAGCAGGTCGCCCACGATGCGCGAGTCGAGCGCCTCATTGGTGGTGAGACGGGCGAGACGCTCCTTGAGCTCCTGGATCCCCTCGAGGGTGACGGCGCTCGCATAGGCCTCGTGCGCTCCCGGGGAGGGCCGGCTGTCCTTGTCGAGAAGGTCGCACTTGTTGCGAACGACGAGGTAGGGCAGGCCACGGCGCTCGAACAGACCGACGAGCTCGGCCTCGGAGGGAGCGAGCGGCCTCGTCGCGTCGGTCACGAGGACGGCCACGTCGGTGCGGTCGAGCACGCGCCGCGCCCGCGCCACGCGCTGCTCGCCGAGCGCGCCCGTGTCGTCGAAGCCCGGGGTGTCGATGACGACCACCGGCCCCAGGGGCAGGATCTCCATCGCCTTCGAGACGGGATCGGTCGTCGTGCCGAGCGTGTCCGAGACCACGGAGAGGTCCTGACCCGTCACTGCGTTGACCAGGCTCGACTTGCCCGCGTTCCGCAGACCGAAGAACCCGATGTGGACCCTCTCGCTCGAGGGCGTGTCAGTCAGTCCCATGTCAGTTTCCCTTCCTCGAGACGTCGCCATGAGGGCCGAAGCCCGGCGCGTCACCACGTCCGACCACGACGCGATAGCCGATGGACGCCATGCGTCGGCCCATGCAGCCGATGCAGGTCTCGGCACGGTCGGTGATGCAGATCTTGTTGTCGTAGAGCAGGTAGTCGCTGCGGTTCTCCGTCGGGGTGAGCGTGGGCATGATCACGTTCGCGCCAGCGAGCACTCCCTGCTCCCGACCGCCTGGCGCGATCGTGCCCAATGCGGTGGTGGCGGGGAGCAGCACGTTCGGCAGCATGAGACGAACGCAGCTGAGAAGGAAGAGCGTGTCAGCGAGGGTGCCGGGCTGCCGGTCGGCGAAGGGGGTGGCGTGATGGGGAATGAAGGGTCCCATGCCCACCATCTGCGGCCGGAACTCCGCCATGAACAGCATGTCGGCAGCGAGGTCGGCGGTGGTCTGGAAGGGACTCCCCACCATCATGCCGGCACCCACCTGGTAGCCGATCTCGCGGAGGTCGACGAGGCAGCGCATGCGGTTCTCGAAGCTCATGTCGGCGGGGTGCAGGCGTGCGTAGTGGTCGGCCGAGGCCGTCTCGTGGCGCAGCAGGTAGCGGTCCGCGCCCGCGTCGAAGAGCGCCTGATAGCTCTCGTGGGAGCGCTCGCCGAGGGAGAGGGTCACCGCGCAGTCGGGGAACCGCTCCCTGATGGATGCCACGATGGGCACCATGTGCTCGTCGGCAAACCACGCGTCCTCGCCGCCCTGGAGGACGAAGGTCCTAAAGCCGAGCTCGTAGCCGCTCTCGCAGCAGTCGAGGATCCGCTCCGGGGAGAGGCGGTAGCGATGCTGGCCGGCGTTCGAGCGGCGAAGCCCGCAGTAGAGGCAGTCGTTCTTGCAGATGTTGGTGAACTCGACGATGCCCCGCAGGTAGACGGCATCGCCGAAGATGCCGTGTGCGACGTCGCGCGCGCGGGTCGCCGCGTACGACTCGTCCTCGTTCGTTCGGTTGTCGATGAGGTTGATCCACTCCTCGCGGGAGAGCTCATGCTCCGCCTCGAGACGGACCAACAGGTCACGTGTCGTGTCCATGGTTTCGGAGAGGCCTGTTGCCTGGAAGGGGGACGGCTATTCGCCGTCGGCGCCGTCTTCGAACTCATAGGCGGAGTACGCCACCTTGACGCTCACTCCGTCGAGCGCGCCGACCTTGCCGGCGACGGAGCTGATGACGTCTTGGGGGGCATCGATGACCAGGCTGATGATGCTGATGCCTCGCCTGGAGTAGGGAATGCCCATGCGCCCGACGACGTAGGACCTGACCTTGTGAAGCTCATCGTTGATCTTCTCGACAGACTCAGGGTCGTCGACGATGATGCTCAGTGCTGCAACGCGCGTCTTCATGGATTCCTCTTCCGTCTCAATTGACTTTCAACGTCAGATTTCTCGCCCGAGATGGACGCGTGACCATCCCGGAACCTTGTCCATGATACTACCCATGACGCGGCGCGTATATGCTTGTCGTGTGACAACATTCGACGAACACGCGGGTTTGGCACGGGAGGCGTTTCGTCAAAGCGCAGTCGCTGCCCAGCCAGCCTGAACCCCAGCGGCTACTCCGAGGAAGGGAGCGTCTCCACCGCGAGCTCGGAGTCTAGATCCATGCCCCCGTACATCACCCTGATAACGGTTACGACGGTCTTCATTTCATCCACAACATAGAACACGAGGTAGTTGTCTACCCGCAGGATTCGCAGCCCACGAGTGCGCCACGGTTCGCGATCATAGAGCCGGAAGCGAAGCGGGAACACGGCAAGCCCCTCAATGGACTTTCGGATGCGACTTACCTGTCCGGCAGCATTCTCTGGTGAGAGGAGCGCCGATCCAATGTATGAATAGATTCCACGAAGGTCAGCCTCGGCACGGAAGGTCAAAAGCACCTGATAGGTCATCGAGCATCAGCTCCCAAAATGTTCGAGAAGACCTCCTCCGCATCCTTCACATTTCCGGACACAGCATCGGAATATCCAAGCGCAAGCTCATCATCCAGCTGAGCGGCGCTCATCGAACGCACGTCGTTTGGCGGAAGCGCGACTGCAAAGGGAAGTCCCCCATGCAGGACGACCTGGGTATAAAAAATGGTAATCGCACCCGAAGCGGAGATGCCAAGCTCCGACAAAATTCCCTCTGCACGCTCCTTCACCACAGGGTCAATGCGCGCGTTGATGACAGCGGTCTTTGCCATGGGTATCTCCTCTTTACCTCGTTGCGTTACATTGTATATACATTGCACGTCAATTCTCTCAATGAAGGATACTGTGCGCCGACATCACACGCAACCCACCATGCTCACAAAGATAAGGGATGGCGAGCCAATTGCGTGCTACTCGGTGATGCTCGGCATCATAAACCGAAGGCCGTAAGGCGCGGAAATATTTCAGGCGTTCCGCACAGCAACAAACCAGAGTTCACAGGAAAGCAGCCGTCGGGATGCTTCCCTGATGGCGGAGGACCCTATGAAATCTCGGCATGTCCCATGGCATCCGCTTGTCGACCAGGAGCAACACCACGCGGTTATTGTCGAACGCCTTGCTTGACATAACGTTTAATAATACAAGCCCTCTTCTTCAGCCCATTTCTGGAACCAGCAGGGCGAGAAGAACGCGGGGCACGATCGCGTGACACGAGACGAGAGGGTCTCCCACCGGCATGGGACTGGCGGACGGCACGGATGAGAAGAGAGCCCGGTCATGAAGAAGCTCATCAACGATCCTGAGAACGTGGTCGACGAGGCGTTGGTCGGCATCGAGGCGAGCAACCACAACGTGAGGGTCGACCACGAGCACCGTGTGGTGCTCCGCGCGCAGCCGAAAGACCATGGGAAGGTCGCGCTCGTCTCGGGCGGCGGCTCAGGCCATGAGCCCCTGCACAGCGGCTACGTGGGTTATGGCATGCTCGACGCCGCCTGTGCAGGCGAGGTGTTCACGTCTCCGACCCCCGACCGCATCGAGGCTGCCACCTTGGCCGTCGATGCAGGCGCCGGCGTGCTCCACATCGTCAAGAACTACACGGGCGACGTCATGAACTTCGACATGGCAGCGGAGCTCGTCGCCGCCGAGTCGGGCATCGAGGTCGAGACGGTCGTCACCAACGACGACGTAGCGGTCGAGGACTCGCTCTACACGGCAGGCCGCAGGGGCGTCGGCGTCACGGTCCTTCTTGAGAAGATCGCCGGCGCGGCGGCCGAGGAGGGGCGCTCGCTCGTCGACGTTCGGGACATCGCGCAGCGGGTCAACTCAAGGGGCCGCTCGATGGGCATGGCTCTCACGAGCTGCACCGTTTCGACCGCTGGCAGGCCCACCTTCGACCTGCCCGACGACGAGATGGAGATCGGCATTGGCATCCACGGAGAGCCGGGGCGCCAGCGCGAGAAGATGGCGAGCGCGAGGGAGATCGCGGCCAAGCTCGTCAACCCGATTCTCGGCGACATGGACTTCTCGTCCAGCCCCGTCATCGCGATGCTCAACGGAATGGGAGCCTCGCCGCTCATCGAGCTCTACCTCATGTACGGCGAGGTGGCGGCGCTGCTCCAGAAGAACGGGGTCAGCATCGCCAGGAACCTCGTCGGAAACTACATCACCTCGCTCGACATGGCCGGGTGCTCCCTCACCCTGCTCGCTGCCGATGACGAGATGCTCAGGCTGTGGGACGCGCCCGTCCAGACCGCGGCCCTCAGGTGGGGACGATAGGAGGAGAGACCATGGCAACCGAGACCTTTTCCGTCGAGGACGCGAGAGCGTGGATGACCGCCTTCGGGAAAGCGGTGTCTGAGAACCAGGAGTACCTCACCGAGCTTGACTCAGCCATCGGCGATGCCGACCACGGCACGAACATGGACCGAGGCATGAGGGCGGTCGAGGAGAAGCTCGCCGCGGCCAATCCGGCGACGCTCGGGTCCGTCTTCAAGACCGTGGGCATGGCGCTCGTCTCGACCGTGGGCGGCGCGAGCGGCCCCCTGTACGGGACGTTCTTCCTGCGTATGGGGGCAGCCCTTGGCGATAGGAGCGAATGCGACAAGGCCGACCTCTCCTCCGCCCTGAGGACAGGCATCAAGGGAGTCACCGACAGGGGCAAGGCACAGCTGGGCGACAAGACGATGCTCGACGCCCTCTCCCCCGCTCTCGACTCCTTCGACGGGACAGAGGGGCTGTCAATCGCCGCGGCGAGTGCCGGCGCGGCAGAGGCGGCAGCAGCCGGACGCGATGCCACCGCTCCCCTCAAGGCGCTCAAGGGACGCGCCAGCTATCTCGGAGACAGGAGCATCGGACATATCGACCCCGGTTCAGCCTCGGCGGCCCTGCTGATGGGGGCGCTCGCGAAGGCGTGTGCCTAGGGTGGCACCCCGAGTCGGGATAGTGGCTGTCTCCCATTCGGCCGTGCTCGCACGTGCCGCCGTCGAGCTCGCGATGCAGATGGTTCGCTCGTGCCCACCTGCCATAGAGTGCGCCGCGGGTCTTCCTGACGGGAGTCTGGGCACGGACGCCACGGCAATAGCGTCTGCCATCTCCTCGGTCGACAGTGGCGACGGGGTCATCGTCATCACCGACCTCGGGTCCGCAGTCATGAACGCGCAGTTTGCCTGCGAGCTCGTGCCCGATACGGACGCACGAGTCGTTGCCGCCCCCTTCGTCGAGGGACTCGTCGTCGCTGCGGTCTCCGCGGCAGGTGGTGACACCCTCGATGAGGTCTGCGCACGGGCAGAGGGCGCCCTCGCATCAAAGCGAGACCAGGTCGGGGAAGTCACGGATGCCGAGAGGTCCTTGTCGGGAAGCGACGTCTCACCAGCACCCAACACCGAACCAGTGGCAGAGGCCGACGCCATCGTCCGCAACGCCGCGGGCATCCACGCGCGCCCGGCAGCAGCCCTGGCGGCGCTCGCAGCGAAATTCCAGGCCGATGTCCGACTCACCTGCGAGGGCAGGGAAGCGAACTTGAGAGACGTCATGGGCGTCATCGCACTTGATGCCAAGGCTGGTTGCACGGTGCACGTCACTGCCGTGGGGACCGATGCGTGCCCCGCTTGCGAGGCCGTATACGCCGCAGTCGAGAACGGCTTTGGTGAGGAGCCGGCCTAAGTTCAAAGTCAGGTTGGAAGCACGTCCTTCTCGACAGCAAACGCGGGACCTTGGATTATCCAGGGCCCCGCGCGATTTCTCAAGGCGATGACAGCTGATACTACTTGTCCCTGTTCTTGCGCTTCAGGTAGAGACCGAGGACGCACGCAACAACAGCCACCACAAGCAGGATGATAATCAGCGTCATGCTCGTCGTGTCACCAGTCGCTGGCACGGACGTAGCCGTGGCCTTAGCAAGCGTGTCTATCGTTATCGGATACCGATCCATCGCACGGGCCTCGGTCGCCCCCGTAAGGCACATCGCAAGCGCCACGAGGATGCTTGCGAAAAGACCCGTTACCGCTCTCGAGCGGCCCGAAAGGGCATTCTTCGTCACGTCAAGTCTCCTACGGTTCCCTTCAATCTCGTCAGTCGTCAGAAAAGGCTGATGACGCTGAACCGCGAAAAGAAAATAACACGTGAGAAGAATTTGTTATCCAATCTAGACAAAGATGGCACCGAGTTCCGAAGAACCGCAGGTCGGAGCAATGGTGACGCTAATGCTTTCAACTGGGAAGGTCGCTCAGGGAGAGGCTGGCTCTTACCGCGTCTTCACCCTCGTCGGATCTCGGGCACCCTTCCTCCGCGACGAGGCCGCTCCAGAAGTCGCCATCATGATAGGTTCCCCTTTCGAATGGAACGAACTTCATGAGCTCCCGAAGCTTGGTGCGGACTTCCTCCAGGTCAGCGAAAGTGGCATGAAGGAAGAAACCTGCATTCGAAATGCGATCAAGGAAGTCCTTCCGTGCGGCGACCTCGGGAACATCGGCGAGCTTCGCCAGCTCGCGTGCCTTCCTGACCAGATAGCCAGCGGCTGCCTTACAGAAGTGCTTCTGTTCCTGCGCAAACTCCAGCTCGTAGACGACTTCGTCAAGCGACGCGGCGACGTAGTCATCGTCGTACGCACCGAGAGCGGGCAACTCAGACTCCTTGCTCATGATCCAAGGAAAGAGATAGGGGTATCGGTCGGTGCCCCAGTACTCCACATCGGGCAGACGATGGAGCTCATGCTCCCGGAGAAATGCGTCGAAGTGAGAATCGATATAGCCCCTTATGGGCGGCGGAACCTCATCTGTAGCGGGCTCGTCAAGAGTTACTCCCCACTTGAAGAGAACTTCAGGAGAACCGTAGAAGATGCTGTTCTTCTCGCTCCCATCTCCGAAATAGTACCAGCCGTAATGCTCCACCAGCTTGAAGCCTCTATCGCGGTCCTCAAGAATGACCCTCACGATCTTCTCCCCTCAGAGCTATGCCACACGAGGCGGATGTCGAGAGGAGCATAAGGCGTGGGGAGGACAAGAAAGGCTGGAGGGGCGCGTCGATGTTCGCTAGCCTTGCCACATAGAGGGCTGACTCATTTCATGCGTCTCCTAGTCCGTCTGAGCCAGCAGGAAAGCACTTTGAGTTTGATGTTTTCCCGAGAGAAGTAGCCCAAACCCTCTTCGATTCCATGTACTTATTCACCTCGTCAGCGAACGACTTCTCGATTTTGCCCATTTGCTCGGAATACTCCGAATAGCTTGAAAACCTTTCTTGGGGGATGGTAAGCCCAATCTTTTTGACCTTAGGCGCGTGTTTCTCATCGCGCGGTTCTTCGGTGTCTCCCATAGCCTCGCCTGGTATCTTGGCGCCCCGCATGACATACAGAACGGAGTCGATATCATCCGCCTTGTCTCTTGGATAGAGGAAGAGCCCAGCCTGGGAGTCAAACCTGAACATATAGGCAAGAATCTGAAGATAATCACTTCCGTAGATGTTCCCTCTGGGCTTGTACTTTGCATCGGCGATAACCCTTGGAGACTGACATCGAGAGATAAAGTCTGGATAGATGAGACCCTGGACTCTGTCCTGGTCTCTAAAGAGATGCTGCTTCCCCTCACGAGATTTGTTTCGGGGATGAAAGAATGCGTCTCCGGCGTAATCCCTCAGAAGCGTATACACGTACTCCTCCCAGAGCCATGCGCCATCAAAGAGAATGCCATGGGCCTTTTCGGCATCGCCACGGAAAGAGATCTTTCGGTGAGTAAGGATGGCGAGACACAGTTTCTGGAGGTCAAGGTACTCCGAGTAATAGTGGTGCCGAACCGGATGTTTCTGATTGACGGCAATGACCCTGCACCTGTCGCCGCGTGAATATCGAGGGGTTGCCAACCGAATGGCCGATACCGCATCTCTCATCTCTCGGTCCTGTGAGAGGAGACTCCCGATTCCGCATGGATTCGCTTCGAGGTACTCGATGGTATGTCTTACGAGCTCCGTAATGACGTTGTCGTCATCGTATTCCCGTGTCGAATATGCCACGTTGCCTCGAAACGGTGTGTTATGCGAGATGTGGCGTTCGACATCGATGGTCCCTCGAAGATGAGAGTCATCATGCGCTCTTCTTACGTAGGTGCGCAGGATTCCCTTTCGGAAGGCCCGAACAAGGTAAGTTGGAAAGAGAAGCGGCAGGAGCTCGAAGTAGCCTTCCTCTGTCTCGAAAGAGACTCGATAGTCCACCACGTTCGGCACGAAGACACGCCGAAGCATGTGGTTGAGGAAGTAGTCATGCTCTTCCGTGCTGAAACGAGAGCAGATGGTAAGCTCATCGTTTCCCTTGCCGATAAACCCCATGACGTTGCCCGTCTGGATGCCGTCGTGGCAACTCGCAAGAACGAGCTGGTCCTTATCCAGGTCTGACGAGTCATCGAGTCGCGGCGGAAAGACAAACACCGAATCGCTCGCAGCGATATCGTCGAGAGTCCTTCCCAAGAACTCCGACGCAAGCTCCGTGGTCAAGAACCTCTCGACCTGTTCGTCATTGGCTTTGCTTACCCGACTGTTGTCCTTGTAGCGAAATTTATCGACGGACATGCTCACTCGGATTCGTCTGACAAGCCTGCTGAGGGGACATCCGTTGAGTTGTCATCCTGCGGGCAGAAGGCTTTGTTCATCTTGCTGACAGTATCCCTGATGGAGTCCTCGCTTCGCGTTCCGCGAAGGTACTCGCGGATGAGGGGTTCGAGCTGGTATTCCCACAGATCGTCAAACTCGGCGACATCAAGGGGAGCCCTCTTGCCATAGCCGTCCTTCTCGCCGAGGAGATAGCTCGCACCAATCTCATATGATGGACCGAGGTCAGAATCATTTTTGATTATATTGTTCAGGTTCATCAGGTGTACGAATGCATCAGTATTCTTACCGAGCATTTCTTCTGCACTCTTCTTGGCGGTAAGTTCCAGGAAGCGAAAACGACGACGCATAGCAAAATCGAACGTATCAACGCTGCGGTCGATATCGTTCATCGTGCCAATGATATAGACGTTCTCCGGAACGTAGAGCCTATCGTCATTCTTCTTATGCATATTGGAGTACTGGGTGAAAACCCCACCACTTTGTCCACGATATCCAGGGTCAATGGAGAAGAACAGCTCACCGAAGATCTTTGAGATATCCCCTCGGTTGATCTCGTCGATGACAAAGGCGAAATTCTCGTCTGGCTCTTGAGCAGCCCTCTTAAGAAAGTCCCCGAAGATACCATCTTTAAGCTCGAACCCAACGCCTCCACCTGCGGTTCCTACCGGCCGGAGGCCTTCGACAAAATCCGTGTAGTCGTAGCTCGGGTGGAACTGAACAAAGCCGAAATGGTCGTGATACTGTTCGTATTCACTATTCGTCGAATCCGTAAGGCAGCCTGTCTTTGAATAATCGCCGACGATGATCTGCGCCGCGACCTGAAGAGCAAGGTAGGTCTTGCCCGTGCCCGGAGCCCCATGAAGGATGACGTTGCGCGAATGCAAAACCTCATCGGAGACCGTTTTGACTAGGCTGTTTTCAGCAGGAGCCTGTGGTTCAGCTGTGCACTCTTTGACTATCTCGTCGAATTGAGCTTCGCTGAGCTTGCACATCCTCACCCTGCCATCATTCATAAAATGGTCAACAGACCCGAGCGGTTGGAGAAGAGAACCGTGTGCAAGAGATGCGATGGTTCTTTTACTATGTAGGTCCCTTTGTTTCTTCAGCGAGATGATACTGTCAACGGAATTACTTTCTGACACCTCAAGAATTCCCGAGACCATCGCCTGATCCCTATTTGCATTGTCATACCCAATGACTTGGTCGCCAACAGCAAGATTAACGAAGACCTCATCCTCGTTGATTGGACACGGTTCGTTCTCTTCAGAGATGTCATAAAACGAGAACGTTGGCTCGGTCTCTCCCTCATGGGGACCAGTCTGATAACTGCAGGTTTCCCCCTCGTGCAGATCAGCTAATTTCTTTTCCTTGACCTTGGCTGTTATTGTTCGGAATAGCCAGTACGAATGGCCGAGCATGTCAGCGGCTCTTAGCTTATCAAGACATTCCTTTACGCCGTCATCACATTGTTGGGCATTGTCGAGAACTCGAAAGCTCAGCCCTGGAAAATGCTCCTTCCGATACTCTCGTAGAACTCTGACATTTGACACGTAGTTTTTTGGATAGAAGCTCTTGAGCTTTGGCTCGAGTCCCAAGGCGTCGTAGACAAGCCTTCCATTGCCCATGTTTCCGTTAAGAATGGGAAATGTCTGTGGATCAATGCAGTGGAATAGCTCCGAGACCATTGCTTCGCCTATGCCCTTGTGGTCATTCCGCTTTAGTCCATTATCAAGGACCCTCAGAGCCTCTTCTGTTTCATTAGCTGATATATGCTCATAGACCTCAACGCACAGGGAGATGAAATTCCTTGCCGCATCATCGCTGATGTGCGCAGGCAGGAGGAGATACCCTCGAATCGTGAACATGCCGATAGGTCTATGATCTCTATTACCATTTTCAAGCAATGTTCTAAGCTCTTGAGACTCACGAAGGTGGCATTTGTCGAGCAGCTCAATCTTGTCGTCATACTGCTTTTCCGATTTCGTCGAGGTAATCCTGACGAGGCTAAAGAGGAATCGAAAATCGTCGTTGGATATGATGTTCGGATCCGAATCGACCAGTTTCGAATAGCCCTCTATAGCACACTTGACCGTCTCGTATGAACAGTTATTGGAATCCTGCAACCCCGAATCTGCCCGACGAAGGTAGTTCTCAATGGCAGCTCGCAACTCCGTGAGCTCTGGCTCCTGCTTCTTCTTACCCATCGCGCTACGCCCTCTCTGAAACATAACTGTTAGCCATATCCAACTCGTCATTACTGTCAGTGCATGAGTCCTTCACACCCCAAGCCTTCCCATCGTCACCGTGACGGATGCACCACACGCGAGAACGTCTCGTCCAGCTCCTTCTCCGCCGCGGCGAGCCCAGCAAGCACCTCGGCGTGGCGCGCGGCAATCTCGTCAGCGTTCGGGCCCTCTCTCAACCTTCCCGCCACGTCGATGCTGGTCGCGTATCCCGAGAACCTCAGGGGCGAGCCAGGAGTCTCGAGGATCTTCTCGCGCGAGACGACCGTGCTCATGAACGGTACTTCTCGCCTGCTCGTGACAAGATCGGCGAGCCAGCGGGAGGAAGACTCGAGAGAATCCAGCGACGAATAGAAGTCCGGACACTCTGCTTGGAAGCCATCGCCATCGAGCACCGCGAGAAGGGTCCCGTTGACACCACGACGCGAGAGAACCCACATCGTAAGTCCCGTCTGCCATGAATACGGCAGACGCCGTGGAATCTCGATGCAGGCCTCCACCAGCCCGTCCTCCACGAGTCGCTGGCGGAGCCCTACTTGCGGCAAGGCATAAGAGTCGCCAGTGGCGGTAATGACCACCGCCGTCCCGCCCTCGGCGAGAAGGTCAGCGGCACGGAGCAGCGAGAGCCCCTCGACGTCGCCCTTGACCCACTTTCTCCCATCCATCCCGTCAAGAATCCGAGGATCAACCTCTGTCCGAGCGGCTTCTCGCTTTGCGGAGCCATGGGGTGCCTCGCAGAGAACGGCATCGAAACCAACGCCTGGTACAGAGCCTACAACGAGCGCGTCTGCCTGTCTCACATGCTCGAAGCCGCCCCGATACACGTCCGCGAGCAACCTCATCGACGTAATCGCGACGCTTGCGGCGTCCGTATCAGTCGCGCTGACTACCGGCCAGGCACCTCCAGCCGCTCGGTCAAGTCGCACGAGCAGGCCGCCATGGCCACATGTCGGGTCGCACACGCTGTGTATGGGTCTCCCGTCCCTCGCGCCGAGCAACACGCTTGCGGCAAGTATGGCCTCCGAGAGGAAGGTCTGGTGAGCCCTGTCGGAACCGATGTCTTCGAGCAGGTCGAGCGCACGCGAAACGCGACCGTCCAAGTCTGGGTCGCCCGTCACCTCAAGAACGCCGGGATTGATGCCCTCCGACGCGAGAGCCCTCTTCAGGTCCTTTGCCGCTATGGTTTCGACGTACTTCCCGAATGCCCTCTCATCCATCCCGAGGCCATCGGCCACTCGGACGGCAAGCTTCCCAGCATGCGCGACATCGATCGGTTCGTTGCCAAACGCGTCGGTCAGCCCGAGCAGCTGCGCGTTGTCCCTGGCGTACGCGAGAAAAAGGGCGATTCGTGCCGCGTCAGCATCACCTTGGTTCAACGTGGCAGCCCTCTTGGTGTCGACGGTCAGCAGGCCTCCGAGGTCCATGGGCTCCATCTATCTCGTCTCCCCAAACACCGTGGCATAGGCCGACTCGACCGTCTCCCGCTCGAGCTCGTCGAGCTCACGGCGTAAGGCAAACGCTCTCGCCGCCGCCTGAGCGACTGCCCCAATGCGTTCCTGCTCACCAATCGGAACCTCGGGCAGGTCGATGGCCTCGACCTGCGATCGATTGAGAGTCGGCATGGCCATTCCCGATGCCTGGGCTCGCAGGAGCGCAGAGACCGGCGCGAGGTTGAGGTAGCCGGCGACAAATCCCGGGTCATGAGCCTTCAGGGCATCGCCGCGAAAGCGAAGAAGGCACAGGGAGCTCGTGACAAACAGCCCCTCGAGGCCAACCGGAACGAAAGCCGCCGAGAAGGGAGCCGTCAGCTCGAGGGCCACGTCGTATCGGTTGGTAAAGCAGTCACCCGAAGGCTCCGTAAAGAACGGCCGTATCTCGACAAGCTTCTCGTTAATCGTTCCGCCGCTAATGGCCGAGGGAAGCAGGATGCGATGCGACCCTTTTGCCGCGCGTCCGCCAACCGCCTCGTAGCGTCGGAGCGGGCTGCCCATGATGATCCTGCAGTCCCCCATGTCTCCGATTCGCATGTCCGCTCCCCAGTCGTATTGATGTCCTGTGGCAATTGTACATTATTCTCGCCAAGCACCAAGGGCGAGAAGGAGCAATCAGTCGAACGGATGAAAGGAGCACCACATGAACGAGATTGATGCGGATGCCAAGAAGTTAGGGGGCACGTCATCGCGGGATTCGAACCCCGATGACGGGTATAGCCAGGGAATCGAGCGGGAGGACACCTGTACCGTCCTGCTGTTCGACCGCGCACGTGACGAAAGCTCGCTGCCTCCCAAAATGCTTGAGGACGAGCGGCGCGAGCGACTCGAACGCAGGCGAGGGGTTTGTGAGGCTGCCGAGTTGATCGTGAAGTACCTGCAGGACTGCTATGATCACGATCCGATGGGAGGATGGTTCCTCAGATTCGAGTGGGAGAGTCCTTCTCAATCGCTTTCTGACTGGAGCCTCTTCGCCAACGGCAGACGCGTCGCGCGCGGTTCCATCGACTATCTCGTGGAAAGCAAGGGCCATGACTATGACCTGCTGGAGACGTCATTCAGAGGAGCAATTGCAGCGAGCGGAGTGGAGCGGCTATCGCATCAGGCGCTCATGGCCGTCGAGATCGCGCGTGCCCTCCACTGAGCCACGAGCTGGATGGGCACCGAGGCTTGTGGGAGAGAGGTGAGGACCTTGTCCCGACGACGGATTCCTGCGACCGAAAGCCGCCGCCGGGTATCGACTAGCGGTCGCGGGCAATGAACTGACATGAACGACAATGACAGGAGAAGGGAAGACTGACGATGGCAAAGGTAATGGTCATGGACAACAGGTACGACGCAGATGTCGTACTGGCGAAGGTGGACTCGCAGTATGACGCCGACCTCTGCGTTCAGGTGGTCGACAACAAGTACGACGCGGACTGCGACGAGCACTGGCTCTTCGTGGACGACAAGTACGACGCGACGGTCAAGGTATTCTGGACCGACGACCAGAACGACTGCGACATCAAGATCCTCTTTGTTGACAACAAGTACGACGCCGGCTGGAAGCACGGTAACCCCTGGCAGATGCGCCTCTAGACGCGAGGCGCCGCGGTAACGTCCACGCCGTGGGGCGAGCTCGCGAACCATGAAGCAGAGGAGGAGAGGGCAGGCGCTCTCCTCCTCTGCCTTTTCCCGCTCCATACAGCGCGTTACTATGCTCTTGTTTTCCTAATACCCGCGCTTTCCACCCGCTCCTCCGGCGCATGCGCGTGAAGAGCCCGCGTCACACCATGGGCCAGCAGGTCATCCCAGCTCGCCTCTAGCACGGGGCTCTCGTAGCCAGACACGAGACACAGAGGCGGAAGGTCTCCCACGATCGCCGTCCCGTCATCCAACACGACCGAGACGCTGTCATCGCTGTGCCCAGGCGTGTGGAGCACCTCTCCGGATATGCCAAGGCTCGCCAGGAAGACTCGGCTCTCGGAACAGGGAGCGACGAGCGCGTCCTTCTCGACGATCGGCTTGAATCGCGTCCGCGGATCCTTGGCGAAGATGGCGTCCGACGAGTGGAGAAAGCCCTGCTGGACGTCGAGAACCACGAGCCGGACGCCCAGCTCTGCCAGGTCCTGGGCGATTCCCATGTGGTCGGGATGGTAGTGCGTGACGATCAGATAGCGCACGTCGGTGAGCGGCACGTTCTCAAGCTTGAGGCTCGCAAAGAGCTCACGCAGGGTACCGGCCCAGCCCGTGTCAACCAGCAGCACTCCGCCCACGAGATAGCACCTCGTCTGACCGCAGCGCAGCTCGCGAATCTCGTTCGGCATGCTCCGTACCTCCTGCTCGTTTGATTCCGAGTGCCTGACACGATGGTACGACTCCTGGTTGATTCCGTCAGCACATCGACAGTACCATGCAGGACAGCCTGCCAATGCCGACCGTACGCCACAAAATGGGTAGTTCTAGGTATACCTAATCCTCATCATGTGCCTTGATAATCCAGTCAAGCGAGTCATCTACGATTGCCGCGAGGGGGGGGTACCGTGGGTGCGAGCACCGAGGTTCCGCATGACAAGGTAAATGAGTTCCTGCTCAAGTGCGGCAACGTGCATGAGCCGTACAAGTTCTGCGTGTCGGTGCTTGAAGGCATCGGTGGCCTCGTCGAATTCGATGAGGGGCTGTTCCTGATGCTCGATGGCAACCGTCGAATCGTACGGAAGTATGCGAAGAACATACCCCCTCGATGGATCTCAATCTATCTCGAATACTACTCGCGTCTCTCCGATCCTGATTTCGGACTCGACTCGGAGGTATTCGAACCTGCGTCCTCTCCGCTCGTCAGGGTCATTGACTGGGGCAAATACTACTGGGAGGGCGATGACCTCATGGCGGACTACATCCAGCCACGCGGGCTCAAGGAATCCCTCACCTTCGTGCTCTTCGACCTCAAGGGCTCACCGGCAACGGCCTTCTCCCTCGACCGCACCCGTGAGGAGCGGTTTAGCGAGAGGGACGTCCGAGTCGCGAACACCGTGACCCCGCATCTCAACAACCTGTACAAGAACATGTTCGTGCGCCCCTCGGGACAGGTTCGCCTGTGGGACGGTCACGGCGCCGAGGATCTCACCGCTCGCGAGCGCGAGATCTGCGAGCTTCTCTGCGAGGGCGTCACGCCGAGCAACATCTCGCGTGAGCTGCACATCTCGCTGGGAACCGCCAACAAGCACATCAGCCATATCTACAAGAAGCTCGAGGTCAGCACCAGACAGGAGCTGCTCGTCCTTCTGCTCGGGAAATAGGGGTCAGCCTTATGGCCGTCATCATCGGAAGCGCGTCACGGGAGTCACTTCTCGCCGGAGCGAACAAGCTGGCAGACGCGGTGAAGGTCACCTTGGGACCGCGCGGCCGCAACGTTGCCATGTATCAGAAGGCCAACATCCGCGACTCGAAGTACTCCGACCGGGCACCTCGGGACGCCCCGGTGCTCATGACCAACGACGGGGTGACTATCGCTCAGTCGATCGTTCTGGCGAATCCCAATGAGAACATGGGAGCGCAGCTCCTGAGAGATGCCGCCGCCACGGCCGACGAGGCCGCGGGAGACGGAACGACGACGGCCATCGTGCTCGCGCAGGCGCTGATCACGGGCTCCTTTCGTGCGATAGCCGCAGGTTCCGACCCTCTGGCGCTGCGAAGGGGCATGAAGAAGGCGAGCGCCGCCGCCATCGAATGCCTCGAGGGCGCCGCCCTCCCCATTACCGAGGAGACGGACATCGCGCACGTTGCCACCATCTCCTGCCAAGACGACAAGCTCGGCCCCCTGATCGCCCACGCCCTCAAGACGGTCGGCCTCGAGGGCGTCCTCAGCATCGACGACTCACAGCGAACCGAGACGACACTCGACATCGCGGAGGGCATCGTCTTCGACCGCGGTCTTCTCTCGCCCTATCTGGCAAGCGATCAGGCCGCCTGCTCGGTGACGCTTGACAACCCCTACATCCTGCTCACCGACAAGAGGCTCACGAACGGTCAGGACCTCATCCCCACGCTCATCTGCGCGGCGGAAGACGGACGCGACGCCCTTATCATCTGCGATGGCATCGAAGGCGACGCCTTGGCACTGCTCGTCCAGAACAAGCGCGAGGGCGACATGAACGTGGGCTGCGTGCTCGCTCCCGAGTACGGTGAGGGGCGCCGGTGGCGCATGGACGACCTCGCCGTGCAGACGGGAGGCGTGTTCGTCTCCGAGGAGATGGGGCTCTCGCTGCGAGACGTGAATCGAGAGATGCTCGGCAGTGCACGAAGCGTGAAGGTAACGCGTCACCGCACGACGATCGTGGACGGAGCAGGCGACCCCGCTGCCATCGAAGCCCGCGTGAAGGAGCTGCGCTTCTACGCCGAGAACACCGCGTACGAGTTCAACCGCAAGCGTCATGCGGAGCGGCTCGCGAAGTTCGTCTCGGGTGTCGCGACCATCAAGGTGGGAGGCATCACGGAAGCTGAGCAGGCCGAGCGCAAGATGCGCGTGGAGGATGCCGTGAACGCCGCACGCGCGGCTTTCGAGAGCGGCGTGGTCTGTGGCGGAGGCGTGGCGCTCTTTGACGCGGCGATGAGCCTGGACGCGCTCGCCGGCAGCCTCGATGGCGACGAGCGCTTGGGCGCGAGGATTGCCGCAGACGCCTTGCGCGCACCGCTCTGGCAGATAGCCGAGAATGCCGGTGCATGCGGGGACGAGGTCCTCGCGCATACGTCCGAGCTCGAACGGGGCTGGGGTTATGACGCCGCCTCTGGTCGATATGTCGACATGGTCAGGGCTGGTATCGCCGACCCGTTGCACGTGGTGAGATGCGCCCTCGAGGCCGCGTGCTCCATGGCGGAGACCACGCTCGTCACCGAGGCCAGCGTGACGAGCACCCAAGGTAAGCTGCCGAACCTCGCCGAGGCCTTTCACGTGGGGGGCAGACGATGATGACGCGAGACGAGCTGTGGCGGCGCTACGTCATGGAGTACGGCGTCGAGGTGTCCGAGGAAGCCATCGAGAACGAGCGAGCCTTCATCGAGCTCGATCTGCGCCATCGCATGCAGTACGACCGACTGTCGGGCGGAGGAGCTCACCTCTTTCCAGGGCAGGAGCTCGCCGAACAGGAAGACGAGCTTCTCGCGGCGGCGACCTTTGAGGCGAAGGAGCCCATCGTGGTACGCGAGCTCGCATCTCGGCTGGGTCTCGAGGTCACGCCAGCGGAACTCGAGGCGGAGGCCAGGACGATCGCCGATAGCCAGCAGACGACGGTCGAGGCGCTCAGGTCGTTCTTCGGCGACGATCTCACGATGCTCAGGCGAGACGTGCTCGAGCGCAAGGCGATTGACTGGGCAGTGGCTCACAGCGAGTGAGCCACCTGGACCCGCAACGCTTCTAGCTGCGCCGTTCGGCTTCGCGCATACCCATTTCTAGGCATGAAAGATACGCATTCGTCTCCATCGAACATCTCCTCGCGCGGCTCTACATTCGTGGTTGTCAGGGGCTCGGATTCGAGTCTCCACTGCGACAAAAGGAGATCCCGATGGACAAGGAAGATCTGTTTGACATGTCTGCCGACGGCCTCGAGGACGTGATGCCCATCAAGGAGGTCTTCGACCTGTCCGGGAAGGTCGCGATGGTCTCGGGCAGCGTCGGTCTCGCCCTCTACGTAATCAATCGCCTGGCAGAGTGCGGCGCGAAGGTAGTATTTGGCGCCCGTACGCAGGAGTGGGGCGACATGGCCGTGGACGCTCTGAAGGACCTCGGCCACACGAACGTCGCTTTCAAGCAGACCGACGTCCGCACGATCGAGGACTGCCGTGCCCTCGTCGACTTCGCCGAGAAGACCTATGGTCCCGTCGACATCGTGGTCCCCGTTGCCGCGACCTGGCAGGCCCGCGCGTTTCTCGACATGGACGAGGAGCTCTATGACGAGGTCGTCGACACCGACATGAAGGGCCAGTACTTCCTGATTCAGGCTGCGGCGCGCTCGATGGTCAAGGCCAAGCATGGCGGCAAGGTCGTCACGATCGCCTCAGTCGCCTATCGCGGCGACGACATCTACAAGATCGCGATGATGACTCCGTACAACGCCGCCAAGGCTGGCGTCGTCGGCATGACCAAGGGCATTGCCAAGGAGCTCAAGCAGTATGGCATCAACGTCAACTGCGTCGCCCCCGGTGGCATGGTGACCCCCGGAGCCATCGAGAACTGCGTCGAGACGGTCGAGAGGTACGGGGCGGAGTGGCAGCGCGACCAGATGGGAGGCGGATCCGCGACCCCGGTTGCCACGAGTCCCGACGACATGGCGCGCATGATTCTCACCCTCTGCACGAGCGTCTCGGACTTCATGTACGGCAAGGTCGTCGAGGTCGACGGAGGCAGCGACCTCAGCTTCCAGGAGAAGCCGTGGAGCTACACGATGGAGGGCGGTCTTCACGCGTAGGCCTCACGACAGCAGGAGCATCTCGTAGGCGAGTCAACTATCAGGCACGAAGGACAAGAGAGGAACGAACATGGCCACCAGCAGCAAGAGCACGCTCGCGGAGATTCTGGAGGACCCGCGCGCCGTGGCGATCATCGAGGAGTACGTCCCCNNCCCGAGCTCGGCCCCGTCGCCAGCATGAAGATGAAGACCCTGCTCAAGTTCCCGCAGGTCGGTCTTCCCCATGACACCATCAAGGAGATCATCGCCCGTCTCGACGCCCTCGACGCCCAGTAGCACGTACGTCTCGTACCAGCAACCCAGCTAGCCATAAGAAGGAGCACCCCATGGCAGACAATGAGCATGCAGACATCAAGATGTCTACCGCTTCGAAGTCCCGCAAGAACCTCGCGTACCTGCAGAAGATGAAGGACAACGGCGAGAAGATCGTGCAGATGTGCCCCGCAGAGCTCGGGCCGTTCTTCGCGATGGCCGCCGAGATGGTGGGCTGTGACATCTGCCGCATCCCCTCGATGCTGAGCCTGCGCTCCTCCTCTCGTCTCGACGAGGAGATGGTCGCCTGCAGTCTCACCATCCAGAAGTTCCGCGAGTACACCAAGATCATTCACATCAACTTCTACATGCCCACCCCGACCTATGCCACCAAGGACAAGGCGGTTCGTTGGGCGGCCGAATGGGTCTTTGACGGCGCCGACTCGATGCTGCCCATGGGCATCACCAACGACGTCCTCAAGCACATGACCGATAACTACGTGCCCGTCTACGGCCACATCGGTGCCATCTCCGGATGGCAGACCAACGCCACCGGCTACAAGCGCGTGGGCAAGACCGCCGAGGACGCGTTCCGCGTCTTCAAGTGGGGCTACGAGTACCAGGAGAACGGCATGGGCGGCATGACCATCGAGCTCACCCCCATGGAGGTCTCCCAGGCAATCGCCGAGAAGCTGCGCGTGCCCGTGGTTTCCATCGCCGGCGGCGCACCCTGCGACGGCTCCGAGATGGTCGACATGGACACCTTCGGCGTCATGCCCAAGCCCGCATCGCACTCCAAGACCTATGCTCAGCTGCTGCCGTTCCTATGCGACGCATACGGCGACTGGGCGGACGACGTTCGCGACGGCGTGTATCCGGAGGAGAAGCACGGCTATCACATGGACCCGACCGAGCTCGAGAAGTTCAAGGACATGATGGACAAGTTCGAGGGCTAGACCCTGAAATAGGACTCCTCGGAGAGGGCGACGCGCCTCGACGGTGCGTCGCCCTCTTTCTGTCCACGTTTGATTCCGCACCTTCTCGCCTGCCCGCCCGATGAGTTCTGCGATTCTCCGTCATGCTAGAATGCGGCAAGCGCCTGCCTCATCCGACGCCCACATAAGACCAGGAGGCCCGCCTTGTATGATCCCGCCCGCGATTACCGGATGCTCGTGCTCGGCCTCGACGGAACGCTGCTCGGCTCGGACAAGGAGCTGAGGAGGAGCGCCGTCCCCCTCATCCGTCAGGCGCTCGACAAGGGCAAGTACGTGGTTCTCAGCTCGGGACGCGTCATGTGGGAGATCATGGACTACTGCGGGGACGACGGTCTGGGCTGTCTCCCCTACGCGATTCTCTCCATGGGCACGGAGCTCTACGACTTCAAGAAGGGCGAGGTCGTTCGTCGGCACCTCCTGCCCTCGACCATGGTCCGGAAGGTCCTCGAGGTCACCTCCGGCCGCGACGTCATCATGCACGCCGTCAAGAACAGCGTCTTCAACGGGTCGTCCGTCGACCTGAGCCCCGAGCGTCTCGAGAGGTTCCACCTCGACCACAAGGCCCGCGTCTTCGACCACATCGTCTCGCGCGACGACGACCTCCGCCAGTTCCTCAGCGCAAACATCGACCAGATCGAGCGCATCGTGATCTACCACACCTCGTTCGAGGAGTGCGCGGACACCAACAACCGCCTCAAGGACTACCCGCTGAGCCTGGCCTACTACCACGCGACCGGGCTTCACGTGAGCCCCTATGGCGTGAGCAAGAGCTCGGGGCTGTGCGGGCTTGCCTGGCAGCTGGGCATCTCGATGGATGACGTCATGGCCGTTGGCTACTCGGTCAACGACGAGCAGGTCTGCAAGATCGCCGGCTGCTCCATCGCGATGGGCGGAGCCGTGAGGTCGGTGAAGGACTGGTGTGACCTCACGGTGGCAGACAGCGACCACGACGGAGCGACCGAGGTTCTGGAGCGCTACTTCCTCTGAGGGCGAGCAGCAACGACCGCGCTGCCACTCTCCACGCACGTCACGCCCCTCGCTATCGCCGTCCTCCTTGACGGCTTCCTCGAAGGCTCGCCGTGACGAGCGCCGAAAGGCAGAACGTCACGAGGAGCGGGGCGGCGGCTGGACTTGACGCGAAGCCCATCAGGGGATTGAACCAGTCGAGGACCGAAAACGCCAGGAACACGAGAGCCAGGACGATCGTCGCATGCCTGGCGGCGGCAATCACCAACCCGATGAGTCTCATGACGTGCCTCCCGTCTCGCAGATGAACAGCCCGTCACTTATCTCCTTGCTGGGCTTGTAGGGATTGCTCACCACGGTCGTCCCCTTTGTCATCGACGAGCAATGTCCCCCGTCGAGGTTGTAAGCGATCCTGCACCCAAGGTCCGAAAAGAGCTTTGACATCTCGCTGAGGAACATCCCTCGAGAACGACCGGGCTCCCTGCCATCGACGACGAGCAGGCAATAGTGGCCGGGTCCGTAGTAGCCGATTGCCGTCCTCGGATGGCTCTCGGTGATGTAGTCCCAGGTCGTGAACTTCGTCTTCGAATCCCCGCCCTCGTCGAGAAGGCTCGGGCCGAACACCCAGCTCTGCCACGCCCCGTCGGCGACGAGCTGGGATTCGTCGATACTTCCAGGCGGGAACACCCGCATGGTCCCGTCTCGATAGAGCACGCACGTCTCCTCAGTCGAAGACCGGGCACGATAGATGACTCCGTTGCGAACGATGGTGCCGTTATTGGCATGCCGGTTGTTGCTGTACGAGTCCCCGTTGACGCCCACGACGGAGCCCATCCTCGCTGACATGCTGGAGAGAAGCTCGCTGAATCCCACGCCGTAGGTATCCTGGGCAAAGGCCGTGCGGATGTTGCTCGCGTCCTTCACGTGGACATCAGCCAGGGTGTAGGAGATCTTTGACCCGTAGTGCGCGTTCGCGCCAGACGCGCTGTTGTCGAAGACCCCCGAGTCATAGGAGACGTGCTTCAGCGTGACAGAGACGTCAGAGCTGTGATAGACGGAACTTGTCGAAGTCACTCCGGCCGAGGTGTCAGCAGAGAGCTCGCTCGAGACTGACGTCGATGCGGCAGGGGTGACCTCGGAATCGGTGACGACCTCCTGTCCGACATCCAGACTATGTGGAATGACGTAGTTGACCTCGTAGTAGCCCGCGCAGATCGTCGCGGCAAAGAGAACGTATGCCAGCATGAGGACGAGCATTCGAAGAGGGGACGGTTGAGCGCAGCGACGATGACGCGGGCCACTCCGACACCAGCGCTTCCAATGACGCCGGAGCGGAACGAAGCCGCCATAGTGCCGAGATCGGCGTTCAAGCCCACGATAGGGCATGGACACGCCGATCATATCGACCCCCGACCGTCCACATCAGCGGATTCACTCTTCCGTCGGCCTTTGGACAGGGCTGGGGCATCCGAACCCCTACGGGCGCTGATCCATCTGTTGAGGGGACCGCTAACCTGCCAGGCAACATACCCGCAGAGCATCCCGAGCAGGATTCCGGCGATTACGTCGGAAGGATAGTGAACAAACAGGTAGAGCCTTGAGAAGGCGATAAGTGCAGCGAGCACTGCTGCCGGCCTGCGCCACGTGCTGCCAGCGAGGAAGAGAACCGTCACCGCAGCGAACGAGGACGACGCATGTCCCGAGGGAAACGAGAAGTCCCTTGGTCGATCGATGAGCAGTCGCACCGTCGTGTCTATGTCGCAGGGCCTGATGCGCGCCACGAGCGGCTTGATAACGATGCCGCCAGCCACGAAGGCAAGGACGAGGGCGGCGGCGATTGCAATCCCCGTCTTACGCTCCTCTCCCCTCAGCAGGAGCGCTGCTGCCACGACGAGCCAGATGGCACCCAGGTTTCCCATGTCCGTCACGAAGACCATGAAGAGGTCCATGAAGCCCGATCGAAGGTTGTCCTGGATGAACTCCAGGAGGACAAGCTCTGTACCAGCCATGCGATGCTTCCCTTTCGTTTCCGCTCGGCACGTCACGACAGACGGCGGGCGCCACCGTTGTTGGGAAACATCTTGGGCCAGGTATCTAAACCACCCTTGAACCGGGGATAAACAGACGTTAAACAGCCGGGGGAGCATTCAGGGCATGAGACGATACCCTGCACCCCAGACCGTCAGGATGTGCCTCGGGAAGGACGGGCTCTCCTCGATCTTCTCCCTGAGGCGGTTGACGTGCACTGCGACCGTTGCGCTGTCCCCGAGGGCATCCATCCCCCACACCCTCTCGTAGAGCTGCTCGCGGCTGAACACGACGTCAGGGTGGAGCATCAGGAACTCGAGGAGCTCGTACTCACGATTCTTGAGGTCGACCTCCTCCCCGCGAACGCGCAACCTCCTTGCTGCGGTGTCGAGCTCGAGGTCCCCGAGGGTCACGACGGACCTCTTCCCGGCGGAACCCGTGAGACGCTCGTATCGTGAGAGGTGCGCCCTCACCCTCGCCACGAGAACGCTCGGCGAGAAGGGCTTCTCGACATAGTCGTCCGCGCCCATCCCAAGACCGCGAATCTTGTCCATGTCCTCTCGTCTCGCGGTGACCATGACGATGGGTACGTCTGTCACCTCCCTCAGGCAGCGACAGACCTCGAACCCGTCCATGCCCGGAAGCATCACGTCAAGAATCACCAGTTCATATCCCCCATGGAGGGCAGCTTCGAGACCCGATGGCCCGTCGGACGCAATATCGACCTCGAAGCCGCTCATGTGGAGGTAGTCCCTCTCAAGCTGCGCGATCGCGTCATCGTCCTCGACGACGAGGATGCTGCTCATTCCGACACCTCCCCCCGGCTCTGGGCAAGGGGAAGGCGGACTTCGACGGAGAGACCCCCGGCATCGGAGCGGCCCGCACTCGCCGACCCTCCCATCCGGGAGGCGGAGGCCGCGACGATGGAAAGACCAAGGCCACTCCCCTCCCGTGATCCGCTGCGTGCGGCATCACCGCGGTAGAGCGGCTCGAATATCCTCGCGAGGTCCCTCTCGGCAACTCCGGGGCCATCGTCCGAGACCGAGAGCACCGCACACCCTCCCACGGAAGCAACGCCTATCTCAACGGAGACCTCGTCTCGCTTGCGGTACCTCAGGCTGTTGTCGAGAAGATTCCCCAGAATCCTGTCGAGCTCCGCCGGGTCCGCCTCGACCGTGACGGGCGTGAGGTTGCACGTGACCGACATGCCCTGAGCAGCGAAATCGTCACGGTCACGGCTGACGAAGTCACGGGCATACGAGTCGAGCTCGAGGCTTCTGGTCTCCAGCACATAGCCGTCCATGTCGAGCCTCGTCAGCGCGAGGAGCTCGGACACCTTGTGTTCCATGTCGGCCGTCTTCTCCAGGATGACCCCCGTGTATCGACGCCTCGACTCCTCGTCAGCCGCCACCCCGTCACGCAGCCCCTCCGCATAGCCTCGTATCGACGTGAGCGGTCCTCGCAGGTCATGCGACATCCCCGCGATCAAGTCCTTCCTGGCCTCCTCGAGACGTCGGTCCCTCTCCACCGAGTCCGCGAGCCGGGACGCCATCTCATCGAAGGCGTCACATACGGGCTTGAACTCGTCATCGCCGTCATAGCCGATGCGATGGGAGAGGTTGCCCGAGCGAACCTGATCGACACCCTGTGAGAGCTGGCCCAGAGGCCCCGTGACGTGGCCGAGGACGAAGCGCGTCATGAACCTGTCAGTGAGCACCACGGCGACCACGATCGCAACGACCAACGCGAGGGCGGTCAGGGAGACGATGACCTTGATGCTCCGTTCGTCCTGCGCCGAGATGCCAGCCAGCCCAAAGCGCTCCTCGAGCGCCTCCGAACCGAGAGGGGCGAATCCGGTGACGAGCGACCAGACGATTCCCACGCACGCCAGACCGACGACGACCGCGATGACGACCGGGACGACGATCATGACGACGTTCGAGATGTGAAGACGGGTTCGGATGTTCATGGCCCTCCCTGCGCAGATGATTCCATTTGACCACATGACTGAGGCGGATTCTTAAACGGGCGTTAAACTCTCGCCGCTCTTCAGGTCGACGCCACACGGTGAGTCAGAGCGAGCGATGTCACGGGACGCTCACCATCGCAGCCCTTGGTTTAGGCTTTGTTTAACCCTGCTTTATCCTGGGTTTACCCCTGCCCCCTAGACTCGTCTCCATACGAATCGACACTGGAGGCAACACATGGAGACGCATAGAAAAGCAGAGCAGTATCGCTCGGACCCTTCGTATGGCCTTGATGCCTGCGAGGTGGCGCGCAGGAAGGCGATCGGCCTCACAAACGTCACGACCGAGAGGGTCGCTAAGAGCACGGGCAGGATCGTTGCCGACAACGTCTGCACGCTCTTCAACCTGTTCAACGCGGTCATCGCGCTTGCCCTCGCCCTCGTGGGGGCCTGGTCGAACATGCTGTTCATCGTCATCATCGTCGCGAACGTGCTCATCGGCATCGCGCAGGAGCTCCATGCCAAGCATCTCGTCGACGAGCTCTCGCTGCTCTCGGCGCCCACGGTCAAAGTCATTCGCGAAGGCGTCGCAGCGGAGCTAGGTGCCGGCGAGCTCGTCATCGACGACGTATGCGAGCTCGACACGGGCCACCAGGTCTGCGCCGACTGCGTCATCCTCACGGGTGCGGTCGAGGTCAACGAGTCGCTTCTTACTGGCGAGTCCGACCCGGTACGCAAGACCGTCGAAGCCCACCTGCTCTCGGGGAGCTTCGTCGTGAGCGGGAGGTGTCGGGCGCTCGTGGAGCACGTGGGTGACGAGAACTACGCCACGCGCATCGCCCAAGAATCAAAGAAGA
This sequence comes from Atopobium sp. UBA2090, assembly GCA_002331575.1. Classification (GTDB taxonomy): domain Bacteria; phylum Actinomycetota; class Coriobacteriia; order Coriobacteriales; family Atopobiaceae; genus Olsenella_D. The sequence continues at coordinate 2,849 of DCZG01000100.1, read as the reverse complement.
TCCGACCGACGCATTCCGAGCTCCTCTGGTCGATGGAGCGGGTCACACGCTTCACCGGGTACTTCATCGTGCCGCTGGGTCTCCTTCTGTTTGCGGAGTCGTTCTTGCTTCGGAGCGGAGGAGCGGCGAGTTCGGTGATCTCCACCTCCGCGGGGCTCTTGGGAATGCTCCCCAAGGGACTCGTGCTGCTCATGAGCATGAGCCTTGCTGCCGGCGTGGCGACGCTGGCGAGAAGGCGCGTTCTGGTCCAGGAGCTCTACTCCCTCGAGAACCTCGCCCACGTGGACACACTCTGCCTTGACAAGACCGGGACCCTCACCGAGGGGCGGATGCGCGTCGAGGACGTGCGCCTCACCGAACTGGGGAGGACCGTCCCCTTCGAACGGCTCATGGGAATCTTCATGGGTGGGAGCGTCGACGACAACGCAACGTTCGACGCCCTGCGCGAGCGTTTTGCGGCAGTGGAGACCGAGACTTCCCCACGGAGCGTGCCCTTCTCGTCAGAGCGGAAGTGGAGCTCCGTGGAATGCGAGGGAGTCATGGTCGTGGCTGGTGCGCCCGACCGTCTCGCGCCCCAGGGCAGTGAGTGCGACGACGTCATCTCCTCTGCGCAGAGCTCCGGTAAGCGCGTTCTTCTCGTAGGTATTGCCCGAGGACCAGTCAGCGAGGAATATGCGCTTCCCAAGGTCGACCCGCTCGCTGCCGTCGTGATTGCCGACCCGATCCGTAACACGGCTTCCGACACCCTCGCCTACTTCAAGCAGGAGGGCATCGATCTCAAGCTCATCTCCGGCGATGACCCCACGACCGTCTCGTCCCTCGCTATGCAAGCGGGATTTCCCTCCGACTCGCGCCCCGTCGACATGACAGGGGTGACCGACGAGGACGAGATCGCACGGCTCGCACGCACCCGTTCGATCTTCGGCCGAGTCTCCCCACAGCAGAAGCAGCGGCTCGTACGCGCCCTCCGTACCGACGGCCATACGGTGGCGATGACGGGAGACGGAGTGAACGACCTGCTCGCCCTGCGAGAAGCAGACTGCAGCATCGCCATGGGCGGCGGGACCGATGCCGCACGCCAGGTCTCGCAGGTAGTGCTTCTCGACTCGGACTTCTCGGCACTGCCTGACGTTCTCGGACAAGGTCGACGCGTGGTCAATACCATCACGCGTATCGCCGGCGTGTTCTTCGTGAAGACCGTCTACTCGGTGCTGCTGTCGCTCACGTGCCTGGTGCTCAACGTGCCGTTCCCGTTCGCACCGCTTCAGATCACCCTCATCGACCTCGTCATCGAGGGGTATCCGGCGTTCTTCATGTCGTTCGAGCCTGATACCGCCAAGGTGGTGGGGCACTTCCTGCCGAGTGCGCTGGAACGCGCCATCCCCAACGCCGTCTCGTTCATGTCGTGCTTCCTCATGGTACTTCCCCTGTCGACCTTCCTCGGACTTCCCGAGAGTCAGGAGCGGACGCTCCTCTACCTGCTCGTGGGGACGGTGGGCATTCAGGCGGTCCTCAAGGCGAGCTGGCCCTTCAACCCGCTGCGCGTCTTCCTCTGCGTCACGATGACGGTGTCCTTCTTTGCCGCAGTCGCCCTGTTCCACGGCACGCTCGGCGTGGCATCGCCCGAGGGAATCACATTTGCCCTGTTCGCGGCGCTTGCCATCGCAAGCGTCGCCGGGGAGCGCGTCATGACGATGCTCATCGAGCGCCTTGACCCATTTGGCGCGGCAGGCGCTCAGACCGTGGCGGACCGTTCGGCGACGAGCATTGGGACACGAAAGGCCCAGTCCGCCACAAGCGAGTAGGACGACGGCTTTTCAGGCCAGCGATCCTACACCGACCTGCCGAGCTCGTAGGCCTCCTTCGGAAAGCGCGTCCCGCGCGTCATCGCGGGCGCGCCACAGCCGCCATCGACCACGCGGCTGCAGTCCTGGAAGTGCATGTAGTCGCAGATGAGGTCGTAGTAGGCCTCGACGACGTCGGAGATCGACCATGGCAGGTCTCATCCGCTGCCGTCAAAGCTGAACGACGCTACAAGAAGGGCTAAATAACATCGCTATGTGCACGTTGAGGGCCGCTCGTGTAGCGTTTTTCAGCTACGCGGGCAGCCCTCAACGTGAGCCTGCCAAAGGTGCCAACGCCCTTTGGCAGGTCGAGCGGACCTCCTACTCCGCGGCGAAGGTGTCCCTGCCGTAGGCCTCGCGCCAGGCTGCCGAGAACTCGTCGACCGCGATCCGGGTCCCGGGGTGGTCGACCATCGAGCGGACGACCTCGGGCGGGACGGTCACGGCCTGGATGCCGGCCACGACGAGCCGGTGCACCTGGTTCGCGTTCTTGAACGACGCCGCGACGACCTTGGCGGGGAGGTTGTTCGCCTCGAGCATCCGGAGGAGGTCCTCCACCTGGCCGACGCCGTCGCCGTAGTCCTCCATGCGGTTCACGTAGGGCGCGAGGTAGTCCGCTCCGTTCATCGCGGCGAGGAACGCCTCGTCGGCGGAGTAGATCGCCGTGGCGAGGACGCCGAGGCCCTCGGCCTTCGCTGCCTTGATGGCGCGCAGGCCGTCGTGGGTCACGGGGATCTTCACGTACATGTTCCTGGGACGGAGCGAGCAGATCCTCCTCGCGTCGGCCATGATGCCGTCGAAGTCGGTGGCCACGGCCTGCATGAAGAGGAGCTGGTCGTCGGAGAGGACCGACAGCATCGAGTCTGCGACCTCCTCGGGCGTCCTGCCTGAGCGCGTGATGATCGTGGGGTTGGTGGTCACGCCGGTGATCGTGAGCATGTCGGAGAGCTCGCTGACCTGCCTTGCGTCTGCGGTGTCGAGGATGAGTTCCATGGTGGGTCCCTT
>DCZG01000026.1:23392-28845 GCA_002331575.1 Atopobium sp. UBA2090 | reverse complement strand
AGCGGATTTACAGTCCGCCGCAGTTGCCGCTGTGCCACATCCCCATTTTCCGTTTTCAAGCACTTGGCGAGAGCCTGCCCCGTCAAGCGTTGGAAATAGTACGACGGGAACTGGGTCTTGTCAACGCAATACTCCCACCCGGGCGTAACTATCCCACGAATTCCGCACAATACCAGCCAAAACGCGTTTCCGGGACGTACCGTTCGCCGATTGCGACGGCACCTCCGCGGAACCCACGGGGCACCCGACCAAGAGCGCGGGCCACAGGTGCTTCTCGCCCATGGCCCGCGCGGTCGTTCGTGGAGCCGGTAGAGGGAGTCGAACCCCCAACCCACGGTTTACAAAACCGTTGCTCTGCCATTGAGCCATACCGGCGACTTGAGACATTCTACCTGCTCGCGGGCATTTGCGCGAGGGCGGACTTCCCTACTTCCCGATGAGCTCCCAGAGTTTCCTGCGGCTCTCGGGCGAGAGACGGCCCTCGAGGGTGAGGCTCACGTGGTTGCGCTCGGCGTTCGCGGCGACGGCGTCCTCCGCGAGGCTCTCGACGTCGTCGATGAGGACCGAGCTCGAGAGCCTGGTCACGGGTATGCCTCCGACGGTCGCGCGAATCGTGTTGTCGGAGGTGATGACGGTCACGTCGCGGGCGTCTCGCCGTGCGTTCGTGACGATCCGCTCGATCACGGTGTCGGCCGTCTCCCCCGTCGGCGAGAACACGAGACGGACGCCCGCACGGGTGAGCTCGGGCCGCTCGGACGAGACGTTGCCGGCGGCGTCGAAGACGATCACGGGCTCATAGGTCCCCTGGGCGTAGGCGGCGACGTCGGCCACGAGTCGTTCGCGGGCGCGTCCGAAGGGGTCGTCGTCATCGAAGCCCGTGCCCGTCTCCTCCATGAGGTCGAGGTAGCGGGAGGTCTTGTAGATCACGTTGTAGCCGTCCACCACGAGGAGCGGCAGGCGTCTACCGCCCATCGTCGCTCTCCCCGCTCACGCGGCGGAGCCACTCGTAGCAGAGCACGGTCGTTGCCTGGGCGACGTTGAGCGACTCCACCCGACCGCGCTGCGGGAGCCTGCACGAGAAGTCGCACTTCTCGAGCATGAGGCGCGAGACGCCCGACCCCTCCGAGCCCATCACGAGGGCGAGCCTGCCGCCCAGGGGCGCATGCCAGACGTCCTGCTCGGCATGCTCAGAGGCCGCGCAGGCCCAGAAGCCGGCGGACTTGAGGTCTTCGAGCGCGCGCGCGAGGTTGGGGACCTGGGCGATCGGGATGTGCAGGACGGCTCCCGCCGAGGTCTTGTAGGCGCCCACGCCGACCGTCGCGGCCCGTGCGTTGGCGATTACGACGCCGGCCGCTCCCACGACCTCGGCCGAGCGAACGATGGCCCCGAAGTTCCCCTCGTCAGTCACGTGGTCGAGGACCACGACGAGCGCGTCGCCCGAGCCCGCGGCGGCGATGACGTCCGCGAGAACCGCATACTCGAAGGGCCGCGTCCGCACGATGATGCCCTGGTGGGCACCGTGGCTCGACGCCGCGTCGAGAACCGCCTTGGGAACGCGCTCGCATTCGACGCCGCTGCCCTCGAGACGCCTGACGAGCTTCTCGAGCGTGGGGTCCTCCTCGCCGGAGGCCTTCGCCACGAGCGCCTTCCTGAGCGGCACGCTCGCCTCGAGCGCCTCGGCGACGGCACGACGGCCCTCGATGACGTCACCCGACGGCCTCGCGTCGCGATGCCTCTCGCGGGAGCCCTCTGCGCGTGGGGGGCGTCCCTGCGCACCCGGGCCGCGACGGTCGCGGTCCCGATCGCGATCGCGGTCACGGCCTCCGCGCTGGCCTTCCCTGCCGCGCTGGTCGCGGCTCCGTCCCGACGGCTGGTTTCTCGCCATGAGAGCGCCTACGCCCTGCGGAGACGAGCGCCGTTGGCGGTGTCCTCGACCACGAGGCCGAGGCCTGCGACGGCGTCGCGGATGGCGTCGGCGGTGCCCCAGTCCTTCGACTTCCTCGCCGCCTGGCGAGCGTCGAGAAGCGCGGAGGCGGCCTCGCTCGAGGAGCTCCCCGCATAGCCGGCATACGTCGCGGCAAGCCCGACGAGCTCGAACGGCAGCTCGTCGGCGTCGGCGTCGGGGACGCTGATGCCGAGCACCCCGACGAGCTCGACGATGGTGTCGGCGGCACGCAGGCACGGGGCCGTGGAGGGCTCGGTCGCGTCGGCGAGATAGGTGTTAGCGGTGGTCACGAGGCCGAAGATGGCGGCGAGGGCGCCGGCGGTGTTGAAGTCGTCGTCCATCTGACGCACGAACTCCTCGCGAGCGGCGTCGACGGCGGCGCCGAGCTGGCGGTCGAGGTCGGTGAGGACGCCGTTCTGCTCGGCGTTCTGAGCCATCCAGCGAAGGTTCTTCACGCAGGTGAGAAGGCGGTCGAGGGTGCCCACGGTGCCGTCGAGGCGGGTGAACGAGAAGTCGAGCGGCGCGCGGTAGTGGGTCTGGAGCATGAGGAGCCGGACCGCGTCGGCCGGGTACTTGTCGAGGACCTCCTTGAGCGTGTAGAAGTTCCCGAGGCTCTTGGACATCTTCTCGCCGTCGACGCGCAGCATGCCGGTGTGCATCCAGACGTTGGCGAGGGCCTTGTCCCAGGCGCACATGGCCTGGGCGGTCTCGTTCTCGTGGTGCGGGAAGATGAGGTCGGCGCCGCCGCCGTGGATGTCGATCGGCGTGCCGAGGTAGCGATGGATCATCGCGCAGCACTCGGTGTGCCAGCCGGGGCGGCCGGGACCCCAGGGGGAGTCCCAGCTGGGCTCGCCGGGCTTGGCGGCCTTCCACAGCGCGAAGTCGAAGGGGTCGCGCTTCTCGTCGTTGACCTCGACGCGCTCGCCGGCGCGCAGCTGGTCGAGGTCGCGGCCGGAGAGGATGCCGTAGTCGTAGTCGGAGCGAACCGAGAAGTACACGTCGCCGGAGGGCACGGGGTAGGCGTCGCCCTTCTCGATGAGGATCTGGATCATCTCCTGCATCGCGGCGATCTCCTGCGTCGCGCGGGGGCGGATGTCGGGGTCGAGGATGCCGAAGCGATGCATCTGCTCGATGAAGGCGGCGGAGAACTCCTCGGCGACGTCGGCGGCGGTGCGCCCCTGCTCGTTGGCGCGGTTGATGATCTTGTCATCCACGTCGGTGAGGTTCTGGGCGAAGGTGACCTGGTACCCCTTGAACATGAGGTAGCGGCGAATCACGTCGAAGGAGAGGAACGTGCGCCCGTTGCCGATGTGGATCTGGTCGTAGACCGTGGGGCCGCAGACGTACATGCGGACCTTGTCGGGCTCGATGGTCCTGAACTCTTCCTTGCGGTGGGTCTGGGTGTTGTAGACCTGCATTGGCTCGTCACTCCTCAGTCTGCTTGCGTGAGTACACGCATTGTAGCAGCCACGCCCCTGTATGGCGAAAAGGTGCGCGCGGGGTGACGAAACCGTGTGCGGCAAGGCTAGATCGTGACGCCATTCGAGAGCGACGAGGACGAGGCGGCGGTGGTCGCCGTGTTGCAGGCGCGCTGGATGAGGGTCGTACCGGACTCGATCTGGAAGTTGGCCTTCGAGACGCCCGCGTAGTCGCCGGTGCCCGTCACGGTGACGGTGGCCGTGCCGATCTCGACGTTGTCCTCGTAGGACACGGTGTAGTCGGTTCCCTCGACGAGCGTCTTCGAACCGAGCGTGACGGTGACCGCAGGCTCCACGGACTCGCCGGTGTAGGCCTCCTCGGAATCGACGGAGACCGTCGCGCCCGCGATCGAGCTGGGCTCGGGGTTCGCGACGTCGGACGTCACGTACCAGTACGAGCTCGCGGTGGACACGCGCACGGAAATGCACTCGTCAAGGGCGCTCGTGGAGCCGGTGAGGGAGTCGTGGGCGTAGAAGGTGCCGTCCTCATAGCCCAGCAGCAGGACCGCGTGGGGATTCGAGCAGTTGCCCGCATAGAGCACGATGCCCGCGGGATTTTCCGCGAGGAGGTCGACGAGCTGGGCGGCCTTCTCCTCGTCCGTGCCATCGACGCTGCCGTGCTCGACGGTGTAGGTGGCGTTCGCGGTAGAGACCGAGAAGCTCCAGAGCAGGCCTCCTGACGAGGGGATGCTCGACGTGGTGATGGACTCCCAGTCGCTGTCGCCGTTGAGGAGCGCGGCGCGGCGGAGCATGTTGGTGGCGGCGTAGATTGTGCACCGCCCGGTGCTGCCCGGCTCGTTCTGGAAGACGTCGTCGGCGAGCGTCTCTTGGACGGTTGCGGCGTTCGCCGAGGTCACGGGCAGGAATCCGAAAACGATCGCGCAGGCGACGGCGAGGGCGATCATGGTTCTGGAGAGAAGCGGAGCAAGCTCTCCCCTGGCATGCGCAGGCATGCCGACAGGCGGGATGTTCACGTTGTTGTCCTTCCCGGCCGCGCAGTGGGGCGCCGTCAGACGACGGCGCCCTTCTGGCTCGGATAGGGCGTGCGATGGTGCTACGTAGGTGGTGCGAGTAAAGCGTTGAATCGCGTTCCATGCGCGGCCACTCTACGGCACAAACCCAAGGTCATGCCGTTGCCGAGGATGGTACGCCCGCTTTTGGCCTTCCAAAAAACTCCCGCAAAGTCTTCGTGGCCCGCTCACGAGACGTCCAGAGAATCAACGCATGCCTGAGAGCGGCCCAAAGGGTGATTCTCGACGTTTTCGCAGGTAGGAGACATGATCGACCAGCCAGACACACAAATTCGCCCCGATTGGGGTCGATATTCGGAATTGTGGGCTCACGGGTCCCGTGCCAGGGAATCTGGGAGCTACTCCTGCTCGAGGAGGGCGACCGCCCAGGCGCAGATGCCCTCCTCGCGGCCGACGAAGCCGAGGTGCTCGGTGGTCGTCGCCTTCACGCCCACGCACTCGACGCCGACGCCCATGCGCTGAAAGGCCAACCATGACGAAAAAAATTGGCATCGCCCTGGTGGGTCTNNCACTCGACGCCGACGCCCATGGCCTCGGCCATCCGAGCGCGCATAGTCTCGCGATAGGGGGCGAGCTTGGGCGCCTGAGCGGCCACGGTGCAGTCGCAGTCCATGATCTCGTAGCCACGGTCACGTGCGAGGTCGGCGACGCGGGCGAGCAGCACCATCGAGTCGGCGCCCTCGTAGGCGGGGTCGTTGTCGGGGAAGAGCTGCCCGATGTCACCCGCGCGCATGGCGCCGAGAATCGCGTCCATGAGGGCGTGGGCGAGCACGTCGGCGTCGGAGTGGCCGAGAAGCCCGCGGTCGCTCGGAATGGTCACGCCCCCGAGCACGAGCCTGCGACCCTCCGCGAACTGGTGGACGTCATAGCCATGCCCGATCCTGAGCGTCATAGCGCCCCTCCCTCGCAGCTGTCGACGAGACGCTGCTCGAGCGTGGCCTCGACGACGGCGAGGTCTTCGGGGATGGTGACCTTGATGTTGTCGCGCGAGGTCTCGAC
>DCZG01000026.1:0-23288 GCA_002331575.1 Atopobium sp. UBA2090 | reverse complement strand
CGATCGTGTCGCCCTCCACGAGCTTGAGCGTGTCGATGGAGCGCGCGGCGCAGACCGCACCTGCGAGGGAGGCGTCCGCGCGCACGGCGGCGCATGCACGCTCGATGTCATCTACCTCGACGAGCGGACGGACGGCGTCATGGACGGCCACGAGCTCATATCCGCGGGGCATCGCCTCGAGACCGCTCATCACCGAGACCTGGCGGGTGTCCCCCGCGGGCGCAATCGTGACGGGGCATCGCAGCGTCAGCTTCGAGAGGACGTCAGAGCTGACCTCGGCCCTGCGGCCAGGTGCGCAGACCAGCACGATGCGCGCCACGGACGGCGCGCGGTCGAAGGCAAGAATCGCCCACGACATGAGGGGGAGGCCGCAGAGGTCCACGAACTGCTTGCCGCGCGCGTCGCCGAAGCGCTCGCCCACGCCGCCCGCCACGATGATGGCGATGGTGTCGGGATGCTGGGAGACCTCTCCGACGCGCATCTCCTCGACGCACGCGAGGGGTTTGGACTCCCCCATTACTTTGCCTGACCCCTCATACGATGGAGGCTGTTGGCGAGTACGCTCGGGTTGTTGAGGCCCATCTCGCCCAGGCTCTCGGGGTCGTCCTCGGCCACGTGCAGGACCTCCTGCAGCGAGCCGTACTCGTTGACGAGCTGGTCGGCCATGCCGCCGTTGACGACGGAGATGCGGGAGAGCGTGCGCAGGCCGAGCGACGTGACGATGTCGTCCTCGTCGCGACCGTCCTCGTAGCCGAGCACCCTCGCCACATACTTGGCCGACCTCAGCTGCGAGTTGGCCGTGTCGTGGAAGATCTTGCGAATCTCGCGGGCCTTGGCGTCGGAGGAGTCGCTCGCATAGTCGCGAATCATGAGCGTGTAGGCCTCGTTCATGCCGCCTACGAACTCCTCGCGCTGCATCTGCGTCGTGCGACCCTCGCGACCGAGCTGGACGATGCACTTGTCGAGCTCCTCGCCTGCGGTGAGGAGCGTCTCGAAGAGATAGAAGATCTCGGTGATGTCGTGCATGGTGACGAAGTTGTCAAGCTCGAGGCTCGAGAGGCGGAGCAGCGCGGCGTCCAGCGTGGCGCGCGTACTCTGCATGGCGACCGTGAGCTGGTTGACCGATGCCATGAGCTGCGAGACGGGCTTGAGCTGAAAGCCCCGGCCGTTCACGTAGATGTTGACGACCGCGCGGCGCTCGGAGACCGAGATGATCGTCGCCTTGGTGAGCAGGCTCATGCGGGCGGCGGTGCGGTGGCGCGTGCCCGTCTCGGAGGTGGGCAGCGACGGATCGGGGTTGAGGTGGTAGTTCGCGCGGAGAATCTGCGTGAGGTCCTTGTCGATGACCACGGCACCGTCCATCTTGCAGAGCTCGAAGAGGCGGTTGGCCGTGAACGAGACGTCGAGCTTGAACCCGTCGTCACCTGCTGCGAGCACGTTCTCCGTGTCGCCGATGCAGATGAGCGCGCCGAGGTGACCGGCGATGATCATGTCGAGGGCAACGCGCAGGGCGGTGCCGGGCGCAGTCTGGCTGATCGCCGAGACGAGCCGGTCGTCGCTGTCGGAGGACTTCTGATCGATGATCGTGGGGTCCATGGGAGGCACCTCCGTACGTAGCCAGCCCACGAAGTGTGGGCTGGCTGGCTGTCATAACAAGTATACGTCGCGGCGGTTCCCGTCGCGGCGGCTACTCCTCGAACGAGGCAGAGCCCCCGGCCTCGGGCGACTGGAGCGCGGGCGCCCAGTGGTCCTTGGCCGTAGGCGCGTCCATGTGCTCGCGCTTGCGGGGCGCAGGAATCACTCCCTGCGTCTTGGCAAAGGTGAGCTTGCCGTCCTTCGCGTCCACGAGCACGATGTCGCCAGGCTTCCAATCACCCGAGAGGAGCTCCTCGGAGAGGGGGTCCTCGATGAGCGTCTGAATCGCGCGACGCAGGGGACGGGCCCCGTAGACCGGGTCGGCGCCCTCCTTCGCCACGACGTCACGAGCTGCATCGGTGAGCGTGATGGACATCCCGTTGGCGATGAGACGGTCGCGGAGGTCGGAGATCATGAGGTCGACGATGCCGCGGAGCTGCTCGGGCGTGAGGCTCTTGAAGACCACGACCTCGTCGACGCGGTTGAGGAACTCGGGACGGAAGAGCTTCTTGAGCTCGGCGTTGACGCGGCCCGTGATCTCCTTGTCGGAGAGACCGGTGGCACCCTGAGCCGAGAAGCCCATCGTCGAGGTCTGCGAGATCTCGCGCGCGCCGATGTTCGACGTCATGATCACGATCGTGTTGGAGAAGTCCACGTGACGACCCTGGCCGTCGGTGAGACGGCCCTCCTCGAGAATCTGGAGGAGGATGTTGAACACGTCGGGGTGCGCCTTCTCGATCTCGTCGAAGAGCACGACCGAGTACGGACGCCTCCTGACGGCCTTGGTGAGCTCGCCGCCCTCGTCATAGCCCACGTATCCGGGAGGGGCACCGACGAGCTTGGAGACGGTGTGCTTCTCCATGAACTCGGACATGTCGAAGCTGATGAGCGCGTCCTCGCTGCCGAAGAGGAACTCGGCGAGCGCCTTGGCGAGCTCGGTCTTGCCCACGCCCGAGGGGCCGAGGAAGATGAACGAGCCACCGGGGCGACGCGGGTCCTTGAGGGGCGAGCGGGAGCGGCGGATGGCCTTGGCGACCTTCGTGACGGCCTCCTCCTGCCCGACGACCCGCTCGTGGAGCGCGTCCTCGCAGCGCAGGAGCTTGGACGCCTCGGCCTCGGTGAGGTTGGAGACGGGCACGCCGGTCATGGCGGAGACCACGTCGGCGATGTCCTGCTCGTCGACGATGACGATGTTCTTGTCGAGCTGGGCGCGCCAGTCCGCCTCGAGCTGGTCGCGCTTGGCCGTCAGGTCCTTCTCCTCGTCGCGGAGGTGCGCCGCCTGCTCGTACTCCTGCGCCGAGGCGGCCGCGGCCTTCTCGTCCTTCACGCGGACGAGCTCGGCGTCGACCTGGGCGATCTCGGGCGGGAGGCTCATGCGGTGCACGCGCGTGCGCGCGCCGGCCTCGTCGAGGACGTCGATGGCCTTGTCGGGCAGGAAGCGGTCCTGCACGTAGCGGCTGGAGAGGGTGACCGCGGCCTGGATGGCCTCGTCGGTGTACTTGACATGGTGGTGCTTCTCGTAGCGCTCCTGCAGGCCCTTGATGATCTTGATGGTGTCCTCGGGCGAGGGCTCGCCGATGTTGACCGGCTGGAAGCGGCGCTCGAACGCGGAGTCCTTCTCGATGTGCTTGCGGTACTCCTCGGCCGTGGTGGCGCCGATGACCTGGATCTCGCCGCGGGAGAGCGGCGGCTTGAGGATCGAGGCGGCGTCGATGGAGCCCTCGGCGGAACCAGCGCCGATGACGGTGTGGATCTCGTCGATGAAGAGGATGTCCTCGTCGGACTGCTCGAGCTCGTTGACGACCTTCTTCATGCGGTCCTCGAACTCGCCGCGGTACTTGGAGCCGGCGACGAGGCTGGCGAGGTCGAGCGTCCAGACCTGCTTGCCGCGGAGGATGTCGGGGACGTTGCCCGAGGCGATGAGCTGCGCGAGGCCCTCGACGATGGCCGTCTTGCCCACGCCCGGGTCGCCGAGGATGAGCGGGTTGTTTTTCTGACGACGGGCGAGCACCTGCATGACGCGCTCGATCTCGCGGTCGCGGCCGATGACGGGGTCGAGCTTGCCGTCGGCGGCGAGCTTGGTGAGGTTGCGGCCGTACTGCTCGAGCATGGAGCCCTCGTCGCCCTGCTGCCCCTGGGGCATGCCGGGCATGAAGCTCGGGTCCATGCGCACGTCGGCGACGGCCGGACCGTTGGCCTGGCCGCTCTTGGCGATGAGCTCGTTGACGGCGTTGCGGACGGCGTCACCCGAGACGCCCATCGTGCGCAGGGCGTCCATGGCGCGGCCGTTGCCCTCGGACACGATGCCCAGGAGCAGGTGCTCGGTGGCGATGTAGGTCTGGCCGTGCGTCATGGTCTCGCGGTAGGCGTCCTCGAGGACGCGCTTGGCACGCGGAGTGAACGGGATGTGGCCGCCCGGGACGGGCTCGGTCTCGGCCGTGGCGAGCTCCTTCACCGTGGCGAGCGTCTCGTCATAGGTGACGTCGAGCTTGGCGAGGGCCTGGGCGGCGATGCCGTCGCCCTCCTTGATGAGGGCGAGGAGCAGGTGCTCGGTGCCCACGTACATCTGCCCGAGATTGCGCGCCTCGTCCTGGGCGAGACTCATGACCTCGCGGGCCTTGTCTGTGAACTTCTCGAACATGTGCTGGCGTGTCCTTCCGACTGCGGTTCGTTGGGACTTTGTTTACCCACGATGCCTTGGTACCAAACAGATGACGCAATCGTCATATCGTCGGGCCGTGGAGGACCGGGTCGCGAGCATCGCCATCAAAGGCTGGCATGCGTGGCCGCTCCCGGGCGAGGGAACGGCCACGGTCTCTCGGCGGATCCTACTCGGCCGACGCGTCCGCGACGAAGGTGTCGCGGTCGGGCGCGATCGACTTCATGGCCTCGATGACGCTCGAGAAGAGGTCCGCGAGCTCCAGGTCGTTGAGCTCCGCCCCCTTGCGGATGACGTCGCGGCTGCAGCCGGCGGCGAAGCGCTTGTCCTTGAACTTCTTCTTGAGCGACTTGGTCTCGAAGTCCATCACGCTCCCGCTCGGGCGCATGAGCACCGCGGCCTGGATGAGGCCCGAGAGCTCGTCGCAGGCAAAGAGCACGCGCTCCATCTTGAGCTCGGGCGCGGGCAGCTTGTCGTTGTTGTCGGAGTTGTGGGTCATGATCGCGTGCGCGAGCTGCGGGGTGGCGCCAGCCTCGTCGAGAAGCTCCGCGGTCTTCACCGTGTGGCCCTCCACGCTCGGGTACTTCTCCCAGTCGAGGTCGTGGAGAAGGCCGACGACTCCCCAGAAGTCCACGTTGGCGGGGTCGTACTTCTCGGCGTAGTAGCGCATCAGGCCTTCGAGGGTCTCGCCGTGCGTGATGTGGAAGGGGTCCTGGTTGTACCTCTCGAGCAGGACGAACGCGGCGTCGCGCGAGATGCCGGCGTCGAGGGCGCCGCTCATGTCGGCGTCGACGGCAGCCTGCGCCGCGGCGGAGAGAGCGGCGGGCTCGGGGTCCGGAGCGGGTTCGGGAGCTGGCTCAGGCTCGGGCGCTGCCTCGGGTTCGGGCGCGGCGGCCTGCTCGAGGCTCGCGCCCGCGTCGCTGTCGGCGGCGATCGCATCGAGCGAGGCGGCGGCGTTGTCCGTGGACACGCCTCCCACCTGGGCCTCGATGTCCGCGCGAGTGATGGTCTCGGGCTTCATCTGCGGGAAGAGGAGCACGTCTCGGATGGAGGGCGCGTCGCAGAAGAGCATGATCATGCGGTCGATGCCGTAGCCAATGCCACCCGCCGGCGGCATGCCGTACTCGAGCGCGCGGACGTAGTCGTAGTCGTAGCCCATGGCCTCGTCGTCGCCGAACCCCTTGGCGGCGACCTGCTCCGCGAAGCGGCCGGCCTGGTCGACCGGGTCGTTGAGCTCGGAGAAGGCGTTGGCGTACTCGTGTCCGCAGATGACCAGCTCAAAGCGGTCGGTCAGGCGGGCGTCGTCGTCCTTGCGCTTGGAGAGCGGGCTGACCTCCTCGGGGTAGTCGCACACGAACGTCGGGTTGACGATGGTGCTCTCCCCCAGCTCGTCGTAGAGCTCGAAGACGAGCTTGCCCACGCCCCAGTTGGTCTGCCACTCGATGCCGTTCTTCTCGCAGAGCTCGCGCAGGCGTTCGACGGGGGTGTCCATGTCCACGTGCTCGCCGACGGCCTCGGAGGCGACCTCGGAGAGCGGGCGAGAAGCCCAGGTGCCGCTCATGTCCACGGTCTGTCCCTGGTAGGTGATGACCTCGTGGCCCTCCTCGCAGCCGCAGACCTCGCGGGCGATGGCCTTGAAGAGCCCCTCCGTGAGGCGCTTCATGCCCTCGAGGTCAGAGTAGGCGCAGTACGCCTCCATGCTCGTGAACTCGGGGTTGTGCGTGAGGTCCATGCCCTCGTTGCGGAACTGGCGACCGATCTCGAAGACGCGCTCCATGCCGCCCACGATGAGCCGCTTGAGCGGCAGCTCCGTGGCGATGCGCAGGAAGAAGTCGCGGTCGAGGGCGTTGAAGTGCGTGACGAAGGGCTTGGCGTTGGCGCCGCCGAGGATGGCGTGCATCATGGGGGTCTCGACCTCCATGTACCCGTCGGACTCCATGTAGCGGCGGATGAGCGAGATGATCTGGCTCCGGCGGCGGAAGGTGTCGCGCACGTCGGGGTTCATGATCAGGTCGACGTAGCGCTGGCGGTAGCGCACCTCGCGGTCGGTGAGCCCGTGGAACTTCTCGGGCAGGGGTCGAAGGCTCTTGGAGAGGATGGAGAGGCTCGTGGGCGAGACGGACAGCTGCCCGCGGCGCGTGCGCATGACCGTGCCCGTGACGCCGACGATGTCACCGAGGTCGAGCTGGCCGAGAAGCGCCCAGTCCTGGTCGGAGAGGTTGTTCACGCGGCAGAAGAGCTGGATGGACCCCGTGACGTCCTCCAGCACGACGAAGGCGGCCTTGCCCTGGTTGCGGATGGCACGGATGCGGCCGGCGACGGAGACCACGTCGTCGGTGGACTCGCCGTCGGCGAGGTCGGCGTGCTTCTTCTCGATGTCGGCGACGTGGGTCGTGACCTCGGAGCGCACGGGATAGGGGTTGATGCCTGCGTCGATGAGGGCCTGTCGACGCGCGCGACGCGTCGCCCTCTCGTCAGTGGGCGTGGGAATGGAGCTCTCGTCGGACATGGTACCTCCGTGGACTTGGACGGTCATCGGAACAAAAGAACCCCGCACCTGCGAGCAGCAGACACGGGGCGAAGGACTAACGCACTCGCACGAACGCTAGCGGGAGATCGCTGTGATCGTATATTTCTTCGTCTTGCCGGACGGCGTCACGAACTCGATCTCGTCGCCCTTCTTGTGACCGATGAGGGCCGCCCCGGCGGGGGACTCGTTGGAGATCTTGCGGTTGAGCGAGTCGGTCTCGGTGGTGCCCACGATCGTGAACTTGGTCTTCTTGCCGCTCTCGTCATCGAGCTCGACGGTCGTGCCGATGGAGACCTTGAGGCTGCGCTTCTTGCCGTTGTCCTCGACGACCTTCGCAACAGAGAGGATCTGGCGGATCTCCGTGATGCGGGAGGCGTTTTGGGATTGCTCCTCCTTGGCAGCGTCGAACTCGGCGTTCTCGGAAAGGTCGCCGAAGCCGCGCGCCTCCTGGAGGGCCGCCTTGATCTCCTCGGCCTTCTCACCCTCGCGAAACGCGAGCTCGTCGAGAAGCTTCTGCTTGCCTTCTGGGGTAAGAATGATTTCCTTGCTGTTATCCATGCTTCGCTCTCTACTGTCGTCTCCGTGCGTTACTGAACCTGTCTGTGACGGGAGGACTCGCTACTTCTCGGAGTCGAGCTTGGCGCCGCACTTGGAGCAGAAGGCGTTACCCGCGGGGTTCTCGGCACCGCACTTGGGGCAGAACGTGGTCTTCGCTGCGGCAGCGGTGGCGGGCTCGTCGGCGTCCGCGTCGTCCTCGTCCTCGACGACCTCCTCGGCCTCGTCCTCGGCGGCAGCGCCGTCAGCCTTCTTGTCCTTGTCGTCAGCGCCCTCGTCCATGCCCTCGCGAACGTTCTTGACGGTCTTGCCGAGAGCTGAGCCGAGCTTGGGGAGGTTCTTGGGCCCGAAGATCACCAGAACCACGACAAGGATGACGAGAAGCTCAGGAACACCCATTCCGAGAATCATGAGAAAGCCCTCCAATTTGAATCCATCGACGGCCTTTAGGCCGAAAACTGCATGTGTAGTATAGCTGAGCCGTGACGCTACTCACAATCTTCTAAACTGGGAGTTTGGTCTTCGGTCACTGTATCCCCCACACGAAGGGTTTTGAATCGTGCAAACGGCGTTAATTGTCTCGACCATCGTATGCCTGGTCCTCGTGGGCGTGGTCGCGGTGCTGCCGAGGCTGCTCGCCAGGCGGGGCGTGACCATGCGCCGCACTCGCTTCGGCACCACCCTCGTCTTCGACTCAGCCGACGCCGACGGGACGCCAGTGCGCCTGCTCAACGTCAACGGGACCTACCAGAGCGTGAGCTACATCCAGCCGGAGCTGCGCTTCGAGCTCGCCTGCGTCTACCACAGGAACATGGCCGAGGTCATCGAGGCGTGCGGGGCGCGGCGCGTGCTCGTGGTAGGCGGCGGCGGATACTCCCTGCCCAAGTACCTGGCGACACACGGGACCGCACAGGTCGACGCCGTCGAGGTGGACCCCAAGGTCACCGCCCTCGCGCGCGAGTTCTTCTTCCTCGGGGAAGCCGAGGAGGTCGCGGGCGACCGGCTGCGGCTGGAGAACGGAGACGGCTGGGACTACCTGCGCGCGGCCAGCGAGCCGTTCGACGTGATCGTGAACGACGCGTTCTCGGGGAACCGGCCGCTCGGCCCGCTCAAGACCGACGAGGGAGCCCGCGTGGTCCACGAGCACCTCGCTCCCGGCGGGGTCTATCTCGCCAACGTGCGCTGCGCCGTGGAGGGACGGAAGTCCCGCACGCTCCACGAGGTGGTCGAGGCCTTCGGGAACGAGTTCGCGCACGTGGCGTATGTCCCAGAATGGCCTGACAAGCCGTCGGAGCCGGGCAACAACACCTTTGTGGCGAGCGACCGGCAGCTACGCCTTCCCGCGGCAGCCGTCGTCGTGAGGTAGCCTGGGCCCGGCGTCGGATCAGGCCCCGTTGCCGTGGGTCTTGTTGTAGCCGCTGCCCCATCCGTCGTAGGTCGCGATGGCATCGCGCTCGAGGTCGTCGAGGGAGCGGTACCCGCTTCCCCGCAGCGCGATCGTCCTGATGGTGAAGGCGTCGCCGTACGACCAGTCAGCGTACACATCACCGTTGCCGCGGCCCGAGAAGTGCTGGAACACGCGGTCGAGGACGCGCTGCCCCTGGCCGACGTAGTAGCGGTCCCTTGTCACGTTGTGGAGAACGTAGACCCCGGGGAAGTCCTTCTCGCCGACGCGCCTGGCGCCCGTGCGCCTCGCGGCGAGAAACGCTTCGGGAGTCATCTCGACGCGGCCCGCGACCAGGGCGCGAATGCGGCGGCGCGCCGAGCGCCTTCGGTACGTGACGGCGAGTCCCACCACGGCGAGCACGCCGACGAGCGACAGGCCCGCGAACGTTCCGAAGCGTCCGAGCAGGGCACGGTACTCGAGGATCCTCGACCAGTCGACACCGTAGTAGTGAGACGACCTCACCGCCACGAACGCGACCAGGCACGCCCATGCGACGAGCCCCGCGACGAACGGCCCTGGAATCCTGCGATGCCTCCTGCGTGCCATGCCACCCCCGGACGTGAGCCTACGGTCGCCATTGTCGCACGACGCCGGCCACGCGACACGCCGTCAGAGCCAAACCCGCCTGCCGCGACGGAGGAGGACGTCAAGGGCAGCCTCCCTGACCTCTGGCTTGGCCCCGGATTCGATGCGCCTGAGAAACGAATCGACGAGACGCTTCCGCGCAGTCCTCGACATGACCTCCACGCACTTGCGCCCGAGCTGCTCCATGGCGAGCACGCTCGAGATGTCGGAGTCTCGTATCGTGAAGACCTCGATGCCGCAGACCGCATAGTCGAGCGTCCGCCTGTCATCCTCGGTCTTCGATTCGAGGGAGTCATGCGTGCCGCCGTTGTACTCGATGACCAGGCGGTAGAGCTCCCAGAAGAGGTCCGGCCTCATGGACTCATGCCACAGCAGGGTCCTCTGATGATCCGTGAAGGTCAAAGGACTGTTGAGGACCGGCCTCGACAGCCCGAGGCCGCCGTAGCAAGGAGGTGAGCAGAGCATGAGCGCGATGCAGGTCTCACGAGGAGAGAAGGAGTTCTCGAATGCCAGCTTTGCCGCCCGCCGCGCGAGTCGTAGCCCGCGAATGCCACGCGCTTCCGAGAGATATCTGTTGAGCTCGGACATCGAGAGCACCGGCTCGCGCCCAAAGCAGCATTCCTCACCAATCTGGTCGGTAGCCGAAAACGAATAGGTGCCGCAGAGCTCCGTGATGAGTGCCGCCACGGCCATCACCGCCAGGGAGTCGGGTATTCCTCTGCCTACGGCCTGGCACTCCGCCGCCGCCCGGACCACGATGAGCGCCGGCGATTCGGAGAGCACGTACCGATAGCCGCCACGGGTGATCCTCACGAAGGACCCCGAGGGGAGGATCTCTTCGCAGACTCGGGTATCGACGCAACCGGCATACGTCCTGTTGTTCTTCGGGACGAGGATTCGTGGCTTCCCGAGAGAGCCATATCCCAGCATGACCTCTTGCTCGATGGGCCTGTGGTCCACAAGCCCCCATTCCGGATTGTCCGCAAGAGGCACGATGCTCATCACCCCGCGGCAGCGAGCCTGGCGGATGAGTGCGAGAGAGCTGGGATATGTGAGTCTGGTATCCATGTCAACGACGCTATCAGCGCTCGACATCCTCCGCCAGGCACCTCGAAGACCCGAAAACACCCAAACATGGCGTGAAAAGAGTCTCTGAACAGGCAAAAGGACCAGTTTTGTCAGATTGGTCAGAATGCGCGCGTCACGACGGGGGCGGCGGATTCGTTGCCGCTCACGGCTTGGCGGCCCAAGGCGAAAACCCCACAGGTTGATCCAACTGGCAGAAATCCTGACAGTTCGAGCAACCTGTGGGGATTGCAAACCCCACAGACTGTTCCGAGTGGCAGAAATCCTGCCAGTTTGAGCAATCTGTGGGGTTAAACGCTATTTTGATGTGCTGAATACACGCCTCCGTCCGACTCCGCGCCAGCGAAATCCTTCACGTGAGTCAATGCGAACGGAAGGACGCGCGAATTACGTGATTACGTTGTTACTTACTGGGTATGAGTACCGCTTGTCGAATCGGAAAGAAGGCCGTCATGGCACAGGCAGCAAGCGTCGACCATCCCGTTTGGCAGGATGTCCCCACCCGTCCGTTCCAGCTCGTACTTGAGGGCGGGGCGATGCGAGGCCTCTTCACCGCAGGCGTGCTCGACTTCTTCCTCGACCACGGCCTGCTCGCAGAGTCGGTGGTCGGCACGTCGATGGGAGCCATCTGCGGCTACAACTACGCATGTGGCGCAACTGGTCGCATGGCCTATATCAACATGAAGTATCGAAACGACTGGCGTTTCATCTCGCTCAAGTCCAAGATCAAGACCGGCGACCTCGTGGGTTCGGAGTTCATCTACGAGACCATCCCACACGACCTCGAGGGCATCGACTCGGGCTGGTTCACCGACTCCCCTGTCGAGCTCGTCTCCGTCGCGACCAACATCGAGACGGGCGGGGCCGACTATCACACCTTCAGCAAGTGCGGCGACGTCGACCGCGGCACGCGCTACCTCATGGCCACGACCGCCATGCCCTTTGCCAACAAGCCCGTGGAGGTGGACGGCAAGAGGCTCATCGATGGCGGCGCAGCCGACAGCATCCCCGTCGAGTACGGGCGCCCTCGTTACCACGGACGGCAGGTCCTCGTTCTCACCCGCCCCCGGGGCTTCGTCCAAGACGAGGCCGACTGGACGATTCCCGCAGCTCATGTACGGTACGCAAGGTATCCACGGCTCGTATCGGCACTCGAGGCGCGCCCTCGGACGTACAACGAGCAGAACCGCGCCATCGAGCGAATGCACGACGCTGGCGAAGTCTTTGCCATCTGGCCAGGCCCGGAGCTTGACATCGGGATGGACGAGAAGAGCGAGGACAGGCTGATGGAAGCCTATGAGTGCGGCCTGAGCACAGCCGCGCGGGAGTGGCCGAAGCTACTGTCGTTCCTGAACGTCGCATAGGTACGCAGAAAAAAGGTCAGGGCCCGAGACGAAGTCTCCAAGCCCTGACACATACCCAGCACGGCCGCGGAACCGTGCCCATTAACTATACGTTTCGCTCCACCCGCGTCTCAACAGCCCACGGCATGATTCACTCCGAGACCACACACCTGCGGGCAATCACCACCAAATTTCATATCTCAACTTGAAGAAGTCTGCAGATTCTTATCCAAGCCCTCACCTATCGAAAGAGGTAAGAGGTCTGGCTCATGCTGCCCAGCTCGCGGATCTGGTTCCAGACGACCACCTCGTCGTCATCTCGCGCGGCACCCAGTGCCGTCAGCAGGGGCAGGAAGTGGTCGGGCGTGGGAATCGCACGCTGCCACCCTGCGAGCTGTGTGTATCGCACGACCGAATCGAAGTCACGGGCGAGGATGAGGTCTCGGACCCGATCGTCGAAGTCGTTCGCCCAGGCAAAGCCATCGGACTTGTCCCAGTCCACGGCACGTAGGTTGTGCACGACGTTCCCGCTCGCAACGATCATCACGCCCTCGTCGCGAAGGGCCGAGAGACGGCGCCCGACCTCCAGATGAACCTCGGGTGCGGCGTCGCCGTCGCAGCTCACCATAACGACTGGCACGTCTGCCTTGGGGTACATGTTGCAGAGCACGGACCACACACCGTGGTCGACGCCCCAGCTCTCGGTGCCCGTGGCAGCGTCACCGAGAAGGTCGAGTGCGCGAGCGGCGACGTCGGGCGCGCCATCAGGCGCATAGTGGACCGCATAGAGCTCATCAGGAAAGCCGTACATGTCGTTGACCTGCGGATTGTGTGCCGCGGTACGCACCCAGCGTCCATGGGTGAACCAGTGGGCGGACACCGCCACAATCGCCCTCGGCTTGCCGAGGCGCTTGCCCATCTCCTGCCAACCGCGGCGAATGTCGTTGTCAGCAATCGCGTTGAGCGGCGAGCCGTGTCCCACGAAGACGACCGGCTGTCTCTTCTCTCCCATCATCGTGCTCCTTCCTAAATGCTTGTCCGCTGGAATCATTTTACGAGGAGCGCTTCATCCTGGAAAGAAGGCACTAATTGGATACAATACATCATGGAATGAAGTTGCTTTACTTAATGAAGGGTTACCGATGGATACCTATGACTCCGTCTGCCTCTCGAGCATCCAGGATGTGATGCGGGTCTTCAAGGGGAAGTGGGCCTTCCTCGTCTTGGAGCAGCTGCACCTGGGAACCATGCGCTTCAACGAGCTGAGCCGCGCCCTCGGCGTCTCCACGAAGAGCCTCACGGACACGCTACGCGTCCTCGAGGAGAACGGCGTCATCAGCCGGACCGTCAAGCCGACCGTGCCCGTGACGGTCGAATACGCCCTCACCGAGAAGGGCAGGGCCTTCGACCAGGTACTCATTGCCATGAAAGAGTGGCGCAACGAGTGGGCATAGGAAGAGGCGCGCCAAGTCGCAGACCCGACGCGCCCCCTGGATCCAAACGTTCTCAGACAATCGTCCCGAACCTAGCTCCACTCGGCGAGAAACTCCCTCGTCTCACGCACGATCCCCTTGGCATCAAGCCCGAAGTGCTCGAGCAGCGTGGCGACAGGAGCGGAGGTGCCAAACGTGCGCATACCCATGAGGTGCATCGGCGTCGGTACGTTCTCCGAAAGGAGCGTTGCGATCGCGGCGCCCATTCCCGTCGCAACGCTGTGTTCCTCCACGCTCACCACGCGCCCCGTCTTGCGCGCGCTCACGAGAAGCGTCCCGGCGTCGAGAGGCTTGATGGAGAACACGTCGATGACCTCGGCGGATATGCCTTCGTCAGCCAAGGCGTCTGCAGCTGCCAGTGCCTCGCCGACCTCCACGCCGCACGCGGCGATCGTGACGTCGGTTCCCTCGCGCAGCACATAGGCGTGCCCGACCTCGGGCGAGAAGCCCTCGTCGTAGACCTGCGACACGGGGAGCCTTCCCATACGCACGTAGAACGGGCCATACGTCGTGGCAGCAAGGCGAAGCGCGGCACGAGTCGCGTTGAAGTCGGCCGGCACGAGGACCGTCATCTGAGGAAGGGCGCGCATCATGCCGACATCCTCGAGCGCTTGATGCGTGGCACCGTCCTCGCCTACCGTGATGCCCGCGTGCGTGGGGCACACCTTCACGTTGAGGTTCGAGTCGCAGACCGTGTTGCGAATCTGGTCGTAGCAGCGACCCGTCGCGAAGACGGCGAACGAGCCCGTGAAGGCCACCTTGCCCGTAAGCGAGAGCCCCGCGGCAACGTCCATCATGTCCTGCTCGGCAATACCGACGTCGACGAAGCGGTCGGGGTGCGCGTCGCGAAACGCGTCGAGCTTGGTCGCTCCCGCCAGGTCGGCATCCACGGCAACGACGTCGATGCCCTCGTCTGCAAGCTCTGCGAGCGTCTTTCCGTATGCCTCCCGCGTCGCGTGTTTCTTTCCGTCAGCCATGGCTAGACCTCCTTCTCGATCTTCTCGCGATCCGCGTCGAGCTCGGCGCGCGCCCTATCGGCTTGCTCGGCGCTCGGCGCCTTTCCGTGCCATCCGACCTGGTCCTCCATGAAGCTCACGCCCTTGCCCTTGATCGTCTCCATGACGACGGCCGTCGGTGCTCCTGTCGTGGACTTGGAGCGGTACAGCGCCTCATGAAGCATCCTGATGTCGTGGCCGTTGACGCGAATCACGTTCCAGCCGAACGCGCGCAGCTTACCATCGATGTCACCAAGCGAGCAGACATCGGTCACGTGGCCGTCAATCTGCAGGTTGTTGAGGTCGAGAATCATCGTGAGGTTGTCGAGGCCCTTGTGAGCGGCGAACATGAGGGCCTCCCAGTTGGAGCCCTCCTGCATCTCGCCGTCGCCGCAGAGCACGTAGACCCGCGCGGGCAGGGTGCCAGCCCTCGTGGCGCTCACGCGCAGCCCGAGCGCGCAGCCCGAGGCCACGGAGAGTCCCTGGCCGAGGCTGCCCGAGCAGACCTCGACGCCAGGACAGGCATGGCAGTCTGGGTGGCCCTGCAGCCTGCTGCCAAGCTGACGAAGCGTGAGCAGGTCATCGTCCGAGAGCCAGCCGAGCTGGTGGTACGTCGCATACAGCACGGGCGCGGCGTGGCCCTTGGAGAGAAAGAATCGGTCTCTGCTGTGGTCGTCGGGGTTGTCGCGGTCGAAGTCCATCACACCCGAGAAGAACAGCGTGGCCATGGCGTCCGCAGCCGAGAGCGACCCTCCGGGATGCCCCGACTTGCTTCTCTCGAGCATGTCGATGATGTCATGGCGCATGGCGTTGGCGACGAGACGAATGGCGCGCGTGTCAATCAAGTCCAGCATGAAGCTCCTCCTTTTTCAGCGATGGGGCGCCTGGGCCGAGGCCCGCGCGCCCGTGACGGTCATTCCTGGTGAGCAGGCTTCTCGCCTAGCTCGTTCTCCTCTAGGCCTGGGCGGACACGACCTTGGCCCAGTCGCGCTTGAAGCCCGCGAGTCCCTGATCGGTCAGGGGGTGCTTAAGGCACTTCTTGAGCGCGCCGAAGGGCACGGTGGCGATGTCGGCGCCCAGGAGCGCCGCCTGCGTCACGTGGTTGGGCGTGCGGATGGAGGCGCTGATAATCTCGACCTTGTCGTCGACGTTTTTGCCGGTCCAGTCGTAGTTCTTGATGGCCGTGACCACGGTGCCGAGCTGCTCGATGCCGTCCTCGGCGATGTCGTCAAAGCGGCCGACGAAGGGGCTGATATAGCGTGCGCCGGCGTTGGCGGCGAGAAGGGCCTGGGGAGCCGAGAAGACGAGCGTCATGTTGACGCGCACGCCCTCGGAGGCGAGCTGGTGCGTGGCGGCGAGGCTCTCCGCGCAGATCGGGAGCTTGACGACGATGTTCGGAGCAAGGGCGGAAAGCCTGCGGCCCTCGACGATCATCTCCTCGGTGGTCTCCGCGGTGGACTCGGCGGAGACGGGCAGACCCTCGCACACCTTCGTGATCTCGACCATGTGAGGCTCGAAGTCGGCGAGCTTGCCGCCGGTACGAGCGTAGAGGGACGGGTTCGTGGTGACGCCGGCGAGGCAGCCCCAGCTCATGGCTTCCTTGATCTCGTCGATGTCTGCGGTGTCGATAAAGAACTTCATGATGTTCGCTCCTAGTGTTCTCGAGAAGGGATGAGGTGTCAGACGGTCGTTACTCAGCGATTGCGGCGCGGATTCGGGCGTTCACGCCCTCAAGGCGGTAGCACTTGACGTACTGGCGAATCGGGCGCTTGATGTGCTCGACCACGAACTTCTGGCCGTCGATCTCGTTCGCAGAGAGATTGGCGTAGAGCTTCTCGATCTCCTTCTTGACCTCGGGGTCATTGAAGGCGTAGTGGCCGGAGATGTCGAGGACGTCGAGCGAGAGCTTCTCGTTGGCAAGAATGTCGTCGGTGGTGAGCTTGGTGTCCTCGCCGACCATCCACTTGCGCCAGCGCTCGGTCTTGATGGCCTTGACGAGCAGCGTGTGGAAGAGGTCGGACTGGTCCTCCTTGGCGACGAGGCCCTCGTCGACGAGAATCTGCTCGAGCTTGCAGAGCTTGAGGTAGGCGCGAGTCTCCTCGGTACCGTACTGGGGAGCCACGTTGGAGGCGGTGACGTGCGCAGGGATGTGCTCGAGCAGCGTGACGTCGTCCAGGTAGTCCGCGTTGTGCTCCTTGAGGCCGACGCCGTAGCTCTTGGCCATCTCGGCGAGCTCGCGGGCGTTCTGGAAGTTGTAGTGCCCGACCTGTTCGGTCATGCGTGTGAGGGTGCCGGTCTGCCCCACGATGAACGTGGGCATGGGCAGTCCGCGCTTGCCGAGCTCGACCTTGAGCTCCTCGATGAAGGTCTGGTACTTCTCGGTCGAGGTCAGGCCGCCGTTGGTCTCTTCGGTACCCACCTCATAGCCGATCTCGGGAAGGTTGCGGGCGCGACGCTCGTCCTCGCAGTACTGGATGAGGTCGACGGTGCGACTGAGGACGACGTCGAGGGGAATGACCTTGCCGATCTGGTAGAGATCCTTGGTCGGGTCGATCATGAGCAGGTCGAAGCCAGCCTCGATGTCGGCGAGATACGACTTCTTGGCCTTGGCCATCGCCTCGTCCTCGGGCAGGTGGGCGTTGCGCTCCTCGTCACGCTGCCAGGGACCTCCGTGATCGCGGCAGAGGTAGTAGTCTCCGGTGTAGCCGGCCTTCTCGGCGGCAGCCTTGATGTCGGCGGCAAAGCGCGTCTGATCCCAGCCGTTGACATAGCCGGCACCGAACTCGTCGGCGTCCACCTGGTTGCGAGACGCGATGTACATCGGGGGGAAATCGTACTCCTGGGCGAGCTCGAACGTCGCCTGGAGCAGGTTCGGGCTCATCGGGCCGATGCCCACGAGGGTGGCGTCCTCGCTTGAGTCCTGGAGCTTGAGCAGACCTTCGACGACCTTCTTGATAGAGAGTTTCTCAGACATGATTGCTTCCTTCCTTTTCACGCGCTGCAAGTTGTGTTTGAACGGGGACGGTGGATTGCCGTCCTGGTGATTCGTGGTGAGAGTTCGGGTGGTTCGCCCCTACTTTACGGTCTTGGAGGCCGAGAGCTTGGGTTTCATCGCTATGAGGATGATTGCGGCGACAGCCGTGCCGATTGCCATGTCGAGCGTGTAGAGGCCGACGTTGTTGGTGGCGAGAGCGACGATCATGCCGCCGTGGGGCACGTAGCACTCGACGCCCTGGACCATGGCGAGACCGGCGCCGACCGCGCAGCCAGTGCAGATGCCGGGAAGCGTGTGGCCGAGATCCTTGACGGCGAAGGGGATGGCGCCCTCGGTGATGCCGATGAGGCCCATGAAGATCGCGGAGACACCCATCTGCTGGTCGGCGGCATCGAACTTGTCGCGGGCGATAAGGGCAGCGATGCCGCAGGCGAGGGGCGGGATTGCGACGGCGACGCGGAAGGCACCGTTAGGACCATAGACACCGGCAGTCATCATGGCCATCGTGAAGGTAGAGGCGGTCTTGTTGATGGGGCCGCCCATGTCGAAGGCGGTCATGACGCCGATGACGAGGCCGAGCACGAGCGCGGAGCCACCCTGAAGGTTCCCGAGGACCGCGGTGAGCCAGTTCATGAACATGCCGATGGGATAGGCGAGGACGTAGATGTAGACCATGCCGAGCACGAGCGTCGAGAGGATGGGCATGATCAGGACGGGCATGATGGTGCGGACGGTCTCGTTCACCTTCCAGGTCTTCATCCACCTGATGAAGTAACCGGCGCAGACGCCGAGGAGCATTGCGCCGAGGAAGCCCGTCGAGACTGCCACGGCGGTACCCGAGGCGTTGGTGATGGGCGTCGTCACTGCGTTGTTGGCGAGGTAGCCGAGGACGAAGCCAGGTGCGAGGGCGGGCTTGCCGGCGATGGAGTAGGCGATGTAGGCGGCGAGCACGGGAATCATCATGCTGATGCCGGCCATGCCAATCGTGTTGAGGTTCTGCATGAACGGGCTGGTGACGACCATGCCCGTCGAGCCCGCGGTTCCGGAGGCAAGGGAGAAGGCCAGGAAGACGCCACCGATGACCACGACGGGGATGAAGTACGAGACGCCGGTGTTGAATGCCTTGACGAGGTCCTTCCCCATGTTCGAAAAGACGTTCCCCTTCTTGGCAGGCTCAGCCGAGGTCACCGTCGCGGGTGCCGTCTCGACCGGAGCGCTCGACGTGCTGGCAACCTCTTTGGTCTCTTCCTTGGCCGCAGCCTTGGCGGGAACCTCGGCAACCTCACCGCATGCATTCGCGATTCTATCGAAGATGCCGGGTACGTCCTTCAGAACGTCGGAGGGGTCCATCGTGATGACCTTGCCCTCGGAGCGCTTCTCGTCGAAACGCTCGTCACCCGTGATACCGACGGCGACGGCGAGAAGCACGAAGTCGGCGGAGTCGACGTCATCGTCGTCGAGCTCGTCCTCGATGCCGTAGCCGCCCTGCGCCTCTACCTTGTAGTCCCAGCCGCGCTTCTTTGCCTCCTCCTCGATGGCCGACTTGGCCATGAAGGTATGCGCGATGCCGACCGTACACGCGCAGACGGAAACGATTTTCATCCTGCTTTCCTCTCTCTTCTTGGTGGACTTGCTTGACCCTCATAATGGGCCGCGGAGAGGGGACCGAACAGAGGTCTGTCTGCAAATGCGCAGGTAGATTGATTGTTACTACTAGAAGGTTAAGCATTTAACTAATGACGAATCCGAGCTATGCACACTGGTTAATAATTGTCAATCATTAATTTTGAAATTTCTGCATACGGCATTTTACTAACGTGCCGTCATAGTTCCTTCATATTTCACAGCGACCTTCCGGAGCCGATATCATTTGTCAGACGACCCGTTCCGCACTTCGTCCTATCATTGGTCACATCCGCGACGGAAGCAGGGAGTCGCCATGGCAGCGGGCCGCGTCACCATCACAGATATCGCCAAGCTCGCCAACACCTCCACGGCGACGGTCTCCCACTACCTCAATGACAAGTTCGACAAGATGAGCCCCGCGACGCGCGAGAGCATCCGGCGTGCCATTGAGCAGACCGGCTACGTCCCCGGCGTCCAGGCGCGAAGCCTGGCGGGCAAGCCGACGGGAATCATCGCCGTCCTCATCCTCAACAACACCAACATCTGGGCCGGGCAGATCTGCTCCGGAATCGAGGGCGTGGCGACGGCGGCGGGCTATCAGACGGTTATCTGCAACTCGAACTTTGATGCCCTGCGCGAGAAGACCTACGTGGAGAAGATGCTCTCGCTCGGCGTGGACGGGTTCATCATCCAGCCCACCACGCATTTCCGGGACATCAACATGCGAATCACGCGGGCGGGCAAGCCCGTGGTATTCTACGACTGCAACACCTTCGACTTCCGCACGAGCTGGGTCAAGTCGAACCTCTACGATGGGATGTACTCGGCGATCACGGAGTGCATCGACCGCGGCTATGACCACTTCATCTGCGCATGCGGCAACATGGACGGGCGCTCGCGCCAGGAGCGCTTCTCGGGCTTCGCCGACGCGGTATCCGCGCGAGACCTCGAGTACGAGACCCTCGCCCTCGAGCATGAGGGCCCCGGAGCGGACGAACTCGCGGAGTGGTTCCGGCTGCATCTCAACACCGCGAGACGGACCCTCGTGTGCGTGCCCAACCAGTGGGCGCTCGAGCGCGTGTACCAGGCGCTCATGCATCAGCGACAGCTCGTGCCCGATCGGGTCGGCATTCTCGGCATGAACAACGCCGACTGGGCTCACCTCACCACGCCGAGCATCTCGACTATCGTCGAGCCCGTCCACGAGGAAGGCGCGCTCGCCTGTCAGATGCTGCTCGACATGATGTCAGACGACACGGCAAAGCCTCGCCAGGAGATTCTTGACTGCGAGACCCAGTGGCGTGAGACCACCCGCTAGCGGTTTCGCCGTTACCCCGCGAACCTCGGGTTAGCCACCCGCACCGAATCCGGGAACGCCGTACGAAGCCGCTCCCAGGCGTCACGCACCTCGTCGGGCACGTCCACGTGAGCGAGATAGCCCGCCCCGCGCGGACCATAGCCGTTCTCGTCGTCGGTCAGGCGGGGAATCTCCCCCATGAGAAGCGAGAGGTAGCGCTCGGGCGCCCACATGCCGAGCGGGGCATCCTCATAGGCGAGGCACCCGTCACGCGCGACCATCCGGACGTCGTAGGTCGCAAAGCCAGCCACCCGCACCCCCGGCATCTCCTTCTCCGCCTCGGCGATCATGCGACGCTCCATCGTGGCGTCCTGGGAGAAGATGGCGCTCTCACACCGCACCCCCCGTTCGGCGAGAAGGTCGCGCAGGTAGGTGACGTTGTTCCCACAGTTGGTCGAGCACGTCTCGAGGAGGTCGGCGACAAGACCGTGCCTCTTCTCGAGGTAGGCCTCGAAGATCTCGGCTTCGGGCGCGTCATCGGCAAACACGAGGTCGGGGCAGAGCCCGCGCACACGATCGCGGAAGGTCTGCGTCGTGTGACCAGCGCCGCCAACGATGACGTAGGTGTGCGCCACGTCCGCCCGCATCGCGTCGGCGAGCACGTCTCCACCAGCGATGATCGAGCCTCCGAAGAGCACCATCACGTCGGCGCGCGGCTGGCCGAAAGCTCGCTTGACCGACGCGGCGGCGAGCGCTGGCAGGTCTCTCACGCCGAGGAACCTCGCGACCACGTTCATGTCGGCGGCGACGCCTCTCAGGTCTCCGTTTTCGATGTCGGGCTCCCTTCTCGTCACCGCTCCACGCCGCTCAGGGCGATGCGGACCGCTTCGTCCTCGTCGTCGGTGACGGACACGAGGCCGGGATCGAGCTTTGAGACCGTGCCCGAGGGGACCATCGTGCTCTGCACCCAGTCGATCAGGCCTCCCCAGTATGCGGTTCCCACCATCACGACGGGCCTCGGCCTGATCTTCTGGGTCTGCATGAGCGTGATCAGCTCGAACATCTCGTCGAGCGTGCCGAAACCCCCGGGGAAGATCACGGCACTGCTCGAGTACTTCACGAACATGGTCTTGCGCACGAAGAAGTAGCGGAAGGTCATGCCGACGTTGACGAAGTCGTTGATGCCCTCCTCAAAGGGAAGCTCGATGCCGAGGCCGATCGACGTGCCCTTTGCCAGGGCCGCCCCCCGGTTGGCGGCCTCCATGATGCCCGGTCCTCCGCCCGTGATGACGGCAACGCCCTCCTCGGCGAGCCTGCGGCCCACGTTCACCGCCATAGCGTACGACGGGTCGGCGCTGTCGGTCCTCGCGGATCCGAACACCGCGACGGCGGGGCCAATCTCGGCGAGGGCGCCGAAGCCGTCCACGAACTCCGCCTGGATGCGCATGACGCGCCAGGGGTCCTCGTGCAGCCAATCCGTATCGCCGTATGAGGCGAGAAGGTGTCCCGTGGTCGTATCCTCGGGAATCATGTGGCCGCGGTAGATGACCGGCCCCCTGTGGTAGGTCTTTCCCGGCATCGTCCTGCCGTTGCTCGCCTTGTCGGGCGCCTGTCCCGAGGGCTTCTCGTTATCCATGCTCGTCCTCTCGACGAATCTGCGGTCAGACTCATGAGCCGCGCTCTGGCAGCTGCTCTCCCCCATGGTATCCCGAGTCGATGGCGAGAAATACGGCGGAGTTCCGCCCTGTGAGAGCCATTACAAAGCCCACCGTGAGAAGCAGGCGGCCCGGTATCCAATCGGGATGCGGGGTCGCTTCACGAAAGCCGGTTAATCGGGTACACCTGAAGCGGACGTCCGACGCTTCACCCATGAAGGGACCGCATGTTTACGACGCTCGACTCAATCGAGGACATCCTCGCACGCCCCGGCATGAGGGACTGGCTCCGTTACCTGTACTCGGACCATTCGCTCGAGCTCTTTCCCTCTTGCCTTGCGAGCGAGCCCCTGCGGCTCTCGCGGCACCGTGCCCGCACGCCATGGGGAGATGACCTCTGCGACCTCGCCGACCAGCTCGTCGATGCGGCCAACCTCGTTCTCGAGCTACAGTCGGGCAAGCGCCGCTGCCTTTCGCTACGTACCTGGGATGATTGGCATCCGCGCGAGGGCTCCTCCTCCGTCGACCCCAGCGCCACGTTTCTCATCACTCCCCGCTCGGAAGCCGAGAAGTCTGCTCGGCGCCCCGCGGTGATCATCTGCCCTGGCGGCGGTTACGAGATGGTGAGTTTCCAGAACGAGGGAACCCCGGTGCAACGCTACTTCGAGGACCGCGGATTCGCAGCGTTCACGCTCCGCTATCGCGTGGCGCCCTCTCGTTGGCCGGAACCCCAGCGCGACCTTCTCGACGCGTTCGCGTGGGTCCGCGAGCACGCGGATGACTACGGCATTGACCAGCGGCGCATTTCACTGTTCGGCTTCTCCGCGGCGGGGCATCTCTGCGCCTCCGCGACGGCCCTCGCGATGGAAGAGCGGCCCGATGTCCTGCCGAACGCGCTGGTTCTCGGCTATCCCGTGATCAGCTTCAGCCGCGATGTCACGCACGAGGGGAGCTTCCGTGCGCTCACGGGCGGAGACGAGTCGCTGCGAGAGAGGCTCTCCGTCGAGCACCTGGTTCGCGACGGCTTTCCGCCTACGTTTGCCTGGGCCTGCGAGGATGACGACACCGTCCCCTGTGAGAACGTCGAACTGCTCGCTTCCGCGCTCGAGGCCCAGGGGAGTTCGCACGACTGTCGCGTCTACCCCACGGGTGGCCATGGCTGTGGCCTGGCCTTCCACGCCTCGGCGTGGGACTGGGCGCCGCGAGCGCTCGAGTTTCTCCGCAGCCGCTGACCTGGAAAAGGGGACAGGTTGACCTGGAAAAGGGGACAGGTTGTGTTTCCAGGTTCTTCTCGCCAGCGCGTTGAACGTGACCGCGTGGGTCGACATTGTCCGGTAAAACTCAGCTCACGCGTGCGTTGGGGCCACTCCGCGCACGCATGGGTCGA
>DCZG01000009.1 GCA_002331575.1 Atopobium sp. UBA2090 | reverse complement strand
AGCTGCGTCCTGCGAGCGGACTCGACGTCACCGGAGAGGAAGTCGACGCACATCTTGTGGACGGTCGCGGGAGCGACGTCGGCCCACACCGAGATGACGCCCGAACCGCCGAGCGACAGAATCGGCACCACCATGTCATCGTTGCCCGAGAACATGCGGAAGTCATCGGAGAGGTAACGAGCGACGCTCGCGGCATAGGAGATGTTGCCCGACGCCTCCTTGATCGCCCAGGCGTTGGGGTGGTCGGCCAGCCGTCTGACGTTGTCGACCGAGATGGAGCAGCCCGTGCGCCCTGGGATGTTGTAGAGGACGCAGGGCACGTCAACGCGGTCGAGAACATACTTGAAGTGCTGGTAGATGCCCTCCTCGTTGGACTTGTTGTAGTACGGGGTGATGAGCAGGAGGCCATCGACGCCCGCTCGGATGAGCCCCTCCGACTTGCGCATCGACTCGGCGGTGGAGTTGGAGCCCGCGCCGCCGATCACGGGAATGCGTCCCGCGACCCTCTCGACGACGCACCTGCTGACGGCGAGGTCCTCCTCGTCCGTCATCGTCGACGACTCGCCCGTGGTACCGAGCACGAGGATGCCGTCGGTGCCGTTTGCCAGGTGAAAGTCGACGAGACGCTCGAGCGCCTCGAAGTCCACGGAGCCATCCGCCGCAAAGGGCGTGATGAGAGCGACGATCGATCCGGTGAGCTTGGTCATGTCCATGGTTGTGCTTCCCTTCTCCCCCTCTGGGGACGTGCGTGACGGTAAAATGCTCAGGCGCCTACGGGCGCCTACGATTTGAGACGTTCACACGCCGAGACGAACTCCGCATCGACATCGAGCGTGGCGAGGTAGTCGTCGAGACTCTCGGCGCGACGGATGAGCCGCGTCGACCCATCCTCGCAGAGGAGGACCTCGGCGGGACGAAGCCTGCCGTTGTAGTTGTAGCCCATGGAGCGGCCGTGGGCGCCCGTGTCGTGGATGAACAGGAGGTCGCCCACGTGCGTCTCCGGGAGGTCGCGGTCACGCGCGAACTGATCGTTGTTCTCGCAGAGACCGCCCACCACGCTGTATCTCCTGGACGCCGGCTCGCCCTCGCGGCCCACGACCGACACGTGATGGTACGCGTCGTACATGGCGGGTCGCATGAGGTCGGCAGCGCAGGCGTCCACGCCGAGATAGTCCCGGTACGTGACCTTCTCATGGAGCACGCGCGTGAGGAGCGCTCCGGAGGGTGCCAGGAGCCAGCGCCCGAGCTCGGTGAACACGGCCACGTCTCCCATGCCCGCGGGAACGAGCACCTGCTCAAAGGCATCGCGGACGCCGGCACCAATGGCAGCGATGTCGCAGGGGACATCCTCCGGCCGGTAGGCGACCCCGATGCCGCCCGAGAGGTCCACGAATCCGACGTGCACGTCGAGCTCCTCGTGGAGGCGGACCGCCAGCGAGAAGAGCAGGCGCGCGAGCCGCGGGTAGTAGTCGTTCGTCTGGGTGTTGCTCGCGAGGAAGGCATGGAGGCCGAACTCGCGAACGCCCTTCTCGCGCAAACGCCGAAAGGCCTCCCAGACCTGGTCCTCGGTCATGCCGAACTTCGATTCGGAGGGGTTGCCGATGATGCCGTTGGCGGACTCGAAGGTCCCGCCGGGGTTGAGCCGGCAGCAGACGGTCTCGGGCAGGCATCCAAGGCTGCGCTCGAGGCAGTCCACCATGTCGAGGCCGTCGAGGTTCACGATCGCGCCCATCCCGTGGGCGATGCGGTACGTCTCGTCGGGGGTGTCGCTCGAGGAGAGCATCACGCGTCTACCGCTCACCCCGCACGCCTCTGCCATCACGAGCTCGGTGGAGGTGGCGCAGTCGCAGCCGCAGCCCATGTCCGCGAGGAGGCGGAGTATCGCAGGCGTCGGCGTCGCCTTCACGGCGAAGTACTCGCGAAAGCCCTGGTTCCAGGAGAAGGCGTCGAGAAGCGCACGCACGCGCGACCGAATCGTTCGCTCGTCATAGACCTGCAGCGGGGTGGGATACTCCGCGACGACGTCCTCGAGCCTCTCTGCGGACGCAAACGGCCGCTTCTCCATGGTGCCCCCTCATAAAAAATCGCCGGCAGGCGCGGAGCCTTACTGGCGACCGACACGGGGCTGACCCGTAGACATCCCGGTAAGATAGCGCTCCTGCAGATTACGTGCAGACAGTCCCGCGAGTGTTCCTCGCGAGCCCACCGCCGCGCCGCGCCCGGCAACGGAAGTTCGGCGGACCTTGCCTCCTTCTGGAGTCAACGCCTGCCGGCTCGTCCAGAGATCATCATGCCCGCTCCTCTATCGATGGCCACACCCTACCATCACGTGTGAAATCCAACAAGGCGGCGGGGCGACACGTAACATGATGGCCACGTCATCTACACTCGATTCGTCAGGCACACTTGGAACGAGGAAGGGCACATGAACGAGGCAACGAGACGGGCGGCGCTCTCCTATGCGTTGAGCTGTCACGAGGAGGAGCTCGAGCTGCTCCGCTCGCTGGCGAGAATACCCGCGCCCTCGCATCACGAAGGTCGCAGAGAGCGGTTCGTCCGCGACTGGCTGCGAGACGCCGGCGCCGAGAACGTCCATGTCGACGAAGCCGGCAACGTCATCTGCAGCATCGGCGCGGAGGACCACGACGAGGTCGCGGTCTTCTGCGCCCACACCGACGTCGTCTTTCCCGACACCGACGAGCTCCCCCTCACGGAGGAGGACGGGATCATGCGCGCTCCGGGCATCGGCGACGACACCGCCTGTCTTGCGGGGCTCATGCTCGCCGCCCGCTTCCTTTTGCAGCATCCCGCCAAGCTCGACATAGGCATCGTGATCGTGGCGAACAGCTGTGAGGAGGGCCTCGGAAACCTCGAGGGCACCAAGGCGCTCATCGGCAGAATCGGCTCGCGCGTGCGAGAGTTCACCTCGTTCGACACCTACTTCCCGCGCGTCGTCCCGCGCGCGACGGGGTCATACCGCTATCGCATCTCGTGCCATGCCCGCGGAGGACACTCGTGGACCGACTTCGGCGACCGCAACGCCATCGCCGACCTCTGCTCGATCATCGGCGACCTCTACGCGCTCGATCTGCCCACGCGAGAGCGGACCACGATGAACGTCGGGAAGATCCGAGGCGGCACGACGGTCAACTCCATCGCCCAGGACGCGTCGGCGCTCTTCGAGTTCCGCTCGACGAGCAGCGACTGTCTCGACGAGATGGCCGGCAAGCTCCGAGAGGTGATCGCCCGACACGAGGAGGAGGGCGCGTGCGTGAAGCTCGAAGTCATCGGCGTCCGACCGGGCAACGGCGACGTCGACGCCGAGGAGCTCAGGAGCCTCACCGCGAGAAGCGATGACGCCGTCCGCACCTTCCTCGGCACGGAGCCCAGACACGTCGCCTCGTCCACCGATGCGAACGTGCCGCTCTCGCTCGGCATCCCAGCGAACACCATTGGCACGGTCTCCGGAGGCGGTGCCCACACCCGGGAGGAGTGGATCGACGAGGAGAGCCTCGTCCCGGGGCTCGCGGTCACGCTGTCGCTTCTTCTCGCCCACTGCAAGGAGATGGAGTAGGCGACGGTCAGCGGGAGGCGGTCTCCCCCTCAGCCTCTTCGGAATCGTAGGCGTCCACGCACTCCATCACGCGCTTGAGCACCGCGACGAGGGCGTCCATCTCACCGTCCGAGAGCCCGGAGAAGAGCCGTCTCGCCTCTCGCTCCACGAGCGGCGTCTTCTCGGAGAGAAAGCGCTCCGCCTTGGGCGTGAGCCGAACGTCAAGTGAGCGAGCGTCCCTCTTTGACCTGCTCGTCTCGAGATAGCCCCCTCGCTCGAGGGGGACGATCATCTTTCTGACGTTCTGTCGAGACGTTCCTACGAACTCCGCCACCTCGCGGACGTTCTTCTCCCCGGGGTCCATCCTCGAGATCATCGTGAGGAGGAACCACTGCCTGAAGGTCAGGTCCTCGAGCATTCCCTCGCCGAAGCCGGCCAGCCTGTTCGAGAGGAGCGAGATGGCTCCCATCGCGAACTCTNNGCCATGGGACCTCCCGATGCGCAATAGACTGCCTAGTATACTGTGCGCAACCCCTTGCCTTTTGTCAACGGGGAGGTCAGGGCTGGTCTCATGATCGGAAGCGCAACGTGGTGCGACGGTCTTACCGCGAACGGCCGAGTGCTCATGCTCGTCTTGTTATGGGGTACTCCACACTCGCAGATATGATGCTTCGACTTCGCAGGCTCGGCCCACCTGGCTTCGACCTTCTCGCGAGACAAAAAAGGGACCCGAAGGTCCCGCGAGCAGGCTCATGTGTGCCAGCCACGCCGCCGCAGCCTCGCGCGGGAATCCCGCGCTACGCTGCCTTGACGCACTTGACCAGCAAGTGAGCGTCGGCGTGGTTCTCCTCGTGGGATGTAAACCACTTGTCGACGTCGTTGAAGAGAATCTTCTTGCTGTCGGCCCAGAACTCTCTGCGATGGTTGTCAAACATCGCGGCATATTGACCGCTGACAAACCAACCGTTGTAGCACGCGTCGAACACACGCCTCTGATCCGAGTTCATATCCTTGATCTTCATCCTAAACCTCCTAGTGGGTAAATCGTTTTCCCTTGGGACAGTGAGTAGTATACCCCACCTGACTGGAAACGTTTGTAAAGGGTAGATTTCGCCTCAG
>DCZG01000042.1:4829-5656 GCA_002331575.1 Atopobium sp. UBA2090 | reverse complement strand
CGATCTCGCCCACGATCTCGGAGCGCTGCCCGGAGAGGAAGCGCTCCACCTGACGCACGTGGGTGGCGTACTCGACGGTGTCGATGGCGCCCACGCAGGTACCGGGACCCCGGCCCACGTGGTAGTCGAAGCAGGGACGTCCCCTGCCCGAGAGCACGATGTTCGCGACGGCCGCCTCGTCGGGGTTGCGGTCGAACTCGCGACGGCAGCGCTTCCACTCGGCGCAGGTCGCGATGCAGATGGGCACGACCTTGCGCAGCGTGTCGATGGTCTCGCGGGCAGCGCGGGAGTCGGTGTAGGGACCGAAGTAGCGAGTGCCCTTGCGGTGGTGCTCGCGGGTGTACTTGATGGCGGGGAAGACGTCGTCCTCGGTGATGGCGATGAAGGGGTAGCTCTTGTCGTCCTTGAAGTCGACGTTGAAGTAGGGGTGGTACTGGGCGATGAGGTTGCGCTCGAGCACGAGCGCCTCGTGCTCGGACCCCACCACGAGGTAGTCGAAGTCGCGGACGACCTGCATCATAAGGGGAATCTTCTCGCGGTCGTCCTGGAGCGTGACGTACTGGCGCAGGCGGGCGCGGAGGTTCTTTGCCTTGCCCACGTAGACGACCTCGTCGTGCGCGTCCTTCCAGAGGTAGCAGCCGGGGTCGGTCGGCACCTCGTCCACGCGGCGGCGAAGCTCGGGCAATCCGCTCTCGAGGGGACGGACGTCACCGAGGTCGGGCATGTATCCGGGGTCGCGGATGGTCATCTGGGGGGCCTAGAACGAGGTGTCCGTCGGCTTGGGATAGAAGCGGGCGAACTTCCGCACCTGGTTCCTCTCGGTGAGC
>DCZG01000042.1:0-4817 GCA_002331575.1 Atopobium sp. UBA2090 | reverse complement strand
GCCGACGGAGGCTCATGTCGGGCGCGTAGCGCTGGGGGTCGAACACGCGGCCCTTGGCCACGAGCCCACGGACGTCAGCGAGAAGCCCAGGGTCGGGCAGGTAGCGCTCGACGAGCGACAGGGGGACGAGCGTGTAGAGGGCCGGCTTGTCGGCGACCTGGAGCGGTCCGCCCTGAGCGTCGACGAGGTCGGCGACCGCGGCGCGCATGGGGTTCACGCCCGCCGCCGCCATGTAGTACGAGTTTCTCCCCGCACGCGGATTGAGCTCGAAGAAGAGCCACTCGCCGGTGGCGGGGTCGCGCTTGACGTCCACCTCGCCGAGGCCGGTGTAGCCGAGCTCGGCCACGAGGGCCTGGCAGCGTTCCATGAGCGTTGGCTCCACGCGGGAGACCATGGCCACGGAGTTGCCGCGCATGGTGGGGGCATGGTCCTCGAGCAGGGCCTGGGCGGCGCCGAAAGCCTGCATCCGACCGTCGGTGCCCACGTAGAACGTGAGGGCGCCCATGTGCGTGTCGTCACCGGCGATGAGGCGCTGGACGAGGAAGTCGCCATCGAAGCCCACGGCGCGCAGGTCCGACCAGAGCGTGTCGAGGCCGTCCTGGCCGTCGAAGGAGTAGACCTTCTTGAACCCCCGGGAGTAGAGGTGGCTGTAACCCGCCGACCTCGCCGGTTTGGCGACGACGGAGAACGGAATCCTCGTGGGAGCGATGGCCTCCGTGCCCGAGAGGCTCACGATCTCGGTCTCGGGCGTGGGGAGGCCGAGCCGCTCGCAGGCGCGGGCGNNAACTCGACCTTGTCGCAGGAGCGGAGAAGCGCGTCATGGCTCGGTATGGGG
Organism: Atopobium sp. UBA2090; assembly: GCA_002331575.1. Classification (GTDB taxonomy): domain Bacteria; phylum Actinomycetota; class Coriobacteriia; order Coriobacteriales; family Atopobiaceae; genus Olsenella_D. The sequence continues at coordinate 3,982 of DCZG01000042.1, read as the reverse complement.
CAGATGACGTTGTCGGGAAGCTGACCGCGGATCTCGTCGAGGGAGAACACGAGGGCGTCCGTGGAGGCGATCACGACGAGGCGCCTCGAGGGATTGGCCTTGGCGAGGGTCGAAATCTTCTCGAGGAGCTCTGCCGGCTCGATCGAGGTGGTGCGCACGAGCTCCGAGAAGATGCGCGAGTGCTCGATGACGGCGATGAAGGCCTGGTTGACGCCCACGGACCGCACGCCGTACGCCTCGTGGAACTCGCGGGCATAGGCGTAGACCGAGATGTCACCGCCAAGGATGACGGGGAGGAGGTCCTCGCGGGGTGCGGCGGACGTGCTCGTCTCGGCGGGCATGGCTACTCCGCGTCCTTCTCGGCAGCGTCCTTGCCTGCACCGCGCTTGGCGTCGAGGAGCCGCTTGGCCTTCTCGAGCGAAGCATAGAAGAGCGGGCGGACGGGCAGGTCGCGGTCGGGGGCGACCTGGCAGCCGCCTTCCTTGCAGAACTTGGTCTTGAACTCGTTCAGACCCATGAGCGCGGGCGAGAAGTCCGAGCCGATGGCCATGAGGTCCACGTCCTTGCAGCCCAGACGCCCGAGTTCGCAGAGCTCGAAGTAGAGGAGCTTGTCGGTCACGTGCAGGCGCATCGTGGCGTTGCTCGACCCGGCGTAGTAGCGGACGCCGCGGGTGCCCGAGATGGTGTCCATCGACCAGGTGACGACCTTGCCCTCCGGGTCGCGTCCGGCGAAGAGGCGCACGTGAGAGGGACCGAGGATGCGCATCATGTCCTCATAGTCCGACATGGGCGCCGGCTCGAAGCCGTCGCGCGCGCCGGTCTCCTGCATGATGGCGTAGTACTCCGAGAAGTCCGCCGTCGCGCGGTCGGTCTCGTCCGCGCAGGTGACGGGGGCCTCGCGCAGGGCCTTGCGCACGTCGCGACGGCCGCGCGGCTTCATGCGGGAGAGGATCTCCTCGTCGCCGCCCGTGACGTCGATGACGACGGTCATATCGTAGGGAATCGTGGAGAGCACGGGCCTGCACTCGGGCGCGTCGGATGCGACCGAGAGGCGGACGAAGACGACCTTCTTGTCGCGGGAGCGGACGTAGTCGCGGATGGCGACGAGGGCCTCGGACTCCTCCTCGGGCGTCGGCGCGGACGCCCAGACCGGCGCGTGGTGGGCGCGCAGGTAGTGGTAGCCGTGGGTCTCATAGTCGGCGAACGCGATGAGGGCGAGGGTCTCGCCGTCCCGCTCGATCTTGGCGCGGCCCCACTGCGTGCGGCCGGGGATGGTGTCCTCGTAGGTCGCCCATGCCTGCGTCTGCTCGATGGGCAGGTTCACGCCGATGCGAGCCGCCTCGGCCTCGAACTGGTCAAACGAGAGCTCGGTCAGATTCATGCGAAGTGCTCCAATGTCATGGCGGCAGGAGCGGATGGCTGCCGCGAGTGGTCATCAGTTGATTTTACGACCCCAGCCGCGCGAGCGGGCCAGATGCGCCATAGCTACAGAAACGGGCCGGCCCCGATCGAGGTCATACGCCAGCCGATGGGGTCTCGCTTTCGTCGGCGACGAGCTCGCGGAAGAAGCAGCTCCTGTGGCCCGTGTGACAGGCGGGGCCCGGCGAGTCAACCTCGACCACGAGGGTGTCCGCGTCGCAGTCCACGAGGACACGGATGACCTTCTGCATGTTTCCGCTGGTAGCTCCCTTGTTCCACAGCTCCTGGCGGGAGCGCGACCAGAACCACGACGTCCCGGTCTCGAATGTGAGCCGCAGCGACTCCTCGTTCATCCACGCGACCATGAGGACCTCGCCCGAACCGACCTGCTGCACGACGGCGGGGATGAGGCCGCGGTCGTCGAACCTCACGTCCGTCGCGGCGCGCGCGACGCGCTCGACCCTCTCGCCGGCATAGCTATAATCGGGCGCAGCTGTCTGGGACATGGGGCCTCCTCGTGGTGTCACGTTCCAACACTCTACTACACTGAAGTGAACTCTCGAGCCAGGAGCGCCTGGATGACCTTCGCGACCTGCGACAACGGTGGTGACGTGGCGGACGGCCTCGACGTTCTCGTCATAGGGGCGGGCATCGCCGGGACGACGGCCGCGCTCGCCGCGGCCGAGCGGGGCGCTCGCGTGGCGCTGGCGAGCGCAGGCACCACGTTCTCGGGGTCGAGCTTCTTTCCCGGCACCTGGGGCCTGGGGCTCGTGGGACCCGACGGACCTGCGGACGAGGACGACCTCGTTCGCACGATCTGCGAGGTGGGACGTGGGGTGGCCGCGCCTCGACTCGCACGGGTGCTGGTCGAGGGCATCGGACCTGCCGTGGACGCCCTCGAGCGACGCGGCGTGACGCTCATGCGCGCCGCCCATGCCGACGAGCCCGACTTCATCCCCTGCTTCGACCACAAGCGACGCAGCTGGCATGGGCTGGGACGGCAGTCGTACCGAGAGGCGATGGGGACCCGCCTCGAGAAGGCAGGCGTCACGCCCCTCCCCCACCACGACCTTCTCGACCTCGTGGAGTGCGACGGCGTTCGCGGCGCGCTGCTCTACGACCGGGCGAGCCGACGTCCGCACGTTGTTGGCGCGGGCGCGGTGGTCCTCGCCACGGGCGGCTTCGGCGGACTCTTCGAGCGGACGCTCACAACCCCCGACGTGACGGGAACCGCCCAGGCAGTGGCGCTCATGCACGGGGCGCGCCTCGTCAACGTGGAGTTCGTCCAGATCATGGCCGGCCTGCTCTCCCCCGTGCCCGATGTCATCTTCAATGAGCGGACCTTCCGATTCGCGCGGGTCGAGGGCTTTTGCGCGGACGATGCCGCCGCGCTCCTCGCGAGCCGCGCGGCGCACGGCCCCTTCACGGCGAGCCTCCCCGACAGGGCCGTCGACCTCGCGATCGTCGCCGCCGGCAAGACTGGCGCCCAGGTGACGTACCAGTTGCCCGGCGTGCTGCCCGAGTTCATGCGGACGTACTTCGACTGGTTCGGACGCGCGTACGGCGCGAACTCCGCCGAGAGCGTGCGCATCACGCCCTACGCGCACGCCTCCAACGGCGGCATCCTCATCGACGAGCACGCCTCCTGCGGCGTACCCGGTCTCTTTGCCTGCGGCGAGGTCACGGGCGGCATGCACGGGGCAGACCGCCTCGGTGGGCTCTCGAGCGCTAACGGGCTGGTGTTCGGAGACATCGCAGGCAGATCCGCTGCAGACTGGGCAGCTCAGCACCCCTCATGCGTCAGCCCGACCGATGCCGCCCTCCGACCGCTTGCCTCCCCACTCGCTTCCGGCGTCATGCGCGACCTGCGCCACGTCATGAGCGAGCGCTGCCTCGTCGTTCGCACGGAAAAGGGCTTGGCAGCTGCCGCCGCGACTGTCTCCGCGCTTGGCGAGAAGGCCGAACGATCCTCGGCACCCTGCGACGACTGGCGGGCGATCGCGTCAACCGCGCGGACACGACAGGCGCTCGTCTCGGCGGATGCCATGGTCACGGCCATGAGAGCGCGGACAGAAAGTCGCGGGGCGCACTATTGCGCCGACTTTCCCGACGAGGACCCCGCCCAGGCGCTGCCCGTAGCGATCTCGTGGGATGGGGACTCCCTGCGCACGGCTCGTTTCGCGTGGGACGCCATATCGTAGGACAGCACGGGCAACCCGTCGATAGAAGGCTTTCAGGCGAATCTTGTGGTGTTCCGTTCACTTCTCTGCCCTTTGAAGGCTTTGAAATGAACGGAACACCACAAGATTCGCCTGAAAGCGGCCAGGAGGAGACGGAAGGACCACCTCAGCCCCACGGGTGATGTGTCAGAGACGAACCGGGCTTCTCGCTAGAAGTCGAGCCTCACGGGGATGCCCTGACTGGCCATGTACTCCTTCACCTGGCGAATCGTGAAGGTGCCAAAGTGGAAGACGCTCGCCGCGAGGACCGCGTCGGCCTCGCCGTCGATGATGCCCTCGGCGAAGTGCTCGAGCTTCCCGACGCCGCCCGAGGCGATCACGGG
>DCZG01000035.1:6802-17396 GCA_002331575.1 Atopobium sp. UBA2090 | reverse complement strand
TCAACGGCAAGCAGCTGGAGATCATCGCCATGGATGAGCAGGGCGATGCAACTCAGGCTGTTACCTGCTTTACCAAGATGGTGGATCAGGGCATCACCGCTCTGGTGGGCGATGTTACCACCACCCCGACTCTGGCACTTGCTGCCGAGAGCGCAGACTACAACATGCCCATGGTCACCGCTTCCGCTACCGCTGAGGCTGTCACCTACGATGCCGAGACCGACACCGTGAACGAGAATGTGTTCCGCGCAACCTTCACCGACCCGTTCCAGGGCATCAAGATGGCTGATTACGCTTACCAGAAGCTGGGCTACACCAAGGCAGCTGTCATCTTCAAGAAGGGCGCTGACTACAACGAGGGTCTGGCAGAGAACTTCGTCAACGAGTTCGAGAGCCTGGGCGGCACCATCGTCGATCAGGAGACCTACTCTGAGGGCGATGTGGACTACAAGACCCAGCTGACCACCATTCTGGGCAAGGCTCCCGAAGTGGTGTTCTGCCCCAACTACTATCAGGAAGTCGGTCAGATCCTGGCTCAGGCTGAGAGCATCGGTCTGGCAGTTCCCTTCCTGGGCGGCGACGGCTGGGATGGTCTGGAAGGCTACGCAACTGCCGACCAGCTGAAGGATGCCTACTTCTGCGCAAACTACGCAAAGGGCTCCAACCCCGACTTTGAGGATGCCTACAAGGCTGAGTACGGTGAGGAGTACCCCAACGGCTTCGCTCCTCTGGGCTACGATGCTGCCATGACCGTCGTGTACGGCATCAAGGCTGCCGAGGAGCAGGGCCTCGAGGCCGGCTCCGACGAGTACAAGCAGGCCGTCATCGATGCCATCGCCTCCGGGACCGTCGAGGGCGTCACCGGCACCATCTCTTACGAGGGCACCGGCGACCCCGTCAAGTCGACGCTCGTCATCACCTTCAAGAGTGGTGAAGAGCAGGTCTTCGACACCATCAAGGGCTAGGCTGCGCCAGGCTCCTGGACCGCGAATGAGCTTCTAGGCACCGAGGCGGGGTCACGCGTCCCCTCTCGGTGCCTCCTTGTTGTAAGGTTGTTCGAATGCCGGCTCCCGAACGCGGACGCTGGCGGAACGGGTTGTGTCGGACGCGACTGGAAGGGAAGTGTACCGTGACATTTCTGACGCAGGTGCTGAACGGCCTTCAGCTAGGCAGCATCTACGCGCTCGTCGCCCTGGGCTACACGATGGTGTATGGCATCATCCTGCTGCTCAACTTCGCCCATGGCGACATCATCATGGTGGGCGCGTACATCTCGTGGATCGTGATGAGCAAGCTGGGGATGTCACCCGTGCTCGCCGTGATTCTCTCTGTCCTCGGCTGCACCGCTCTCGGTGTCCTCATCGACAAGGTCGCCTATGCGCCGCTCCGCGAGGCCCCCAGGCTCTCCATCCTCATCACGGCCATCGGCGTCTCGTACTTCCTCGAGAACGGTTCCCAGCTGGTCTTCGGTGCGGACGCGAAGGTGGTGCCCGACTACACGAGCCTCTCGACGTTCCAGGTTGGCGGTATGACCTTCTCGTTCACTGCCATCCTCACGATCGCGGTCACGGCAATCTCGACCATCGTGCTTAATCTGCTCGTGCAGAAGACGAAGCTCGGAAAGGCCATGCGTGCCGTCTCAGAGGACATGGGCGCTGCGCGCCTCATGGGCATCAACGTGAACACGACCATCTCATTCACCTTCGCCGTTGGCTCCGCGCTCGCGGGCATCGGTGCCGTGCTCTACAGCATGGCCTACCACCAGGCGACCCCGACCATGGGCATCATGCTCGGCACGAAGGCGTTCGTCGCCGCCGTCCTCGGCGGCATCGGATCGATTCCCGGAGCCGTCATCGGAGGGCTCGTCGTGGGCTTCGCCGAGGTCGCGGTCTCCGCCATCGGCCTCTCGGTCTGGCAGGACGCCGTGGTCTTCCTTCTCCTCATCATCGTCCTCATCGTGAAGCCGACCGGTATCCTCGGTCGTCCGATGACCGAGAAAGTGTAGGGAGGCAACCATGGAAGACATCGATATGACAGAGGGGCAGCGGCCAACGATCAAGACGGGCTTCGGTCCCGGAAAGGGCAAGGGCGGCGTTTATCGCACGTTGCCGATGCCGGCTCGCTATGCCATCAACGCCGTGCTCGTCGTCCTCTTCCTCGTGATCGGCGAGGCGATGATCGGCAACGGCGTCGTGTCGCGCTACCAGACGGGCGTCCTCGAGCAGATCGGCATCTACATCATCATGGCGGTGTCGCTCAACATCGCCACGGGCTACCTCGGGCAGCTGCCGCTCGGCCACGCCGGCTTCATGTCCGTGGGAGGCTACTCCTGCGCGCTCTTCATCATGAAGAACATGGACAAGTTCGGCCTGACCCTCGCCACGATGTCCAAGGTCTCGCCCGCGTCGGTCATGCTCTTCGCGCTCGGTCTGCTCTTCGGCGGCGTCTGCGCCGCGATCTGCGGTCTCCTCATCGGCATCCCCGCGCTGCGGCTCAAGGGCGACTACCTGGCCATCATTACGCTCGGATTCGCCGAGATCATCCGCGTCGTGATGCTCAACATCGATTCGGTCCTCGGCTTCGAGCTCACGGGCGGCGCCAAGGGCCTCACCGGCATTCCCGGCTACACGAACTTCCTCAACACCTTCATCGTCGTCGCCATCGTCATCTTTTTCATCCACACGATGATGAAGTCCCGCCATGGCCGCGCGATCATCGCCATCAGGGACAACGAGATTGCGGCCGAGTCCACGGGCGTCAACACGACCTACTACAAGACGCTCGCCTTCGTGGCGTCCGCCTTCTTCGCAGGCATCGGCGGCGGTCTCTACGCAGGATGCATCGGCGTCATGGCCCCTGCCAAGTTCGGCTTCATGAAGTCGGTCGAGATCCTCGTCATGGTCGTCCTTGGTGGTATGGGCTCCATGCTCGGCTCGGTGCTCTCGGCGACGGTCCTCACGATCTTGCCCGAGGCGCTGCGCGCCTTTGCGGACTACCGCATGGTGGTCTACTCGATCGTCCTGATCCTCGTCATGATTTTCCGTCCGCAGGGTCTTCTCGGCTCCTACGACTTCTCGATGAGCCGCGTGATCGAGCGCATCATGAACCGCGACTTTCCCTGGAAGAAGAAGCGGGAAGCCAAGGAGGAGGTGAGCGCCGATGCCGAGCGATAAGAGAAGGCGGTCCGTCCTCGTCCAGATGGAGACGCCCAACCTGATTCCCGAGCGCGACCTCGGCAAGAAGCCCATCCTCGAGGCGCACGACCTCGGCATCGACTTCGGTGGCCTCACGGCGGTCGACGACTTCAACATCGCCATGGGCCGCACCGAGATCTCCGGTCTCATCGGCCCCAACGGCGCGGGCAAGACCACGATCTTCAACCTGCTCACCAACGTCTACCGTCCGACGAGGGGGACGATTCTCCTCGACGGGTACGACACCGCGGGCAAGAGCGTCATCGAAGTCAACAAGATGGGCATCGCGCGCACGTTCCAGAACATCCGTCTCTTCGACAAGATGACGGTCGAGGAGAACGTCCTCGTGGGTCTCGGCAACTCGATGTCCACGAGCCTCCTCACCGACGTGTTCCGTCTTCCCAAGCACTGGAGGCAGGAGGCGGAGTTCCACGACCGGGCGCTCGACCTTCTCGGCATCTTCGACATGCAGGGGCTCGCGTCGACCGAGGCGGGCAACCTTCCCTATGGCGCCCAGCGCCGTCTCGAGATCATCCGCGCGCTGGCGACCAACCCCAAGGTGCTCCTCCTCGACGAGCCTGCCGCGGGCATGAATCCCAACGAGACCGACGAGCTCATGGAGAACATCCAGAAGATTCGCGACGACTTCCAGATCGCCATCCTGCTCATCGAGCATGACATGAGCCTGGTCATGGGTGTCTGCGAGGTCATCGGCGTCCTCGACTACGGAAGGATCATCGCCAAGGGAACCCCCGAGGAGATTCAGAACGATCCCAAGGTCATCGAGGCCTACCTCGGCAAGCAGGAGGCGAAGTAACGTGGCGAGCATGCTTTCGGTGCAGGACCTGCACGTTTCGTACGGTGCCATCAAGGCCGTCCTGGGCATCTCGTTCGACATCGACGAGGGCGAGATCGTCACGCTCATCGGCGCGAACGGCGCCGGCAAGTCCACGACGCTCAACACGATCGCCGGCCTCATCAAGCCCGACTCGGGCAGCATCGACTTCAGGGGCGAGGCCCTCGTGGGAACCAAGCCCCACAAGATCGTCTCCAAGGGTCTCGCGCTCTGCCCCGAGGGGCGGCGCGTCTTCACCGAGATGACCGTCGAGGAGAACCTCGAGATGGGCGGCTACACCCGCACGGACGCCGAGAACGCCGAGTCGCTCAAGATCGTCTTCGAGCGCTTCCCGCGCCTCAAGGAGAGGATCGATCAGGTCGCCGGCACCCTCTCGGGTGGCGAGCAGCAGATGCTCGCCATGGGCCGCGCGCTCATGTCCAAGCCCGACCTGCTCATGCTCGACGAGCCCTCCATGGGCCTCGCCCCCATCCTCGTCCAGGAGATCTTCGACATCATCAAGGAGCTCAACGAGCAGGGCACGACCATCCTGCTGGTCGAGCAGAACGCGAGCATGGCCCTCTCGATCGCCAACCGCGGCTACGTGCTCGAGACGGGCAAGATCGTCAAGACCGGCACGGGCAGGGAGCTGCTCGACGACGATGACGTCCGCAAGGCGTACCTCGGCGGTTAGTGCCGTCACAGCGAGAAGTACCGACAGGCCCCGAGGAGACGAATCCTCGGGGCCTGTTCTTCTCGATGTGGGGAAACGGTGCGGAAGCTTCCTAGAAGGCACCCTCGAAGGCCGAGAGGAGCTCTCCGAACTCCTGGTAGGCGGGGATGTCCGGGTTGTCTGCGATGATCTTCTCGGTGCTCCTGAAGAGGAAGCCGGCCTTGCTCGCGCGAATCATCGCGAGGTCGTTGTAGGAGTCTCCCGTGGCGATGGTCTCGAAGCCCATCGACTGAAGGGCGCGCACGGTCGTGAGCTTGGACTGGGGGCACCTCATCGAGAAGCCCGTGACCTCGCCCGAGGGCGCCACCTCGAGCGTGTTGCAGAAGATGGTCGGCCAGTTGAGCTTCTCCATGAGGGGTTTGGCGAACTGCTCGAAGGTGTCGGAGAGTATCACGACCTGGGACTCCTGACGGAGCTGGTCGAGAAAGTCGCGCGCGCCGGGCAGGGGGTCAATCGTCGCGATGACCTGCTGGATATCGCGGAGGCCGAGACCGTGCTCGCGGAGGATGCCCAGCCGCCAGTGCATGAGCTTGTCGTAGTCCGGCTCGTCGCGGGTGGTCCTGCGGAGCTCGGGGATGCCAGACGCCTCGGAGAACGCGATCCAGATCTCGGGGACGAGGACGCCCTCCATGTCAAGGCAGCAGATGTTCATAGGTGACCTTTCTAGCTCGAGAACTCTACGGAAGCGCCGTGCTCGCTCGCGCGCAACGTGCGAACCCAGAGGTCGGGAACGACGCCCTCCACGGCTTCAGTGACCTTGGAGGCTGCCTCGTCGCCGTCAGCGATGGCAAGCATCGTCGCCCCCGAGCCCGAGATGAGGAACGCACAGGCTCCGGCGGCGAGAGAGATGGCCTTCAGACGCTCATAGTCGGGGATGAGCGGTGCGCGATAGGGCTCGTGCGTGCGGTCGTGGCAGCACTCGTTGATGGCATGCGGATCGCCCGAGGCGAGCGCGCTCACCATGGCGAGACAGCGGCCGACCTGCCACGAGACGGTGCTGATGGGCACCATCGAGGGGAGCGCCTTGCGGGCGTCGCGCGTGAGCACGCGGTAAGACGGCGCCATGCAGACGAATCGGAGGTTGGGGGCGACGACCCACCGCGTCGTCACGGTGTCGTTCCCGTTCACGAACGAGCTCACGAGACCGCCCATGACGGCCGGGGCCACGTTGTCCGGATGACCTTCGATGCGCGTGGCGATGTTGAGGGCGGACTCCCTGTCGAGGGGGAGACCGCCGAGTGCCTGCGCCGCGAGCACTCCGGCCACGATGCAGGTGGAACTCGATCCCAGACCGCCCGACGAGGGGATGGGGGAGTGCTCGACGATGTGCAGCGGACGCCAGGCGAGGTCGTACTCCGCGCAGGCGGCCAGGTAGGAGGTCCAGACGAGGTTGTCCTCGCCACGGAGCTCGGGGGCGCAGCCCTCGACGAGGAGCGCGTCGGCGGGTTCGAAGGCGAAGGTCGCCGAAAGCTCGAGCGCGAGTCCGAGGACGTCGAACCCGACCCCGAGATTCGCCGTCGTCGCGGGGACGCTCACCGTGACGACCGCGTTTCCCCGCTGTCCGCCGCCGTTGGTCACAGGAATACCCTCGCGCAGGAGGACTCCACGAACGCGCCCATCTTCTCCTGGTCGCAGACGTCGTCGTGAAGGACCTCGCCCTCGCGCAGACTGGAGAGCTGCGCGGGCGCCACCGTGTCCGTGATGTGCTCGAGCGAGTCCATGCAGGCGAAGCCGTTCATGCCGGAGGTGTCGATGCCGAGCGCCCCCAGGACGTCGGCGGAGAACTTGTAGGGGCTCGCCGTAGAGAGGCAGACGCGCGTCGTGCCGTCGTGCTCGATGCCGTCGAGGACGTGCTTTGCCACGGCGGTGTGCGGGTCGATGAGCTTGTGCTCCGTCTCCCAGGTGCTGCGAATCGTCTCGCGCGTCTCGTCGTCCGTGGCGCGTCCGCAGTCGAAGGTCTCGCGGATGGCGGCGTAGACGGATTCGGGGAGCGTGTAGGCGCCACCCTCGCGCAGGCCGGCCATGAGGGTGGAGACGAGCTCGACGTCGCCGTCGGACGCGTAGTAGAGCATCCGCTCGAGGTTGGACGACACGAGGATGTCCATCGACGGGGAAATCGTCTTGACGAACGCGCGGTTGCGGTCGTAGGTGCCCGTCGAGATGAAGTCCGTGAGGACGTCGTTGGAGTTCGACGCCACGATGAGCCTGCGAACGGGGAGCCCGAGCCGCTTGGCGTAGTAGCCGGCGAGCACGTCGCCGAAGTTGCCCGTGGGCACGCAGAAGTCGACCTTCTCGCCAGCCTTGACGGCTCCCGCGCGTACGAGCTGGGCGTAGGAGTTGAAGTAGTAGGTGACCTGGGGGGCGAGACGACCGATGTTGATGGAGTTGGCGCTCGAGAGCACGACGTTGTCCTCGGCGAGGCGCCCGCCGAGCTCTCGGTCGGCGAAGATGCGCTTGACCTCGGTCTGGGCATCGTCGAAGGTGCCGCGGATCGCGCAGACGGCCACGTTCGAGCCGACCTGGGTCACCATCTGCAGGCGCTGGATGTCCGACACCTTGCCATACGGGAAGAAGACGCAGACGCCTGTGCCTGGGACGTCGGAGAAGCCGTCGAGGGCGGCCTTGCCCGTGTCGCCCGAGGTGGCCGTCACGATCATGACGTTGTGACCGTTCCCCTCGCGCGCGACGCTCATGAGCTGGGGGAGCATCTGGAGTGCGACGTCCTTGAAGGCGCAGGTGGGCCCGTGGTAGAGCTCGAGCAGCCAGTCGGAGCCGAGGGGGGTGAGGGGGGTGATCGCCGCGTCGTCCCACTGGGGACCGTAGGCACCGGCGACGCAGCGTGAGAGCTCGTCAGAGCTGTAGTCGGGAAGGAGCGTCCCCAGGACCGAGCGTGCCGTCTCCTGGAAGCTGGAGTCGACCACATCGGCGAGGTCGAGCGTCCTCGCGCCGAGCTGGTCGGTCACGTAGAGGCCGCCGTCGGGCGCAATGCCCGTCAGGATAGCTTGCTTGCTTGTTACAGAATCGGCGTTCGAGCGAGTGCTGTGGTAGAAAGTTGTCACTTGTTGGCTCCTTGTGTCCTGGGCCTCGAGCTTTTTCTATGCACGTATGATAGCCGTGCGGGGGCTGTCCCGAAGCCGACGACACAGATTTGAAAGGAACCCAGATGAAGATAGCCGTCCTTGGATACGGGACCGTGGGCCGAGGGGTCGTGAAAATCATCGACGAGCAGGTCGCCGACGTCGAGGTCTCTCGGATTCTCGAGCTCCCCGATCGCATCAGCGAGTCTCGCATGACGTCGAGCTACGTTGACATCGTCAATGATTCTCAGGTCGAGGTCGTGGTCGAGTGCATGGGCGGCCTCGAGCCGGCGCACACCTACATCCTCGCGGCCCTCAACGCGGGCAAGCACGTCGTCACCTCCAACAAGGCCGTTGTCGCCGAGTACTTCGCCGAGTTCGTGGAGGCGGCGAATGCCCATGGCGTCGGCCTTCTCATCGAGGCCTCCGTGGGAGGCGGCATTCCCTGGATCGCGAGCATCATCAAGGCGAGGAGGATCGACGCCATCAGCTCCTTCTCGGGCATCATGAACGGGACCACCAACTACATCGTGTACAAGATGCTCAAGGACGGTTCGGACTTCTCCGAGGTCCTCAGCAAGGCGCAGGAGATGGGCTACGCGGAGCGCGACCCGTCAGCGGACATCGATGGCATCGACGTGCGCAACAAGACGGTCATCACCGCGTCCGTCGCCTTCGACGTCGCCTGCACGAAGGAACTTCCGGTGACGGGCATCCGAACGCTCTCCAAGCACGACCTCGCGCTCTTCGGAAGCCACGAGCGCACGGTCAAGCTTCTCGGCAGGGGGGTGCAGAGGGACGGGCGCTACGCCGTCGCGGTCGAGCCCGTCGCCGTCAGCACGTCCTCGCTCGAGGCGAACGTCCCCTCCAACTTCAACCTCGTGACGCTCGACGCCGACACGGTGGGCGAGCTCAAGTTCTACGGGCAGGGCGCGGGGTCACTTCCCACAGGCAACGCCATCGTGCAGGACGTTCTCGACTGCACCGCGGGCATCCGGCCCCGCTATGACTTCTCGCGTGGGCTCGAGTACGACCCGGGGCTGCTCCGCTCCGATTACGTGTTCCGAACCGAGGCGGACGTCGAGGGCTCTCGCCTCTTCGAGCCTGGTGCCGTCCTCGTGAGCGACATCACCTCGGAGCGGGCGCGGGGGCTTCTCGACGAGGCGCTCCGGACCGACCCTACCACCTTCATGGCCGCCATCGTCAAGGAAAGCTAGGTCAAGCATGATCAAGATCTCGAAGTTCGGCGGCTCCAGCGTCGCATCCGCCGAGCAGTTCAAGAAGGTCAAGGCAATCGTCGATGCAGATCCCGACCGCAAGTTCGTCGTGGTCTCCGCCGTCGGAAGGCGCTTCGACGGCGACAACAAGATCACCGACCTGCTCCTTCTCGTCAACGCCCACATCCAGTACCACGTCGACTGCACCTCGCTGCTCGCCGACATCGAGCAGCGCTTCGTCGACATCGCGGACGAGCTGGGGGTCACCTGGCCCGTGGCCGAGAAGTTCGAGACCTTCGCCAAGAACATCAAGAAGCACTCGCCCGAGTACATCGTCTCGCGCGGCGAGTGGTTCACGTCGCACATCATGGCCGAGTACCTGGGCCTCAAGTTCGTCGACGCGGCTGACGTCATCGTCTTCCATCACGACGGCACCGTCGACATCGAGCGCACGGCGTCTCGACTGAAGGAGATCGTCGTCCGCGAGGGGGCCTTCGTCCTGCCGGGCTTCTACGGCGCGACGGTCGACGGGTCCATCAAGCTCTTCAAGCGCGGCGGCGGGGACATCACCGGCGCCATCGTCGCTCGCTGCATCAACGCCGACCTCTACGAGAACTGGACCGACGTGTCCGGGTTCCTCTCCGCCGACCCCCGCGTCGTGGACGATCCGCGCTCCATCCGTCGCATCACCTTCGACGAGATGCGCGAGCTCTCCTACATGGGCGCCTCGGTGCTACAGGAGGAGGCCATCTTTCCCGTGCGCGAGGTGGGCATCCCCATCGTCATCAAGAACACCAACCGCCCCGAGGACCGCGGCACGATCATCTCCGAGACGGCAGAGGTCGGCACCAACGAGCACCTGATCACCGGCGTCGCAGGCAAGAAGGACTTCCTCGCCGTGCACGTCAAGAAGGCCCACATGTCCAACGAGGTCGGCGTCATCAGCCGTGCGCTCGACATCTTCGAGCGCTATGGCGTCTCCGTCGAGCACATCCCGACGGGCGTCGACTCCTTCGGCGTGGTCGTGTCGGCCGACCAGGTCCGAGACACCATCTACTCGATCGTGGCGGACATCCGGCGCGAGATCAAGCCCGACGACATCACCATGCTCGACAAGATCGCCCTCATCTCGGTCGTCGGCCGCAACATGTCACGCCGTTCGGGAACCTCGGGCAAGATCTTCGGGGTCCTCGGCAACGCGGGCGTCAACATCCGCATGATCACGCAGAGCTCCGAGGAGATCAGCATCATCATGGGTGTCGACAACGCCGACTTCGAGCGTGCCATCAAGGTCATCTACGAGGGCTTCGTTCGCGACGAGATGGTTACGTCCCCGCACGCGCGCTAACCAGCCGGCAGCCATCTTTCGAAGGGAAGTCTCATGAGCGACAAGACCGTTGCAATTCTCGGCGCCACTGGCGTCGTGGGAACCCAGATGCTCCAGTGCCTCGAGGAGAGGGACTTTCCCGTCGGGAGGCTCGTCCCCCTCGCGAGCGCCCGCTCCGTCGGAAAGACCGTCCCGTTCCACGGCGGGCAGG